>CAYLKA010000034.1:0-25564 GCA_964384125.1 uncultured Gammaproteobacteria bacterium | reverse complement strand
CCCTGCTGAAGGGCACGGATGTTGACCAGCCTCGGAATCTCGCTAAATCGGTCACGGTCGAATAGTTTTCAAGGCATGGATACAGAGAAAAGACTTCTCTCCATCCTCTGTCTAGCTCTTCTGAGCGTTCACTCCTATTCCCAGGAGGTCATTCCTGAGGTCGAGACTGTTATTAAAGACGATGCTGTTTATCACCAACCATTCGCAGAACCTTTTACTGGGATTGTTGAGTGGTACCACGAAAACTACCGAGTAGGGAGTAGAAAAACCTACATAGACGGGAAACTAAACGGCCTCACTGAGCTGTTCTACGACAACGGTCAAATATGGGTTAGACAGAACTACCTAGACGGGGAATTAAACGGCCTCTCGGAGTGGTTCGACAGAAACGGTCGATTATCGAGCAGAACAAACTACGTATACGGGGTACAGGATGGTTTCAGGGAGGAGTTCTCCGTTGACGGAAATTTGATAAGGACAATGATTTTCAGAAATGGTGAACTCGTCGAAGAAAACCTAAATCCTGAACAGGCATTCATCGCTCCGCTACAGTTGAATGATTTTGGAGAACCCATTTGTTAACGATCTTCGCCACACCACCGAAGGTCCCGGACTGCAGAAACACCGGGAGGCTGTAACCATAATATCTTTCACCACCGCACCGGCGGCCCTAGGGACCGTTCGTGCGATTCATCCGATCCAGGTTCTAGTGTGGCTGTTTCCAATTCCCCTTTGTCATCTCCCTTAAATCTTTCTGGACAATTATAGACCTCAACAGAAATCTGGGAGGCATCTACCTCATATCCATTGGAGTAAGAAGAATAGCCATATCCATATTCCCATTCTTTTGAATTACGGACATCAGTAACTCGTATGGCATTTCCATTTGTTATAAGAGCCTGATTCTTCAATTGAACCATTGCATATGCTGCCGCAGTGGTTGAGTCGTATGCTTCTACTTCTATTGATGTTGAGAACAAATAAACACAGTTGCTTGCCTGTATCTCATCGATTGTTTTGACAGAGTGGGCGTTTAGGTCTAATTCTTTATGTTCTACTGTTACGCAGCCAGTCAAAATAGTTATTAGCGATAAATAAAAATACTTTTTCATATCGCGCAAGAATTCTCTCTTACTCAATAATTTTTATTTTTTTGCGCATTTGTAAACATCCACAGATACGTTAACCGTATCAGTTGCATAATAGTCGTTCACCAAATCTGAAGAGTAATAACTATAGCTTCCCTCCCAAGAGGATATACTTGTAATTACCACTGCGTTTCCATTGGCAATCATCGCCTGATTCTTTAATACAGTCAGTGCGTTAGCTGTTGCCATTGAGGTGCCCCAGCCACTTTCTTGTTTGCTTGTGGCATATAGGTAAACGCAGTTTTGTCTTTCCGCTTGAATCCGATCTATTGTAAGAACTGAGTGAGGTTCGCCTATAGGCGCTATAGAGGCACACCCCGTCAGCATGACAAAAAGGAGAAGAAAAAATATTTTCGATAACAATGTACGCATTTATGTAGTTTTAGAGACTCCCCAAAGGGAAAAGTTCCAGAGATCCCACGTTTTTTCAAGATCCAAAAAATCACGGTTGAGAAATAAACGGTTGAAATCAAGTTAGGAACTCAGCTCGACTATCCAGGACGCATTTATTGAGCACGATTAGGTGCTGGCACTTAAGCGCAGGGCTGTAGGCTTTCGAAAGGTTTGCGCTGCTTTCTTCAATCTCCTAACGCTGCTGCCATTTTTTGGGTGTCGTCAAAAATCAGAAATTCGGTTTCCAGACCGTTTTCCACTACAAACATATGGACGCCGTTGGCATCTAGGTTGTCTGCTGTGTATTTAACAAAAACGTGTACTCGGTCACCCTCTGCGACGACGTGTAGGATTTCCAGGTCAAAATTTGGATAATCACTGGGTAGGTGTGAGAGAAAATTATCTCTCCAATCATCGAAACCTTTGTATTCTCCAGATCGTTTGTGATTGCCATTAACTGTAATCACCGCATTTTCGTGGAAAATTTTCCCGAGACTTTCAAGGTCTCCTATAGAAAATGCCTGATATCCACCTAAAACGATTTCTTTCGGTGTCATAATTCTATTCTCCCTTCATGGGTTTTTATTGGATTGGGTGACGCTCCCTTCTCGCCCTTAAGCCCTTAAGAGAAGGGATGAGCAGATTGAGCATCGTTTCTATTATGGAAATAGTCTAGAACAGGTCAAGAGGGGTGAATCTGAGGGGCGGGATTTGCGGCTCCCCAGTTCTGAGAGGCACTAAACGCGCCAGCATTAGGAGAACCGATGGATAATAGACAATTAAGAAACTATCTGGTTCTTGCAGTTGCCACCGTTGTTGGGATCGTGTTGCTTTATCGGGCTTTTTCCCCATATCAGAACTGTGTCCGGGATACACAGCAGGTTCTATACTGTGTGGAGAATACTAGCTGGTGAGGGGGAACTACTGGGAATGACTTCAAACAAGAAAAAATTATAAAAACGATATTCTTAACTTGGCCCAGACGTGTCGGGGTTCCCAATCAGTATTTCCTAACAGAGCAAAGAGTACCTGTTATCGATTTAGGTTAGAGTTTTTCAGACAGCTAAAGACACGCAAGCGTTCAAGAACTTCTCATTCTTTAAGTTACATAAGCCACCGTACAGAATTCGGGCTTCGACGGACCCAGCGATAGCCGGTAATCGGTGATGTGCCCTAAATGACCCAAGCCGACTCACAACGATCATTCGCTGCATTACGGCACCCTGGTTATCGGGCCTATTTTATTCTTGCATCAATGGCAATGATGGCCGACTCCATCGAGCATGTCATTAGCTACTGGGTTCTCTTTGAAAAGTTTCAATCTCCCGCCTTGGGTGGGTTTGCGATCATTTCACACTGGTTGCCCTTCCTCTTGTTCTCAGTATGGTCTGGTGCGCTGGCTGATCGGTTTGATCCGAGGCGCATGATTCAAATCGGCATGGTGCTGTTCATGGGGGTCTCGGTCGCATGGGGCCTGCTATTTACATTCGATGTTCTTGAAATTTGGCATGCGGTGGTGTTGCTGATTTTGCACGGCCTAGGTGGGGTGCTCTGGGGGCCACCGACTCAGTTATTGGTCCATGAAATCGTCGGTCGAGAACAACTTCAAAGTGCTATTCGGTTGAATTCCATGGGGCGTTATCTGGGATTACTGATGGGTCCTGCCGTTGGTAGCGCAATCATGCTAGTGCTAGGTCCTGCAAATGGCATTCTTGTGAATGCCTTAATCTATTTGCCACTTGTCATCTGGCTCTGGAAGGCGCCGTATGGACCCAAGTTCAGAAAGACTAAGCCGATACCTGCGCGCACCGTACGTGGTTTTAAAGATATTTTTTCAACGGCGCGCGCTATAGCTGGAAACCGCACTGTAGTTACTATGGTTTTACTTGGAGGCAGCGCGGCTTTTTTTATTGGTAACGGCTACCACCCTCAGATGCCAGAGTTTGCTTATGACCTAGGGCACGGGAATGGAGGGTTAACCTACGGACTCCTACTAGCAGCAGATGCCTGCGGTGCGCTGTTCGCAGGTTTGGTTCTAGAGTCGCTAGGCTTACTGCGACCGAAAGCCAGAACTGCCCTAATTTTGGCCATGCTCTGGTGCTTTTTTCTTGCAGCATTCTCAGCATCAACAAATTATTTAATTGCGCTAGCGCTGCTGTTCGCGGTCGGCTTTGTCGAGCTATCCTTTAACTCAATGGCGCAAACATTGGTTCAACTACGAGCACCACGGGAGATACGCGGACGCGTCATTGGTCTCTATAACATGTCATCTCTAGGCATGCGCACATTCTCTGGCGTCACGATTGGCGTAATAGGAGGATATATTGGTATTCATTGGTCATTAGCGCTGAGCGCGTTAGTGTTGTTCGTGATTGTCGCGATGCTATTCACATATCTCGCTCGTCCTGAATCTGCAGCTATGACAGTTCCGTGACGTGCTCCAGTAAATAAGGATTTCTCATCAATGCCAAAAAATGTATCTGGCTTGGGGAATCCGGCCATCTAAGTTAACGTCAGCCGTCACGGAACTTAGCCAGTACCGGTGTATGGTCTGAGGGGCGCTCTAGTTTTCGCGGCTCGATGTCGACGAGACTTGCAGTGCAGCGTGCGCTCATGGCATCGGAAGCTAGGATCAGGTCTATTCGCAGTCCCATATTTCTGCGAAACGCTGCGGCGCGATAATCCCACCAGCTAAAGCTTTTGTCCTGGTGATCGAACAGCCGGAAGGTATCCTTGTAACCTACCGATAGTATCTCGGCTAGAGCCTGCCTCTCCTTGGCGCTACAAAGAACGCTTCCTTCCCACTCTGTCGGGTCGTGTACGTCACGATCCTCAGGCGCAATATTGAAGTCCCCCATCGCCACGACATGTTTGTGATTTTGGAGCTCCTTTCGAAGTTGGGCACAAAGCGCCTGGAGCCATTCCAGTTTGTATTCGTATGCCTCAGAGTCGACGCTTCGGCCGTTGGGTACGTACAGATTTAAGATACGTACTTCGCCGAAAGTGGCGACTAAGACCCTTTTTTGCTCATCCGGAAAGCCATCTAACTCGGTGGCTACATCCTGCGCTGGCTGCCGTGATATTAATGCGACGCCGTTGTAGGTAGGTTGGCCACTGAAAACTGCCTTGTAACCGAGGTCGTCGAAGGCGTTTAGTGGGAAGTTTTCGTTCGTCACTTTTGTTTCCTGCAGCCCGAGCACGTCGGGCTCGACACGCTGCAGCCATTCGCTTACCTGCTCGAGTCGGACCCGGAGGCTGTTCACATTCCATGATGCAATTGTTGTCATCAGGTAGGCTCAATGCCGCTCTGCCGCAAAAGAGGCTCTAAGCTCGGACTCCGGCCACGAAATTCCTTGAAGGTATCCAGGCCGTCCCTGCTTCCGCCGGTTGCGAGGATGCTGGCTCGGAAACGTTGGGCAGTCGCTCGGTCGAAGGTCCCTGAAGCTTCGAAAGCCGAGAAGGCATCGGCCGCAAGTACCTCGGCCCACTTGTAGCTGTAATAGCCGGCAGCATAGCCACCACCAAAGACGTGGGAGAAAGTATTGGCGAAGCGATTGAACGGTGGTACGTCTATGACAGCAACCTCTCGCCTTGTTCGCTCAAGTACCTCCTCCACACGCGAGCCTTTAGAAGGGTCGTATTCCACGTGGAGTCGGAAATCAAACAAGGCGAACTCGATCTGACGGATCATCGCTAGGCCAGATTGGAACTTTCGTGAGGCGCTGAGTTTGTCGAGTTTTGCTTGGGGCAGAGTGTCCCCGGTCCGATAATGTCCGGATATCCAAGGCAGCACGTCGGGCTGCCAGGCATAGTTCTCGAGAAACTGGCTCGGCAGCTCAACCGCATCCCAAGGGACGCCGTTAATCCCGGCCAGGGAAGGGTAGTCAACCTCGGTTAGAAGGTGGTGGAGCGTGTGCCCGAATTCGTGAAAGAGCGTGACCACTTCGTCGTGGGTGAGTAGCGACGGATCTGAGCCGAGCGGTGGGCTGAAGTTGCAAACGAGATAGGCGACTGGGCGCTGACTTAGACCTTTTAGCTTACTTCTGACTAGACATTCGTCCATCCACGCGCCGCCGCGCTTGTTCGGACGCGTGAACAGGTCAGTGAAAACTCCGCCGATGGGTGTTTCGTCGTTGCTAATGACTTCGTAGTACGTGACATCAGAGTGCCAGGCCTCGACACTATCTCGAGGTTGAATCTTGAGCTCAAAGAGCTTCTCCACCACACGGAATAACCCCTCGAGCACCCGCGGTAACGGAAAATAAGGACGCAACTCGTCTTCAGACAATCCAAGCTGCGTCTCACGTAGTTGCTCTGAAAAATAGGAGACGTCCCAGGCTAGGATGGGCCTTCCGGCAAAGTCGGTTAGCTCCTCGAGCTCAGCTTGTGCTTGGGGCCTGCTTTTCTGGGCCAGATCTTGCAGGAACTCCATGACCTCTTTGGGCGAATCCGCCATTTTCGTCGCAAGAGAAAGCTCTGCGTAGTTGTCGAAACCGAGCAGAGCGGCAGACTCATGACGTAGCCGAGTGATGTCCTCAATCAGGCTACGGTTATCCCAGCGACCGGCTAAGGGCCCCTGGTCCGATGCGCGAGTTACCCATGCTTCGTAGTACCGCGAGCGAAGCTCCTCGCTGTCAGCGTGCGACATGATCGCTAGGTAAGTGGGTGGATCCAAAGTCAGCATCCAGCCGGGCTGGCCGTGAGCCTCGGCAAGATCCCGCGCGCGACGGAGCACCGTTTCGGGTACACCACTCAGCTTGGTGTCGTCGGCCTCGTGGTGCTGGAAGGCATCCGTGGCGTCCATTAAGTTTTGCTCGAAACTGGCCTGGTGTTGCGCGAGCGTTTTCACTAGCGTCTTGAATCGCGCCCTTGCCCGCGTCGGAAGAGATACTCCGGCCAGCCTGAATTCTCTGAGTGTGTGAGAGAGAAGTTTCAGTTTCGTCTTCTCCGTTGGGTCAACCTCTCGTTCTAACTGAGAGAACAGGGCGTACAGGGCCTCGCTCTGGGCCACTTCTGTGCCGAACTCGGTAATCAGTGGTAGACAGGCGTTATACGCTTCTCGCATTTCCGGAGTGGATAGAACGGCGTTCAGATGGGCGACCGGACCCCACATTCTATGGATCGCGTTTTGAATGAGCTCTAGCTCCTCGGCGCACTCGAACGTGGGCTTGGTGACACCCTCGGCGCGCTGCAATTCGGACCGCTGTTGTTCGAGTGTGTGGCGAACTGCAGTCTCTATGTGCTCCGACCGTATAGAGTTGAAGGCCGGCAGTCCGTCATTTTTTAGCAGAGGGTTCTTCAAAGGGAGTCCCAACCAAAGGAGCGCAATCTAGCACAGTGTGGCGGCTTCGTTGACCAGTACGGCAAAGCGCAGGAATTCCAGTGACCGGGATTTTTCCTGGTAAGCTCCGCGTCCGGATCAGTCAGGAAGTTTTCCGTGAGTGATTACGATTTCATCGTGCTGGGAGGAGGTAGTGGTGGTCTCGCGGCCGCGCAGCGTGCGGCTGAGTACGGCGCTCGTGTTGCTGTTATCGAGCCCGCTCGTCTTGGCGGGACATGTGTCAATGTTGGGTGTGTGCCAAAGAAAGTGATGTGGAATGCTGCCCAGTTGGGCCGTGCCTTCGACGATGCCGGTTACTACGGCTTCGAACTCACCCGGCAGGGGCACGACTGGTCAGTTCTCAAGAAAGGCCGCGACGCCTACGTCGCAAGATTGAACGACATCTATCGGCGGAATCTCGAAAAGAAGTCGATCGAGTTGATACGATCGCAGGGCCGCTTCGCGGGCCCAAATGAGATCGTGATTAGTGGCGGTGAGACACTAAAGGCAGCGCACATACTGATCGCAACAGGCGGGTTTCCGACAGTCCCGGAAGTCCCAGGGGCGGAACTGGGCATCACTTCCGACGGGTTTTTCGAACTGGACGCCCAGCCCAATCGCGTGGCAGTAATCGGCAGCGGGTACATCGCCGTGGAGCTGGCTGGGGTCTTCCGTGCGTTGGGTAGCGAGGTCGCACAGTTCATCCGTTACGATGGTGTGCTGCGAGCGTTCGAAGAAACACTCGGGCGGCACCTTATGGAGCACATGCTGGAATCGGGGATCGAGATGATCACTGGCGCTGTCCCGAGCGGCGTTGAATCGAAAAACGGACTGATTCTCACTACTAAAGACGGGCGAACATTTGAAGGGTTTGATTGCCTGCTGTGGGCAATCGGCCGGTCTCCAACAACGAGCGGACTAGAATTGTCGTTGGCTGGGGTTCAGACTGACTCGGGTGGTTATGTCGTCGTGGATGGCTATCAGAACACCAGCACTGATGGCATCTACGCCGTCGGTGACGTCACTGGCCAGGCGCAGCTCACCCCTGTAGCAATCGCTGCCGGGCGCAGGCTTGCCGACAGGGTGTTCAACGATCAGCATGAACGCCGCCTGAGCTATGAGAATATTCCCACGGTGGTTTTTTCACACCCGCCGGTTGGTACAGTCGGGCTATCCGAGGCTGAGGCTCGAGAGCGTTATGGGTATGAGGCCGTACGGGTTTACTCCTCAGAATTCGTGCCCATGTACCATGCGCTGACAGAAGCCAAGCCGAAGTCTGCGATGAAGCTCGTCACCGTGGGCGACGACGAACGGGTCGTGGGTTGTCATGTAATTGGTGACGGCGCCGATGAGATGCTTCAGGGCTTCGCTGTTGCAGTATCCATGGGGGCTGCGAAATCGGATCTTGACGATACTGTTGCAATCCATCCGACGAGTGCAGAAGAACTGGTGACTATGCGCTAGTTCCTGTGGCTCTAACGAGTCGCGAGTTGTTGAAGCAACGGAGCCGTGTCCGGTCGGACTCCTCGCCAAATTGCGAATGACTCTGCGGCCTGTTCGATCAACATCCCCCAGCCCTGTACGGCTTGTCCGGCACCATGATCTTGCGCCCACTGAACGAACGGAGTCTGCTTCGAACTGTAGGTCAAGTCATAGCAAAAGCTGCTGGAGTCCAGGCAGCTCGCTGGAAACGGTGGGAGTTCGCCCTTGAGACCCGTGGACGTGGCGTTGATGACAACGTTGAACGATGCGTGGTCATTTAGTGCGGTAAACGAACAGACAGATACTTTCTCGGCTGCTTCAAATAGTTCGACGAGTCTATTCGCCCGAGCCATCGTACGGTTGGCTAATACGAGTTCCCCGAGGTCCGCATCCAACATCTGCGGCAGTATCCCTCGCGCGGCTCCGCCCGCACCAAGGACGAGCACCCGCTTGCCGCTAAGGTTAACCTTGTGATTCTGAGTCAAGTCACGCAAGAACCCGATTCCGTCAGTGTTATCGCCGCGTATTCGGTTCGTGGCGCGCAGCGACAGCGTATTGACGGCACGCGCCCGTTCGGCCTCTGGTCCCAGCTCGTTGGCTAGCTTCCAGGCGGCTTCCTTGTGGGGGATTGTAACGTTGAGGCCTTTCCCACCCGCAGCGGCGAACTCTCTGACTGCTCTTTCGAAATTATCAGGCTCGGCCGGGAGGAGTGCATAGGTGATTTTCTCCCCAGTCTGGCGTGCGAAAAGCCCATGGATCATAGGGGAACGGCTGTGTTCTACTGGGTATCCGACGACTGCATACTGGTCCATCGGCGTCTGAGCACTTTCCATCTGCCGCCACGCAAGTTAAGGGAATACTGGGATTTTCGCCCGTTTATCCTGCCTTTCCAACCTCGAAATGTCCGACGTTCAGTGTGGTTGCAATATCACGCGGCTCGCAGGGTAGCTCCGGTTCGCCCGTCCCTGATGGTCGTGGGTTGTTGAAGCCCTCCCAGTGGCCCCGACAGAATGAAATCCAGCTCCGACCCAAACTCCCGCCTGATGTGCAACGCGCGCCGCAGCGGCGGCCGTCCAGCGCGGTTCGCGCTCGTTGAGACTAGGGGGCCGTTTGCGCGCTCACAGAGTTGGCGTACCACAGGGTGGTCCGTGATTCTGACCGCGAGCGTCTCGCGACCACCGTTCAACCACTGAGGAGTACCCGGCTGCGCTTCGAGCACCCAGGTGAAGGGGCCGGGCCAGCTGTCTAAGATCTCTTGGCGTATGGCGCCCTTTGGCCACACGACGAGCGGATCAAGCTGCTCGAGATCTGCTGCGACAAGCGCCAGTCCTTTTCGCCAGGAACGATGTTTCAGCGCCAGCAGTCGCTCCACGGTGTCCTGCCGCGCCGGAAGGCAGCCCAGGCCGTAAACAGCTTCGGTCGGATAGGCGATGAGGCCGCCGGCCGAAAGTATTCGGGCGGCTTTATCCAGGAGAATCGGTGACACGTGGGGGTGTCCTGCCATTGCAATCGAATAGCTGAGTCTAACTGTCTTCGACGGGACCCTCGACGGGGTCGATCCCACCGACCTTGGCAGGGCTGGTCTGTGAACTCTCCGGCGCTGATTTCTTTGCGGCGGTCTTTTTGCGGCTGGCCTTCTTAGCCTTCTTGCGAGAGGCCTTCCTGGCAGGTGTCTTTTTGCTGGTGGTCGTGCGCTTCGAGGCGGTGGTTTTTTTCTTCCCGCGAGCTTTCTTAAATCCGCGCCGCCCTTTACGTTCAGGTGCGGCGTCAATCATTGCCTTACAGTCGTCAAGAGTCAGCTTCTCCGCTCTTGCTCGTATTGCTTCGGCTTCCTCTCCTTTTTCTTTGGGTACCCTCGCATTCTTTTTCCCGTCAGTTACGTAAGGTCCATAGCGCCCATCTAAAACACGAATTCCCGCGTCGGGAAAATCTTGGATAAGGCGCTTAGCATCTAGAATCTTTTTTTCTTCAATAACTTCTAGCGCGCGCGGTAAAGCAATCGTATAAGGGTCGTCTTCTTTAATCGATACGAATTTGTCTCCGTATCGCACGTACGGCCCAAACCGTCCGATATTGGCTGAGACGGGATCTCCGTCAGGCGTTGAACCCAATTGCCTGGGCAATTTGAATAGCTCTAGAGCCTCTTCACGGGTGATGGTATCCATTTTCTGGCCTGGACGAAGACCTGCAAATAGAGGTTTTTCTTCGTCGTCTTTTGTGCCGATCTGAATGACCGGGCCGTAGCGGGCCATCCTCACGGTCATAGGGCGGCCCGTCTTCGGGTCATCACCTAACGACCGGGCCTGAGAGGCCTGTTCGCGGGTAACCGAGGTTTCAGTGTGTTCTATGAGACCATTAAATGGCTTCCAGAAATCTTGCAAGACTGGTATCCATTCACCCTCACCTCTGGAAACTGCATCAAGGGAATCCTCCATCCGTGCCGTGAACTCATAGTCAACGTATTGTGAGAAATATTCCGTAAGGAATCGGTTGAGGACTTTGCCGACTTCGGTCGGTATAAATCGTCGGCTTTCCATCTCAACGTACTCGCGGCCACGAAGCGTGGATATGATATTGGCGTAGGTTGAAGGGCGACCTATACCGTATTCCTCCAAAGCCTTGACCAGTGTTGCCTCTGAGTAGCGTGGAGGCGGTTCTGTGAAATGTTGCTCGCTTACGAACTCCTTTAATGCGATTTGGTCGTTTTCCTTGAGAGGTGGAAGCACGCGATCCTGGTCATTTTGCGGTGTGTCATCCGTACCTTCCTGGTAGAGGATCATGTAACCGGGTTTGACGAGCACGGATCCGGTAGCGCGGAAGCTGATATCCCCCTCGCGAGCCTTCCCCGCTATGAGGTCCAGTCTGACAGTGTCGAAGACCGCAGGGCTCATCTGGCATGCGACAGTGCGTTTCCATATCAGCTCATAAAGGCGGTACTGATCTGAGTCCAACCGACTCTTGAGCTCGGCTGGAATTCTCGCTGCTGACGTGGGCCGCACGGCTTCGTGTGCTTCTTGGGCGTTTCTCGCCTTCGTCGTATACGTTCTTGGTTTGTCCGGCAGAGACTCCTGCCCATAGCGCTCCTCGATCAGCGTGCGGAGTTCGGCTATTGCCTCTCCTGCTAGTGTTACCGAGTCGGTTCTCATATAGGTAATGAGACCCACCGATTCATCGCCAACATCTATTCCCTGATAGAGACGTTGAGCCGTCATCATGGTCTTCTGTGCACTGAAGCCGAGCTTGCGTGAAGCTTCCTGTTGCAGGGTAGAGGTCGTGAACGGGGCCGCTGGGTTGCGCCGCCGTTGCTTCTTCTCCACCTTAGCGACCGTTAGAATGCCGTCGGCGGTCTCTTTAATAATCCGCTCGACGTCGCGCACGGTTTTTTCGTCGGTGAACGAAAACTGCTCGGTTCTTTCACCGCCGTACTTCGCAAGCCTTGCGTTGATGGATTCTTTCTCATGCTCGGCGATGGCCCCGATGGTCCAGTATTCTCTGGACTTGAAGGCAGAAATTTCGGCTTCGCGCTCGACGATGAGACGAAGCGCAGGGCTCTGCACCCGTCCGGCAGACTTCGCCCCCGGTACTAACTTCCATAGCAGCGGAGACAGGTTAAAGCCGTACAGATTATCTAGCGCACGACGAGCTTGTTGAGCATTGATCAAATGTTCAGAAAGTTCCCGTGGATTATTGAGCGCGTCCTGAATTGCTCTCTTTGTAATTTCGTGGAAGACGACCCTGTTTACCTCTTTATCATCAAGCAGTCCTCTCTCTTCTAGAACGCTGTGAACATGCCAGGAGATGGCCTCACCTTCGCGGTCGGGGTCCGTCGCAAGATAGAGTGCGGAGGCTTTTTTTACGGCCTTCGCGATTTTCTCGAGGTGCGTCCGGTTCTTCTCAATGAGCTGATACTTCATTGCGAAGTTATGCTCTGGATCAACGGCGCCTTCTTTTGGAATGAGGTCGCGAACGTGTCCGTATGACGCAAGCACTTGAAAGTCCCTGCCGAGATACCTCTCGATGGTTTTCGCCTTGGCGGGGGATTCGACTATGACGAGATTCTTGCTCATGGTAACGCCATAACCACGGACGCGCGCCTCAGCCGGTGGATAAGAAAATCAGTGCAGCCAGCCGGGGTCGTCCGCGAAAACCAGATCCTCCATTCGCGCATAGGCTTGTTCCTGGCCGGGCTGACTGAACAAGACCATCATAACGACCCACTTAATCTGCTCTATGTCGATGTCATCCGTTCCTAGCGCGAGTAGTCGGTCAATGACGAGCTCACGCTGAGCAGGCGTCAGGATACCAACCTGTTCCAGATGGAGAAGATAGCCTCGACAGTGAGGGTCCAGACGCTCCTGTTCAATTCGGTCGTAGACTCTGACAGCTGTTGGGCACGGGCCGCCTGCATCGGTATCGATGTCGATAGCGTTGAGGCCATCTAGCCAATCCAGCGCACGGTCGATCTCGCGCGCCCGGAAACCTGCCCACTCCAGCTCTTCTTTCAGTTCATTACGATCGGGTTCGGGCTCGTCTTCGCTGTCCACGAAAGATTCGAACAGATACATGAGAACGTCAAGAACAGTCTCTTTCACGGAGCCCTCTTTGATGCGAGAGAATAACGGCCGCCGGGCAGTGCTTCTACTAACCCCTCCATTTCCAGGAGCAGGAGCATGGAGGAAAGCTCTGCTGCCGTCAATTCAGTGCGGGCAGCCAGGACGTTGATACCGCAGGGCTCGAATTTAAGGGCAGCCAGCAGTTTATCGTAACCCGTTTCGTTCCTGGGAGAGTGGGAGTTATCCTCGGGTGATTGCAGACAGAGTTCGTCGGTGTTGACCGTGATCTGTAAAAGTGGTGCGAGCTCTACAAGCACATCAGCGGCGTCCTCGACGAGCTTGGCGCCATCTCGGATGAGACGATGGCATCCCTTCGTCATGGGATTGTGTATGGAACCCGGTATGGCGAAGATCTCACGGCCATACTCACCAGCTAGCCGTGCAGTGATCAAAGAGCTGCTTCGTCTTGCCGCCTCGACTACGAGTGTACCAGTGGTCATTCCGGCAATGATCCGGTTACGTTGGGGAAGATAGTATCGGTGCGCGGATGTCCCCGGCGGGTATTCCGAGACGATAACGCCGTCGGCCATGATTTCTGTTGCCAGGTCTTCCAGTGAACTAGAGTAGAGTTGGTCTGGACCGGAGTCCATTACCGCTATGGTGCCGGCGGTTCCGGCAAGTGCGCCTCGGTGGCTCGCGCCGTTGATTCCCGTGGCTAGGCCGCTGGTAATCGTCAGGCCACGAACACTGAAGTAGTGAGCAAAGCGTTCCGCAGTTTCGCGGCCATTGGCTGTAGGTGAACGACTCCCTACCATCGCCAACTGCGGGCTATTCAGCAGATCCGTTCGCGTACCTCTTGTCCACAGTGCCAGGGGCGCGTCGGGCAACTCTGCCAGTAGTCTGGGATAGGCTGTTGAGCCGAGAGTAATCAGCCGCCGGTCGGGTGCAGCGCCCAGCCATTCACGCCAAGTGTTCTGGAGTGCGCGATCAGGAGCCTGCAGCCTCTTGAAGTCAGCCTCCCCTAGTCCCGCACGCAAGATCTCCTGGCGGGAAAGTTTGAGGATGCGCTCGATGGAATTCTGACCCCTTATCAGTGCGGGCCATCGGCTACTGGGTTCAGCGGCCTGCAGCAGAATTAACCATGAGTCGAGGCTCATGATCGCGGATGCTGAAGCCGTTTGGGGTGGGGTGCAACAGTTTTGCGATAGTTCGTTCCGCCGGGGAGCGGCTGTTCGCTTGCTCTTCAAGCGTAACTGCTATAATCGGTGGCGTTCGCAGGAGCCGAACCCCCCCTGACAATGCGCCTGAGGAACTACTGCAATCCCCGTAAAGTTAGAGGGTTAAGTAAACTCGGCGGGTTATTCACGAAACTTCCGGCAAACCACCATGGCACTTCTCCCAGTTCTCAAGTACCCGGACCCACGACTGCGAATTCGTGCGGAACCCGTCACAGAGGTGGATGCTGAAATCCAGGCGTTGATCGCGGACATGTTGGAAACAATGTACGACGCTCCGGGGATCGGCCTAGCCGCGACTCAGGTTAATTTTCATAAACGGGTCCTGGTTATCGACATTTCCGAAGATCGTGACCAGCCGTTGTGCTTGATCAATCCTGAGATCCTGAGTGCCGAAGGGGATGTCAGCTACGAGGAGGGCTGCCTTTCGGTGCCCGGCGTCTTTGAGTCGGTAACACGGTCAGAGCACATCAAGGTCAAGGCGCTGGATGAAACCGGTAAGCCGGCAGAATTGAACGCGGAGGGACTGCTCGCCATCTGTATTCAGCACGAGATGGACCACTTGGAGGGTAAACTATTTGTGGACTATCTCTCCGATCTGAAGCGCGATCGTCTGAAAAAGAAGCTAACAAAAACGGCCAAGCGTGGTTCTGTGCAGGAAGACGCCGCGACGATCTCGGCCCCGGTTATCTGAGCCCCACGGCGATTCCCTGTCCGGGAATGAGCACAGCTCCACAGATCGTTTTTGCAGGGACGCCCGTTTTTGCGGTGCCTTCACTGCGATCCCTGTTGTCCACAGGTGTGGAGATCCCAGTCGTGTTGACCCAGCCGGACCGACCTGCAGGGCGAGGCCGTAGGCTGACTCAGAGTTTCGTTAAACAAGAGGCGCTTGCGCAGGGGCTCGAGGTTTGCCAGCCCAGCTCCCTGGAGCCGGGAGCCCTCGGCGATTATGGTGCGCTGAAACCGGACCTGATGGTTGTGGTTGCGTACGGCCTACTGCTCCCGACCTGGGTCCTGGAGTGGCCTCGTCTGGGTGCCATCAACGTGCACGCATCCTTGCTGCCGCGGTGGCGGGGGGCGGCACCGATTCAGCACGCCGTTATGGCAGGCGATGCCGAGACGGGAGTGAGCATCATGGAAATTGACGCTGGACTTGACACTGGCCCCGTCTATGGTCAGCGGTCCGCGGCGATCGAGCCCGCGGAGAGTGCCGGCGATCTCCATGATCGACTCGCAAAGCTAGGCGCCGACCTGTTAGGTGATCTATTGCCGGGCATCCTGTGCGGTGATTTATCTTCGACGCCTCAGGAAAAGGGCAGAGTTACCTATGCGCCAAAGATCGAAAAGCGGGACGCGCCGTTAGATTGGACGCTCGGGGCGGTAGAACTCGAGCGACGAATACGTGCCTTCAACCCTTGGCCGGTCGCCGAAACGATGACCATGGATGGCCGGCGCGTGCGTATCTGGGAGGCAATCGCCTTGGAGGGGGCGTGCTCGAAGTCTGTCGGTTCGGTTATCGCGGCAACCAAGCACGGAATCGATATCGCTACGGGTGAGGGGGCGCTTCGCATCTTGCGGCTGCAGTCACCCGGAAAGAAGGCAATGGCAGCTGAGGAATATGTGAACGCGTACCGACTGCAAGGCACTCAGTTTGTCTGCTGAGCGTCAATCGATGACGACGGCACAAGGGGCGAGCGCACGTGCTCTTGCCTCGCGTATCAATGCAAGCGTAGTGCGGGAAGGGCTGTCCCTAGAAACGGTTCTTCGGCAGTCCGAAACGTCTTCGCCAAGAGACTCATCCCTGGTCAGAGCCCTGTGTTTTGGCGCTCTCAGGTGGCATCACAGGTTGCAATGGCAGGCAAGCCAGCTGCTGACAAAGCCGTTGAAACGCCGTGACGCGGAGTTGGCGGCCCTGATTCGGGTGGGTCTCTACCAGCTGCAGTGGCTGCGGATTCCTGATCACGCAGCTGTCGCGGCGAGTGTTGGGGCCGCGGAATGCCTCGGAAGGGCTAGCGCTAAGGGGTTAGTTAACGCTGTCCTGCGACGATTTCTTCGTGAAGGAGAGGAGCTGACTCGGCGCATGGCCGGCGTTTCGGAGGCGGTGACGAGTCATCCGGGTTGGATGCTCGAGCGGCTGAAGACCGAATGGCCTGCTAAATGGCGACAGATCATCGCCTCCAACAACAAGCCTCCCCCGATGTGGTTGAGGGTCAATGCGAGGCGGACTACCACGAGCCAGTACCTGGCGGCACTGAGCGAGGCGGGCATCGCTGGACAATGTGCTGAAGAGCCAGCGAGCGCTGTTTTGTTGGCTGAGCCGCAGGCGATGAGCACACTTCCCGGGTTTGCTGACGGCCATGTATCCGTGCAGGATGCGGGCGCTCAGCTTGCGGCGGGACTCCTCAATCTCAAGCCGTCCATGCGGATCCTTGATGCTTGTGCCGCCCCGGGGGGAAAGAGCGCACACATTCTGGAGTCCTGTCCGGAGATCAATGAACTCGTGGCTGTGGACCGGGATGCGGACCGCCTTGCCGTCGTTGACGCGGAGTTCCGACGCCTGGGGCTGACCGGCACGTTGATCCACGGAGACGCTGCCGCGCCTGCTGAGTGGTGGGATGAGAGGCCGTTCGACCGGATTCTCGTGGATGCGCCCTGCAGTGCTCTGGGGGTTATTCGGCGACATCCGGATATCAAGGTGTTACGTCGCGCCGAGGACATCGGACGAGCAGCGAAGACCCAGAGGGCGCTGCTTCGGGGTCTGTGGCCGCTGTTGGCACCGGGCGGTCGGCTCCTCTACTCGACCTGCACGACCTCGAGAGATGAAAATCAGGAGCAGATTCAGCTGTTTATCGAGGAAGCTCCCGCTATTCACCGACCCGTTGCAACGATCGGGTCTAGCAGGCAGATCCTGCCCGGAGAGGCTAATATGGACGGGTTCTTCTATGCTTGGGTGGAGAAGGCGGAATAGCCCCATGTTTCTCGTATCGGGTCGGCAGCAAAACAGTGTCCTCGGGACGTTCTAGTCACGGTCGCTGCTCCTGGTGGCTGGCTGGACTAGCCGTTTTTGCCTTGGCGTTAGACCTCGCTCAGGCGCAAGACGATCCGGATGGTTTTGAAGTTCGTTCGGCCAGCATCTCGTTGGAATCCGGGGTCTATTATCTCGACACCTGGATTGAGTATCGGCTCTCGTCGGATGCGCTCGAGGCGTTGGACGCGGCGGTGCCACTTACAATCCAGCTGGAGGTGGAATTCATCAACCCTAGGTGGTTCTGGGCTGGTGAAAACGTTGGCAACCTGCGCCAAAGCTACCAACTTCAGTACCACTCCCTGAGTGAGCGTTACATCGTACGCAACCTCAATAGCGGGGAGCAGAATACGTTTGCCACGCTCTTCTCCGCGTTGAACGATCTAGGCCGGGTCACCCGTCTGCCGTTGATTGATGCAGCGCTCTTGGATCCGAACCAGAATCACGACGTTCGAATTCGTGCGCTCCTGAGCACTGAGGATATGCCGGGACCCCTCCGCTTCCTGGCGTTTTGGCGTCGTGATGTTGCCCAAAGTAGCGACTGGTACAGATGGCAACTGGAAGACTGAAAAGAGCCATCAACACTCTGGCCGCGATTGCGGCGGTGTTGATCTGGTTGTTTGCGCTCATTTGGTTCGCGCAGGTAGCCCAGGATGCCGCCGCGCTATCGCAGCTGCAGAACGGGATACTGGTGGTGAGCGTCATCGGTATCGCAGTGTTGCTGTTATTGATCATCGGAAACCTGGTGCAGCTGATTCGCGACTACCGCCGCCACGTACCGGGTGTTCGTCTCAAGGCGCGCATGGTCACGTTGCTGGTTGTTCTAACGGTGGTGCCCCTGTTGGTGGTGTATACGTTCTCGCTCCAATTTATCAACCGAGGCATCGACAGCTGGTTTAGTTTGGAGGTCGAAGAAGGGCTGGAAACTGCGCTGGAGTTGAGCCGGAGCGCTCTCGATGTGCAAATGCGGGAGAATCTGGCAAGCGCGCGCCAAATGGCACAGCAGATCACCGGGACTAACCGAGCGGATATCGTGAGTGAGCTGGGCGACCTAAGACGCGCCAGCGGAGCGGTGGAGTTAACGCTTTTTGCGGCTACCAACGATCAAATCCTCGCAACGAGCGCGGAGGATCCCTCGCTAGCCGTTCCTCAATACCCCAACGACGAGCTGATTTTCCAGCTCCGCCAATCCGAGGGCAGTTCCTATGTTGGGCTTGAGCCTCGAGTGGATGGTGGGCTCGAAATCTTGGCGGCTGTGAACCTCATCGCTGGGGCACCGAGGAGTGAACCCGATGTTTTGCTGGCCACCTTCCCGGTAGAGGAGCAACTGAGCGAACTAGTTGGCGGGGCGCAGGCCAGCTATGACCAATACCGGGAGCTCTCATTCCTGCGTGCGCCATTGAAGACGAGCCTCACGGCGACGCTCAGTATCGTTTTGTTGACCGGGCTACTTGCTGCCGTCTACGGCGCTTTTTTCTCGGCGCGTCGGTTCGTGGTTCCGATTCAACAGCTCATGGCTGGCACTCGAGCAGTGGCGAGGGGCGACTTCGATACGCGTCTGCCGATTCCCGCTCGGGATGAGATAGGCTTTCTTGTGAACTCCTTCAATGACATGACTAAACGGCTCGCTGGGGCCCACGATGAAGCCCGTAACAGCCAACAACAGGTGGAGAGTGAGCGTGGAAAGCTCGAGACAATTCTTGCCAGGCTATCGACGGGCGTCGTTTCGCTGGAGACCGATATGCAGATTCGCACGGCGAATCAGGCGGCTGGAGGGATTCTTGGTGCAGATCTGGAATCTTATGTCGGTGAGTCTTTAGTCGACCTGGCGGAAACTCGGCCGTTGCTGGCTCAGTTTCTCTCTGTATCGAGCGCTCATTTGGATCGCGGTGATAGCGACTGGCGCGAGCAGATCGTGCTTCGGAGTGAGGTTGGCCGGCGGATTCTCATGTGCGCCTGTGCCGCGCTCCCCGGGGAGGGCGACGAGCTTGGTGGTTACGTCATCGTGTTCGATGACATCACCGCGCTGGTGCAGGCTCAGCGGGATGCGGCGTGGGGAGAAGTGGCAAGGCGGCTCGCACATGAGATTAAAAATCCGCTCACACCCATCCAGCTTTCAGCAGAACGTCTTCGGCGGCGCTACCTGGCGTCCGATTTGACCGATCCCCAACTTCTCGACACGGCCACGCACACTATCATCCAGCAAGTCGAAGCGATGAAGGAAATGGTGAATGCGTTCGGCGATTACGCTCGAACTCCCGACATGGAGTTAAGTCGCTTCGATCTCAACGAGGTGATCACTGAGGTTGCGGAGCTCTACCGTGATCAGGAACGGCGTTTCGTGATGAGATTGAATCTGGAAAACCTCCCACTAGTTAAAGCGGATGCGGGACGGATGCGGCAGGTCTTCCACAACTTGATTCGCAACGCTTTTGAGGCAATGGAACAGAATGACGGAGGCCGATTGAAAATATCGACCCGCCGCATTGGCAGCGAGGGCGTGGAGCTCGCCGAGATCAAGGTTGAGGATAATGGGCCCGGGTTCCTCGATGATATTTTCGATGAGGCCTTTGACCCCTACGTTACGAGCAAACCTAAGGGTACCGGTCTTGGTTTGGCCATCGTCAAGAAGTTGATCGAGGAACATGGTGGTCAGATAGCAGCGCGCAATCGTAAGCGAGGGGGGGCGGAGGTCACTATACTTCTTCCCATAACAGGGGAAGCGGAGGATGTATTGCTGCTCAGTGCTCGCCACCCCGATAAGAGGAGGGAACGCGCGTGAAAAATGCGCGAGTATTGGTTGTCGACGACGAATCCAACATTCGTGTGCTCCTGGATGAGATCCTGAGCGAGGAGGGCTACGACGTTACGACGGCGGAAGATGCCGCGGCGGCCAGAGCCGCCAAGGTGGGACAGGATTTTGACCTAATCTTGTTGGACATATGGATGCCCGATACGGATGGCATCTCCCTCCTAAAGGAATGGTCCGATGAGGGTGCGCTCGGGCCAGTGGTCATGATGTCCGGGCACGGCACGGTAGATGCTGCCGTGGAAGCAACTCGTTTGGGCGCATTGGACTTCATTGAGAAACCGGTCTCTTTGGCGAAGTTGTTGCGCACCGTAGAGAAAGCGTTAACGCAGAAAGGAACGGGTGGGGCGCCCCGCACGCTCGTACCACCTATGCTAGCACCTGTTGGTAAAAGCGATACCATGCGGGCTTTACGGGAGCAGGTTGCAAGAGTCGCTAATCATGATGCGCACACGCTTCTGACCGGAGAACCCGGCACTGGTAAGGAGGCGCTTGCCCGCTACCTAGCGAGTCTGAGTAGTCGCTCGACGGAGCCATTCGTAGTTGTCAGGCCCGGCACCGTAGACGCCAGCAACGAGGCGATTATGCTCTTCGGCGATGAGGACGATCCGGGCGCTTTCGGGAATGCGAACGGTGGAGTGCTCTACTTCAGCGACTTGCGCGATATGTCCGCTGCGACTCAACAAACATTGTTCGGAGTTCTGGAAGAAGGGCGATACAGTCCCACCGGCAGCAAGATTGATAAGCAACTCAACGTGCGCATACTCTCCAGCGCAGCCCCTGGGTCGGAACAAGATCTGGAGGGCTTCCTTAGAGAACTGTTGTCTCATCTCAGTGTCGTAGTGATTCGCGTGCCGCCATTGCGAGAGTACTCGGAAGACGTGCCAGAGTTATTGCGCTATCACGTGGATATATTGGTTGACTCCGAAGATCTTCCGTTCCGAAGATTCAGCGTAGGGGCCCAGAATCGCCTACGAAATTATCCCTGGCCAGGGAACATCCGCGAGCTGAGGAATATGGTCAAGCGTTTACTGCTCCTCGGCGCGGGTGAGGAGATTACCCTGGACGAGGTCGAGAGCCAGCTTGCTTCGGCCGCATCGCCTAATGAGCCACTCGTCAAGCAGGATCTCCTTTCGATGCCGCTAAGGGAGGCGCGAGAGCATTTCGAGCGGGCTTACCTTAGCCAGCAACTGATTTTATGCGGGGGGAAAGTCGGACAGTTGGCTAAGCGAGTAGGAATGGAGCGTACGCATCTTTATCGCAAGCTTCGTTCACTGGGTGTTGACTTTCGTCAGGTAGCGTCGGACAAATAATTGGTTCTTGTCGAGGTCTATTCTGCCGCGAGGAATGTGCCGTCATCCTGGAATAGCAGGATGGACGGCCCAAAGGTTTCTTCGGTCAGTTCTCTGATCAGCTTATAGGCCTGTTGGTCTGGATCCCAGACTGGGCCGTTTGGCCGCCTTTGGAGAGCTGAATCGATTCGACCGCTCAGAAAGACGCCTTCACGGTCGACTTCCACCGTTAGGATTGGGGCCCACCCGGCAATGGCGTTGACGCTCACGCCCCAATGTGTGGCGAAGTTCCCCAGGCTATAAGCGATCAGTCGGTCTTTGTAGAGTTCCAGTGCTCTTGGCACGTGTGGGCCGTGACCTATCACCAAGTCGGCGCCCGCCTCGATGATAGTGTGCGAGAAGCGCACGACCTCACCCCGAGTCTCGCCGAAGTAGAACTCTTCTTCAAAGGGAAGGGTCGTAGCGGTTTGGCCCTCCGCACCGCCGTGAAACGAGGCGATCACAATATCGTGCGTTGCCGCGAGCTCCAGGACTTCTTGTTCAGCTGCCGGAATGTCGTTAAGGAGGTAGGAGTTGATCGTGGGAGAGAAAGCGATAAATGCTACGGTTAGGCCGTCCTGTTCCCAGCTAGCGATATCCCCTCGCCTTCCCGAATGACGCAGGCCGTAACTGTCCAAAGTCGCCATTGAGGACGTTCGGCCTTCCTCACCAAAGTCCCGTGCATGGTTGTTGGCGAGGCTAAACACGTCGAAACCAGCGTCTCTGAGATAAGCCGTGTAGTGGGGGGGTGAGCGAAAAAGAAAGCAGGCTTCGGGATTGGAGCAGGTCTTAGTGGGGATCCCTCCTGCCATAATGACTCCCTCTAGGTTTCCGATCGTGATATCCGCCGCTCTGAGAACCGGGGCCACGGTTCCTAGAAAAGTAACTCCGTCATTTGGTGGCAGGCGGTCTTCGGGGAAGTCTGTTCCGAGCATCACGTCGCCTACGCTCGTGATGGTCAGAGTCTGGGCGAGGACCCCGATCATGGGGAAGAAAAACAAGAGCACGAGGAGCGGAAGGCGTCTCATGATCTAGTCTGAAACCTTGATCAAGAGAACCTCCATATCGGCATCCCAGAGCCTTCTTCTCACACCGGTCAACGCGTCTAGGTCGTTCATGGGCCCGACACGTACACGATGAAAATCAGTGTTATCAATCGTGACTTTTTGGACGCGTGATTCAATTCCAAGGGCCGCTAGATTCGCCCTCATGCGCTCAGCGTCCTCAGGAATTCGGAAAGAGCCAGTTTGCAGAACATAACTATCTGGATCGTCCACGGAGGTCGCAGTACGAACCGGCTCTGCTTGGGATTCGACTTCGGGAATCACAACTTCGTTTGGCAGGATGTCGTAGAAATCAAAGCGGGTGGCGGGATGCGGCAGGGCCGAGATCTCCGGCGGCGGTTCTTCACGACGTTGCTGCTGAGCCGCTTGTGCTGGTGTAGGGGTGACATTTTGAACGGTCCCACTCCTATCGCTTAGGTAAATCGCTGCAGCTACAACCAAGCCCAAGCTCAAGCCGAATAGCATCCACACCCACCCGGGCGTCTCGGGCGGTGTTACCTTGGAGTGTGGCTTCTGTTGTGCCGTCATTCGAACTCTCTTACATGTTGTCGGGTGCGGTTACACCTAGGAGGGCTAGACCGTTGCGCAGGACCTGTTGTGTTCCAACCGCCAGGGTCACGCGAGCGTTACGGAGGGACCTGTCTTCGACCAGCACTCTGTGCGCGTTGTAGTAGGAGTGGAAGCTCGCGGAAAGATCGCGTAGATATTGCACGATATGTTGCGGTGCACGGTTCACAGTAGCGAGCTGTAGCACTTCAGGGTATCGACTTAAGAGCACTAGCAAACTGTGTTCAGCCTCTTCCGTCAAGCAGCCAAGCTCGTCCACGTCGCTGAGCTCAAGACCTAATCCTTCTTGCTCCATCTTTCTCAACAGGCTGCTCACCCGCGCATGGGCATACTGAACGTAGTAAACGGGATTCTCGTTAGATCGCTCCTTCGCGAGTTTCAGATCGAAATCCAGGTGCTGGTCGTTAGATCGCGAAACGTAAAAGAAGCGAGCGGCGTCGTTCCCGACCTCTGATCGAAGTTGGCGTAGCGTTACATATTGCCCCGACCGCGTCGACATCTGTGCCTTTTCGCTTCCTCGGTAAAGAGTCACGAACTGCACCAGTTTAACCTCTAGAGAATCACCCGGTTCCCCCATGGCCTCGAGGCCAGCACGCAGTCGTGCCACGTAGCCGTGGTGGTCGGCACCAAGGACATCCAGGAGTAGATCGAACCCTCGTTCCCGTTTATCGAAGTGGTACGCGATATCGGAGGCGAAGTAGGTTGTCAAACCGTTCTCCCGAACGATGACGCGATCCTTCTCGTCTCCGTACTCAGTTGCCTTAAACCAAGTCGCGCCATCGCGAATGTCGAGCATTTCACGTTCCCGCAGGCGGTGAAGTGAGCGATCAAGCGCACCGTCGTTGGTTAGGCTCGCTTCGGAGAACCAGCGGTCTGGTTCCACACCAAATTCAGCCAGATCGTCCCTTATGTCGCCGAGCACGCTGTTCAAGGCTTCACCCAATAGCGCGGCAAACTGCTTTTGGCCGAGTGTCTCCTTCGCTTCGACGATAAGCAGGTCGAGAAGCTTATCGCCATCCACCGGGGGTCGCCGGAGGATTTGCTCCAGCTGAGTTGAATCGGAGGCCGAGAGTGCCCCCCCCAGGGGGGTGTGGAGGTTCTCAGCAATTGCGCTGACGTACTCACCCTGATACGCATTGGCCGGGAATTCCAGATCAGAGCCGAGGGATTGCAGGTACCTCAGCCACACGCTGACGGTGAGGATCTCCATCTGTCGTCCGGCGTCGTTTACGTAGTACTCTTCCTGGACATCGTGACCGGTGGCTCGGAGCAGGTTGGCAAGTGATGCACCGTAGGCGGCGTGACGTCCATGGCCTACGTGGAGCGGCCCGGTAGGGTTGGCCGATACATACTCCACCAGAACCCGCCGACCAGCGCCGATTTCACTGCAGCCGTAGGCCGATCCGCTCGTGATGATTTCGGCCAGCTCTCTTTGGTATGCGATCGCTGTGAGGGTAAGGTTTATAAACCCCGGGCCGGCGACCTCCACTCGCTCAATGAGATCGGATGCGGGGATTGATGCCGCCAGTGTCGCGGCCAGCTCCCGCGGCGGGTGCCCGAGCTCTTTTGAGAGCCTGAGCGCGATGTTGCTGGTGAAATCTCCATGTTTCGGATCCCGGGTGCGCTCGAGCTGCAGGTCCAGCTCGCCCGCTCGCCCGCGCTCGGCAAGGAATTCAGACGTAGCTTTTTGAAGCAGATGATCGATTTGAGCGCGCACGGGTGTGGATCAAATGGTCGCGATGCGGGGATTCTACCTGAAGCTATAACTCGCTCGGGTCCACATCGATGGACCAGCGGACCCGCCTGGCCTCGGGCCACGATCGGACACGCAGCAGCAGTTCGCGTATCAAATCGTGCAAAGGTGTCCGGTAACGGCTCTGAAAGAGCAGTTGGGCCCGATAACGGCCACCACGTCGCTCCATGCTGGGGGCTGCCGGCCCCAGTATCTTGACCTCCGCCCCAACAGCTCCTTGGGCGTCCGCAGCAAGTCGTTGGAGGAGGGCATGCGCAGGTTCCCGGCGAGTGGCTTCTGCCCGCCAGACAATCAGATGTGAAAATGGGGGCCAGGCAGCGGCTTCACGTTCCGTTAGTGCGAGTTCGCTGAATGCGTCGTAATTCTGCGCCGCTAGGTGAGCCAGGAGTGGGTGCTCCGGATAATGGCTCTGGATCAGTACCTCGCCGGGACGACTTCGTCTGCCGGCCCTTCCGGCAACTTGCAGGAGAATCTGAGCCAGGCGCTCGCTGCTGCGGAAATCGGTTCCGAAGAGACCTTGGTCCGCGCTGAGAACCCCGACGAGCGTCACACCTGGGAAATCGTGTCCCTTGGTCAGCATCTGGGTGCCTACCAGGATCTGTGTCTCGCCCCGTTCGACGTCAGCCAGTATGGTTTCCAGGCTTCCTTTTCGAGAAGCGGTGTCGCGATCGAGTCGAGCGATGCGCGCCTCCGGAAACAATGCACGCAGCTCGTCTGTCACTCGTTGGGTCCCGGCTCCCGCTGCTAGTCGCTCGGTCCCGCAATCCGGGCAAGACCAACTGAGAGGGCGCGTCCGGCCGCAATGATGGCATCGTAGGTGGCCGCTTGAGGGGTGCAGCGTCAGACGCGCGTCACAGCGGTCACATTCCTCGACGATCCCGCAT
>CAYLKA010000033.1:0-26934 GCA_964384125.1 uncultured Gammaproteobacteria bacterium | reverse complement strand
AGTAGCCGCTTCGGCTCAATCTGCGGAGGCCGCGGAGTACCGTGGACTAACGGTCGGCGAGTTGACTGAGCTTAGAGCGGACGCGCGAAACTCCGATGTGTATATGAAAGTCGTGAAGAACTCGTTGGCGCGCCGTGCCATCGAGGGAACCGACTTCCAGTGCATGCAGGAATGTTTAAGCGGGCCCCTGCTCCTAGCCTTCTCAAGAGAAGATCCAGGTGCAGCTGCTCGTGTCATAAAAACGTTTGCGAAGGATCATGAGAAGTTGGTTACGGTCTCCGTATCCATAGGTGGCGAGCTCTATGGCGCTGGTGATCTAGATCGTCTGGCGGCTTTGCCGACTTTGGACGGCGCGCGAGCTATGTTGCTTCGGGCATTGAATGGACCGCTGACGCAATTTGTTCGCGTGCTGGCAGAGCCCGCTGCCATGTTGGCGAGAACGGTGCAGGGTCGGAGCGAACAGGCAGAGTAAGGTGCGGGATTCCGCGCGACTAGTTTGAAATTGGAAGTTATTCGAGGGAGATGTCATGGCTTTGACGAATGAAGAGCTCATCGAAGAGTTGAGCAACAAACCGATCATGGAAGTGGTTGATCTGGTGAAGGCTCTGGAGGAGAAGTGGGGCGTTTCGGCCGCTGCTCCCGTTGCCGTTGCTGCTGGGCCCGCTGCTGACGCCGGTGCCGCCGCCGAAGAGCAGACGGAGTTTGATGTCATGTTGACCGGATTTGGGGAGAAAAAGGTTGCGGTCATTAAAGTCGTCAGGGCGCTGACGGGTCTTGGTCTGAAAGAGGCGAAGGATCTCGTGGAAGGTGTGCCAAACGCAGTCAAGGAAGCCGTAGCCAAGGATGAAGCAGAGGATGTGAAGAAGCAGCTCGAGGAAGCTGGCGCAACCGTCGATATCAAGTGATACGACGCGGCACCTTTAACCGCGAATGGAAGCCCGGCCCGGTGACGGGGTGGGCATTCTCTACTTTTGCAGCTGGTCCCGCGCACGACGCAGGGGACCTCTGCATTCATTTACTGCAGTCACAGGCAGTTGGCTTACCGGAGTCGAGGTAACCCGCGATGGCGTATTCGTTTACAGAGAAAAAGCGTATCCGAAAGAATTTTGGAAAACTTCCAGGAGTGCTGGATGTTCCCTATTTGCTTTCGATACAGCTCGCTTCCTATCAAAAATTCCTGCAGCAGCAGGTGCCCGCCGATGAACGGACGCACACGGGGCTGCATTCGGCGTTCAAGAGTGTGTTTCCGATCGTTAGTTACAATGGCAGCGCGGAGTTGGAGTACGTGGCCTATCGGCTCGGCGAGCCGGTTTTCGACGTGAAGGAATGCCAGCTGCGTGGACTCACGTACGCCGCGCCGCTACGTGTATTGGTTCGGCTGGTCATCTATGACAAGGAGTCCTCCGGCAGCAAGAAGAAGGTCAAGGATATTAGAGAACAGGAGGTCTATCTGGGCGAGATGCCGTTGATGACTGACCATGGGACGTTCGTGATAAATGGGACGGAGCGCGTGATTGTATCCCAGCTCCATAGGTCTCCAGGTGTGTTCTTCGATCACGACAAAGGGAAGACCCACTCATCCGGTAAGTTGTTGTTCTCTGCCCGGGTGATTCCATATCGTGGTTCCTGGCTGGATTTTGAGTTTGATCCCAAGGACTGTGTGTTTGTCCGAATTGATCGTCGTCGCAAACTGCCGGTGACGATTCTGTTGCATGCGCTCGAGTTTACAAATGAGGAGATACTCGAAATTTTCTTCGAGACGAACGAGTTCTCACTGTCGTCTGAGGGGGTGACACTTAAGCTGGTCGCTGAACGTCTGCGGGGTGAGACAGCCAGTTTCGATATCAAGGTTGGGCGAAAAATGATCGTCGAGAAGGATCGACGAATTACCGTCCGACACATTCGAGAGCTGGAAAAGGCCGAAATAAAGCAGTTGGAAGTGCCCTCGGAGTATCTGGAGGGACGAGTGATTGCACACGATATCGTCGACGAAGAAACCGGCGAGCTCCTGGCGAGCGCAAATGATGAGCTTACGGGTGAGCTTGTTGAGAAATTGATCGAGAGTGGTGTAAAGAAGCTAAATACGCTTTATGTGAACGAGCTTGACCGGGGGGCGTTCATCTCGAACACGCTGCGAATTGACTCGACACAGTCTCGTTTAGAGGCCCTCGTTGAGATCTACCGGATGATGAGGCCTGGTGAGCCCCCGACAAAGGAGGCCGCCGAGAATCTCTTCCAGAATCTCTTTTTCAACTCGGAACGCTACGACCTATCGGCGGTCGGGCGCATGAAATTCAACCGCAGGGTTGGCAGGGACGAGTCCGAAGGTGACTCTATCCTCAGCAAGGAGGACATCCTCGATGTCCTTAGCACTTTGATAGATATCAGAAACGGCAAGGGTAACGTTGATGACATTGATCATCTCGGTAATCGCCGTGTGCGCAGCGTTGGCGAGATGGCAGAGAACGCGTTTCGTATCGGGCTCGTAAGGGTTGAACGCGCCGTGAAAGAACGGCTCACTCTGGCGGAATCCGAGGGCCTCATGCCCCAGGAGATGATTAACGCGAAGCCTGTAGCGGCGGCTGTTAAGGAGTTCTTCGGCTCCAGCCAGCTCTCCCAATTCATGGACCAGAATAATCCACTCTCGGAAGTGACACACAAGCGCCGGGTCTCCGCACTGGGGCCGGGTGGTCTGACCAGGGAGCGGGCCGGGTTCGAGGTCCGCGACGTCCATCCGACTCACTACGGAAGGGTGTGTCCAATCGAGACGCCGGAAGGGCCGAACATCGGTCTCATTAACTCGTTGGCCGTCTATGCTAGGACGAACGAATACGGCTTCCTGGAGACCCCTTACCGCAAGGCCGCCAATGGCAAAGTAAGCGGCGACATTGAATACCTGTCTGCGATAGAGGAAGGGCAGTTCGTGATCGCACAGGCCAACGCCAGCTTGACGACGAGAGGCCAGTTCGAGGAGGAGCTCATATCCTGCCGATATAAGAACGAGTTCGCTCTGTTCCCGGCGGAGCAGATTCAGTTCATGGACGTGTCTCCTAAACAGATCGTATCTGTCGCGGCTTCCCTGATACCGTTCCTTGAGCACGACGACGCGAACCGCGCGCTCATGGGCTCCAACATGCAGCGGCAGGCCGTCCCGACCTTAAGGACGCAGACACCACTGGTTGGAACCGGGATGGAGCGAGCAGTCGCAATCGATTCAGGTGTGACTGTAGTTGCAAGGCGCGGTGGACGGGTTGATTCGGTCGATGCGTCGCGAATTGTCGTTCGCGTGAACGATAGCGAGACGAACGCTGGTGAGGCTGGGGTCGATATTTACAATCTCACCAAGTACACGCGATCGAACCAGAATACGTGCATCAACCAGCGGCCGTTGGTGAAGGGGGGGGACATTATAGAGAAGGATGATGTTCTGGCTGATGGACCCTCGACCAGCATGGGTGAGCTCGCCTTGGGCCAGAATCTTCTGGTCGCCTTCATGCCCTGGAACGGTTACAACTTTGAGGATTCAATCTTGATATCCGAGCGAGTCGTGGAAGAGGATCGGTTCACGACGATTCACATCGAAGAGCTGACGTGTGTCGCGCGTGATACGAAACTTGGTCCAGAGGAAGTGACAGGAGACATCCCGAACGTTGGCGACGTGGCACTGACGAAGCTGGACGAGTCAGGTATCGCATTTATTGGTGCGGAAGTCAGGGCGGGAGACATCCTCGTCGGGAAGGTTACGCCTAAGGGCGAGACCCAGCTTACGCCGGAAGAAAAGCTGCTTCGCGCCATCTTCGGAGAAAAGGCTTCGGACGTGAAGGACACCTCTTTGCGGGTGCCGCCAGGGATGGATGGGACTGTAATCGACGTGCGTGTCTTCACTCGTGACGGAGTGGAGAAAGACGACCGTGCCCTTTCCATAGAGAATCAGGAGCTCGAGGCCGTGCGTAAAGACCTCGACGATCAACGCCGTATTTTGGAGGAGGACATCTACCAGCGGGTTGAGCAACTCCTGCATGGCAAGGTTGCCGCTGGCGGACCCCAGGGGTTGAAAGCCGGCAGCAAAATAACGAAGGGCTATATGGAGGAGCTGTCTCGAGAGAAGTGGTTTGAGGTTCGGGTGAAAAACGAAAAAGCCAACTCGCAGCTCGAGCGTGCGGCTCAACGCCTGCGGGCCCAGACTGAGGAGTTCGATCGGCTTTTCGAAGAGAAAAAGCAGAAGATCACTGCTGGCGACGATCTGGCGCCTGGAGTCCTCAAAATGGCCAAGGTCTATCTCGCAGTCAAGCGCCACGTCCAGCCAGGCGACAAGATGGCTGGGCGCCACGGTAACAAGGGAGTGATTTCGACGATCGTGCCTGTCGAGGATATGCCGTACATGGAGGACGGTACGCCGGTCGACATTGTGCTGAATCCGCTGGGCGTTCCCTCTCGTATGAATGTCGGCCAGGTGCTTGAAACCCACCTCGGTTGGGCCGCTAAAGAGCTGGGCCGGAAAATCGAAGAGATGCTGATCTCCGAGGAATCGGCGGCCGCTATCCGACGTTTCCTGGAGCAGCTCTACAACAGTACCGGTGGTCATAGGGAGGACCTAAAGAGCCTCAAAGCCGAGGAGTTGATCGAGCTGGCTCGAAACCTGACGCAGGGCGTCCCGATGGCAACACCGGTATTCGATGGCGCGAACGAAGAGGAGATCAAGGGTCTCTTGAGCGTTGCGGGTTTACCGGAGTCGGGACAGACTACCCTGTACAACGGGCGGACCGGCGAGTCTTTCGATCGACCCGTGACTGTGGGTTACATGTACATGTTGAAACTCAATCACCTGGTTGACGATAAGATGCATGCGCGCTCCACGGGCCCCTACAGCCTTGTCACACAGCAGCCTCTCGGCGGCAAGGCGCAGTTCGGTGGCCAGCGATTCGGAGAAATGGAGGTGTGGGCGCTAGAGGCGTACGGAGCCTCCTACACGCTTCAAGAGATGTTGACCGTCAAATCGGACGATGTTCAGGGACGTACCAGAATGTACAAGAACATCGTCGATGGAACCCACGAGATGGAGGCGGGTATGCCGGAGTCCTTCAATGTCCTGGTAAAGGAGATCCGGTCTCTCGGGATCAATATCGATCTGGAGCAGACGAAGTGAGTTCGCAACGCGTGAACATAGGTTATCTAACTAACTTGGCCAAGGTTATTTTTGGAGCAGGTGCATCCGTATGAAGGATTTACTACGGCTTTTCAGGCAGCAGTCGCCCGTTGAAGACTTCGATGCCATTCGCATCGGTCTGGCATCTCCGGAGATGATCCAGTCATGGTCTTATGGTGAAGTCAAGAAACCGGAGACGATCAATTACAGGACATTCAAGCCTGAGAGAGACGGATTGTTCTGTGCAAAGATCTTCGGACCAATTAAGGACTACGAATGTCTGTGTGGTAAGTACAAGCGCCTCAAGCATCGCGGCGTGGTTTGCGAGAAATGCGGTGTGGAGGTAACACAGACGAAGGTGCGTCGTGAGCGGATGGGGCACATTGAGCTTGCGAGCCCAGTGGCCCACATCTGGTTCCTGAAATCTTTACCTTCTCGTATTGGCTTAATGCTGGACATGACGCTTCGCGAGATCGAGAGGATTCTCTATTTCGAGGCATTCGTTGTTGTAGACCCAGGGATGACGCCGCTGGAGCGCGGTCAACTTCTTACGGACGAGACTTATCTTGAAGCGATGGAGGAGTATGGCGACGAGTTCGACGCTCGAATGGGTGCCGAAGCCGTCCGGGACCTGCTGATCTCTCTGGATCTCGATGCAGAGGTTGCTCAGGTTCGCGAGGACATCGCAGGCACGAACTCGGAAACTAAGATCAAACGGCTCTCGAAGCGGCTTAAGCTGTTGGAGTCGTTTCTTGACTCCAGTAATAAGCCAGCTTGGATGGTTATGACGGTGTTGCCGGTGTTGCCGCCAGACCTGAGGCCGTTGGTGCCGCTTGATGGCGGGCGGTTTGCCACATCTGATCTCAATGACCTTTATCGTCGAGTGATCAATCGTAATAATCGCCTGCGACGGTTGCTGGAGTTGAATGCGCCGGACATTATTGTGCGAAACGAGAAGCGCATGTTGCAGGAGTCCGTTGATGCTCTCCTGGACAACGGGCGGCGTGGCCGTGCCATTACCGGCACAAATAAGCGCCCGCTGAAGTCTCTAGCCGACATGATCAAGGGCAAGCAGGGGCGTTTTAGGCAGAACTTGCTCGGTAAGCGAGTGGATTATTCTGGACGATCGGTCATCGTGGTTGGGCCCACATTAAAGCTTCATCAGTGCGGCTTGCCGAAGAAGCTCGCCCTGGAACTGTTCAAACCGTTTATTTTCTCGAAGCTGCAGCTCCGCGGGGAGGCAACCACCATAAAAGCTGCGAAGCGCTTGGTGGAGCGCGAGGGTTCGGAAGTCTGGGACATACTGGAAGAAGTGATTCGCGAGCATCCTGTCATGCTCAATCGAGCCCCGACGCTGCATCGGCTCGGCATTCAGGCATTCGAGCCTGTTTTGATCGAAGGCAAGGCGATACAGCTTCACCCATTGGTCTGTACGGCCTTCAATGCCGACTTCGACGGCGATCAGATGGCCGTGCACGTGCCACTATCCCTTGAGGCTCAGCTAGAAGCTAGAGCGCTCATGATGGCGAGTAACAATATCCTCTCGCCGGCGAATGGCGATCCGATCATCGTTCCATCTCAGGACGTCGTGCTCGGGCTCTATTACATGACGCGGGATCGCATCAATGCGCGGGGCGAGGGTATGGTTTTCGGGGGTGTGGAAGAGGTGCATCGCGCCTATGAGAGCGGTGTAGTTGACTTGCAAGCAAAGGTTAGGGTTAGGGTCTACCAGAGCTCTTCAGAAGATGATGACAGCGGTGAAGAGGGGTCGCTGACGAGGCGACTGGTGGAGACGACCATTGGTCGCGCCCTTCTCTCGGAGATCATGCCAGAGGGGCTGAGCTTCGATCTCATCAACAAACCAATGAACAAGCGCGCTATCTCCTCTGTCATCAACGCGTGCTATCGCACGCTCGGATTGAAGGAAACGGTCGTCTTTGCGGACCAACTCATGTACACCGGATTCGATTACGCAACTCGTGGCGGCGTGTCATTCGGGATCGACGACATGGTCGTTCCGGAGCAAAAACCCAGCATTCTTGAAATCGCTGAACAGGAGGTCAAGGATATCCAGGATCAGTATGCGTCTGGTTTGGTTACGGACGGCGAGCGTTACAACAAGGTCGTTGACATTTGGTCTAGAACCAACGACCAAGTCGCCAAGGCCATGATGACTAAGCTGGGGTCGGAAAACGTGGTGGACGCCCGCGGTGAGGTAGCGCAGCAGGAGTCCTTTAACTCCATCTACATGATGGCCGATTCCGGGGCCCGAGGCTCGGCCGCTCAGATTCGACAGCTGGCAGGTATGCGCGGGCTCATGGCTAAACCGGACGGCTCAATCATTGAAACGCCGATAACGGCTAATTTCCGAGAAGGCCTTGATGTTCTGCAGTATTTCATTTCGACTCACGGTGCTCGTAAAGGCCTCGCAGATACTGCGCTGAAGACTGCGAACTCCGGTTATCTGACACGCCGTCTGGTCGATGTTGCCCAGGATTTGGTGGTGACGGGGCCGGATTGCGGTACGGATCAGGGGCTCTTGATGACGCCACTCGTTGAGGGTGGCGATGTCGTGGAGCCGTTACGGGATCGGGTCCTGGGCCGGGTGACGGCAGGCGATGTGCTTCAACCGAAAGATGGGGCTGTGGTGCTGGAGAAGGGCACGCTGCTAGATGAACAGGCGGTTGCCGATCTCGAGAACGCATCGATCGATCAGGTGTTCGTGCGATCGCCGATTACTTGCGCTACTCGCTACGGAGTTTGTGCGCAGTGTTATGGGCGAGATCTAGCGAGAGGTCATCGGGTTGACAAGGGTGAATCTGTCGGCGTGATCGCGGCTCAGTCCATCGGTGAGCCGGGTACGCAGCTCACGATGCGCACGTTCCACATTGGTGGTGCCGCGTCACGTTCGGCTGCGGTTAGCAGTGTTGAGGTCAAGACGACGGGCACGATCAAAATGCACGAGATAAAAACCGTGCAGCATGAGAAGAAGAAGCACCTGGTGGCAACATCAAGGTCGGGCGAGCTTGCTATTTTGGACGAATTCAATCGGGAACGAGAGCGCTATAAGGTTCCCTACGGCGCAATTCTCGCTATCCAGGACGGCGACTCCGTCGAACCCGGGCAGCTCGTTGCGAACTGGGATCCGCACACTCACCCGGTCGTCACAGAGGTCAGCGGTCGCCTGCAGTTCGAAGACTTTGTGGACGGCGTCACGGTCACGACCCAGGTAGACGAGATCACGGGGTTGACTAGTATCGTTGTGTTAGATCCTGCGCAACGCAGCGCCGGAACCGATTTTCGACCGACGGCTAAGCTGGTGGACAAGAAGGGCGAGCCTGTGTTCTTCCCGAATACAGATATTCCGGCGATCTATGCGTTGCCTTCGGGTGCCGTCCTCAGTATGGAAGATGGCGCGACGGTTCTTGTGGGTGATGTCATTGCCCGCTTACCACAGGAAACCTCAAAGACCCGTGATATCACGGGTGGACTGCCAAGGGTTGCAGATCTTTTCGAGGCGCGTAAGCCCAAGGAGGCTGCGATTCTCGCCAACCATACCGGTACGGTGAGCTTCGGTAAGGAAACTAAAGGCAAGCGCCGCTTGGTTATCACTGACGAGAATGCGGAAACCCACGAGGAATTGATACCGAAATGGCGTCATCTCAACGTCTTCGAGGGTGAGACGGTGGTGCGAGGGGAGATGATCGCGGATGGCGAGCCGAATCCCCACGACATACTGCGTCTGCAAGGTGTCGAGAAACTGGCGGATTACCTAGTCCGAGAGATCCAGGACGTCTATCGGTTGCAAGGGGTGAAAATCAACGATAAACATATCGAGGTGATCATTCGCCAGATGCTCCGAAAGGTGGAGATCGTGGCGCCAGGGGATACTCGGTTCCTGCGCGGCGAGCAGGTCGATAGATCTAGGGTCTTAGAGACCAACGAGGAGTTCGAGGCTCGATCGGAGGAGCCAGCTACCTACGGACCAGTGTTACTCGGGATCACTAAGGCGTCTCTGGCAACGGAGTCGTTTATTTCGGCGGCGTCGTTCCAGGAAACCACGCGGGTGCTTACCGAGGCGGCCGTGCGTGGGATGCGGGACGACTTGCGCGGGTTGAAGGAGAATGTGATTGTTGGCCGGCTGATTCCCGCCGGAACCGGGTTTGCGCATCATGAAGAACGCCGGAAAACACAGGAAGACATTCTGGCAGATGAGCTAAAAGGACTGGAATCAGCGTTGGAAAAGAGCGCGGAGGCTGTCACGGCGGAGTCCGCGGAAGAGCCCCCGCCCGAGGGTGGCGAGTCGGTGGATGAGGTGCAGGAGGCACCAACGAGCTGAGGGACTTTGGGTCTGGGTAGTCTGCAACGGGAGCAGCCGGGAGCAGGTCACTAGTTGACAGTCCGTCGGCTTGAACCCTAGAATTCCCGCCCCTCAGGCTGGTCAGCACCGGTCGAGATAAATTGTCGCTCCATGGGGTTACCAGGGGGCAAGGATACTGAGGCCCGGGTGCCGGCAAGCCGGCGTCGGGCCCGCTTTTGTATATGTGTAACAAATGTCTAGTACGAATCAATTAGTTAGAAATCCTCGCTCTACGAAGAGGGCAAAGAGTAACGTGCCCGCGTTGGGGGCCTCCCCTCAGAAACGCGGTGTGTGCACTCGTGTCTATACGACGACCCCAAAAAAGCCGAACTCGGCCATGCGTAAAGTGGCACGTGTGCGCTTGACGAACGGATTTGAGGTCACCAGCTACATCGGCGGCGAAGGTCACAACCTGCAAGAGCATTCGGTCGTGCTCATCCGAGGGGGGCGTGTCAAAGATCTCCCTGGTGTGCGTTACCACGTTATACGCGGCAGCCTTGATTGTGCCGGTGTCGGTGACCGACGTAAGGGCCGTTCAAAATACGGCGCCAAAAGGCCCAAGAGCTAGTAGAAACTAGGATCTGATCCATGTCGCGACGAAGCCAAGCTCCCCGCCGAGCCGTACTGCCGGACCCGAAGTACGGTAACAGCATGTTGGCGAAGTTCATCAATATGGTTATGTTGAGCGGCAAGAAATCTGTAGCCGAGCGTATCGTTTATGGTGCGCTGGACCGGATAACGGAGCGATCGGGCCAGGATGGTGACCGGGCATTGGAGTTGCTCAGTCAGGCTTTGGACAACATCAAGCCAGCGGTCGAGGTGAAATCTAGGCGTGTCGGCGGAGCCACGTACCAGGTGCCGATAGAGGTGAGAGCAACCCGCAGGGAGACACTCGCCATGCGATGGGTAATCGACGCTGCCCGCAAGCGATCTGAGAAAACAATGGCGCTGCGTCTTGCGCATGAGTTATTGGACGCCGCCGAGAATAGGGGGTCCGCTGTCAAGAAACGAGAGGATACACATCGAATGGCTGAGGCCAACAAGGCCTTCGCGCACTATCGGTGGTAATCAATGGATTTGAGGCAAGGATGTGGCACGGCAGACTCCCATAGAGCGTTATCGCAACATTGGCATCATGGCGCACATCGATGCCGGCAAGACGACGACGACTGAACGCATCCTCTTCTATACGGGTGTATCCCATAAGATGGGAGAAGTGCACGACGGCGCTGCCGTTATGGACTGGATGGAACAGGAACAGGAACGCGGCATCACCATCACGTCTGCGGCGACGACCACTTTCTGGAAGGGGATGGATCAGCAATTCCCCGAGTACCGAATCAACATCATCGATACACCCGGTCATGTGGATTTCACCATCGAGGTGGAGCGCAGCCTGCGTGTTCTTGATGGGGCTGTCGCCGTTTTCTGTTCTGTCGGTGGGGTAGAACCACAGTCCGAGACGGTATGGCGCCAGGCCAATAAATATGGTGTGCCGAGGTTGGCATTCATCAACAAGATGGACCGAGCGGGCGCGGACTTTTTCCGTGTCGTGCATCAAATCGACGAACGGTTGAAAGGCAACCCGGTCCCACTCCAAATCCCTATAGGTGCTGAAGAGTCTTTCTCGGGCGTCATCGACCTCGTAAAAATGAAAGCGGTCGCCTGGGATGACGATACTCAGGGAATGAGTTTTGCGGAACAGGCAATTCCCGAGACGCTGTTGCCGGCTGCGATAGAGTGGCGGGAGAAGCTCGTCGAGAGTGCGGCTGAGAGTGACGAGGCGTTGCTCGAGAAGTATCTTGAGACCGGAGATCTCTCGGTCGAAGAAATCAAGCGCGGCATTAGGGAACGGTGCGTCAGTGGAGATATCGTCCCGGTTCTTTGTGGATCTGCGTTCAAGAACAAGGGCGTCCAAGCGGTACTTGATGCGGTCGTGGAGTTCCTGCCATCACCGGTGGAGCGATCCGCCATCAAAGGCATACTTGACGATGATTCCGAGGCCGAACGCCCTTCGACAGACGACGCTCCGTTCGCGGCCCTAGCTTTCAAGATCGCAACGGATCCCTTCGTTGGGAATCTGACATTCTTTCGGGTCTATTCCGGTGTGCTTAAATCAGGCGATACGGTGTTCAACTCGGTCAAGAGCAAACGTGAGCGTATTGGTCGATTGCTTCAGATGCACTCCAATGACAGGGAAGAGTTGAAAGAGGTCCGAGCCGGCGATATCGCCGCCGCGGTAGGTCTGAAGGATGTCACTACAGGAGACAGCCTGACCGATCCCAAAGAGATCATTACGTTGGAGCGTATGGAATTCCCAGAGCCTGTCATCTCCGTGGCGGTTGAGCCCAAGACGATAGCAGACCAGGAGAAGATGGGCGTCGCGTTGTCGAAGCTGGCGAAAGAGGATCCGTCCTTCCGTATGCACACGGACGAGGAGTCCGGCCAGACGATTATCTCTGGTATGGGTGAGTTGCACTTGGAGATTATCGTCGATCGACTTAAGCGAGAGTTCAAAGTCGAAGCGAGCGTTGGCAAACCACAGGTTGCGTATCGCGAAACGATTCGAGCCAAGGTGGCGCAGGAAGGCAAGTTTGTGCGTCAGACGGGAGGCCGTGGTCAGTACGGCCATGTGTTTCTTAGAATTGAGCCCCAAGAGTCGGGGTCTGGTTACGAGTTCGAGAACGCAATCGTTGGTGGTGCGGTTCCTAGGGAATTCATCTCTGCGGTTGACAAAGGTATCCAAGAGCAGATGGTTAATGGAGTGATAGCCGGTTACCCGGTGGTGGACTGCAAGGTAACACTCTACGATGGCTCATATCATGACGTCGACTCGAGCGAGGTCGCCTTCAAGATCGCTGGCTCTATGGCTTTCAAAGAGGGGGCAGTGAAGGCGAAACCGGTGCTTCTCGAGCCGATTATGAAGGTAGAGGTGGTGAGCCCGGAGAATTACATGGGCGATGTTAACGGTGATCTAAATAGACGCCGTGGCGTGCTTCAGGGCCTAGATGATTCTCCGATGGGAAAAATTATCCGGGCCGAGGTGCCGTTGGCTGAGATGTTCGGGTACGCAACGGATTTGCGTTCCATGACTCAGGGACGAGCGACCTACACTATGGAATTCAGTCGGTACGCGAACGCACCTTCCAGCGTGGCGGCTGACATCATAAAGGCCAGAAGTTGACTCCTTTCCTGATCAAGAGGTAGCTGATCGTGTCCAAAGAAAAATTTGAACGAACGAAGCCGCACGTAAATGTGGGGACGATAGGTCATGTTGACCATGGTAAGACGACGCTGACGGCGGCGTTGACGAAGGTGATGTCATCGAAGCACGGTGGGAACACGATAGCGTTTGATGAGATTGACAATGCGCCGGAGGAACGCGAGCGGGGGATCACGATTGCCACGGCTCATGTGGAGTACGAGAGTGATATACGTCACTACGCGCACGTGGATTGTCCTGGGCACGCGGATTATGTGAAGAACATGATTACAGGTGCGGCGCAGATGGACGGAGCCATTTTAGTGGTTTCGGCGGCGGATGGCCCGATGCCGCAGACACGCGAGCATATTTTGTTGGCGCGCCAGGTGGGCGTGCCGTTCATCGTGGTGTATTTGAACAAAGCCGACATGGTCGACGATGAGGAGTTGCTGGAACTGGTGGAGTTAGAGGTCCGGGACTTGTTGTCGATGTATGAGTTTCCAGGGGATGACACGCCGATCATCACGGGCAGTGCGTTGAAGGCGCTGGAGGGTGACAGTTCTGAGCAGGGCACGCTGAGTGTTGAGAAGCTGGTGGCGGCGTTGGATGAGTACATACCGATGCCGGAGCGAGCGGTAGATGGTGATTACCTGATGCCGGTGGAGGATGTGTTTTCGATATCAGGTCGTGGGACGGTAGTGACGGGCCGGATAGAGAGAGGCGTTGTGAAGGTGGGTGATGAGGTTGAGGTTGTAGGGATCAAGGAAACGACGAAGACCACCTGCACGGGTGTGGAGATGTTCAGGAAGCTGCTGGACGATGGCCAGGCAGGGGATAACGTTGGGGTGTTGTTGAGGGGTACGAAGCGCGACGAGGTGGAGCGCGGTCAAGTTTTGGCGAAGCCGGGTTCGATCAAGCCGCATACGAAGTTTGAGGCGGAGGTCTACATTCTGACGAAGGAAGAGGGTGGACGACACACACCGTTTTTCAAGGGATACCGGCCGCAGTTTTATTTTCGGACCACGGATGTGACTGGAGCAGTGGAGTTGCCCGAGGCGACTGAGATGGTGATGCCTGGGGATAACATTCAGATGAAGGTGGATTTGATTAATCCGATCGCGATGGAGGACGGGTTGCGGTTTGCGATCCGGGAAGGGGGCCGAACCGTGGGCGCCGGAGTCGTCGCGAAGATCATGGAGTAGGTTGGAGTTGAGCCGCTGGAGCGGTGGCCACGAAGGAACAACAAATGGCAACAAATCAGAACATTCGGATCCGTCTCAAAGCGTTTGATCATAAGCTGATCGACCGCTCGGCACGGGAAATCGTGGACACCGCAAAGAGAACCGGGGCGACCGTGAAGGGCCCTGTGCCTCTACCGACGAAGATCGAACGCTATACGGTGCTAATCTCGCCGCACGTCAACAAGGACGCCCGTGACCAATACGAGCTGCTTACCCACAAGCGGCTCATGGATATCGTGGACCCGACCGACAAGACTGTGGATGCCCTGATGAAGCTGGAGCTTCCAGCTGGGGTTGATGTTCAAATCAGGCTAAATTAGGGGTCAGGAGAGGGTTTCACGCGTTGAATCCGGGTTGCCAGGTGCCCTATAATACTGGGCTGCTCACGATCTGAGGATTGGGGGCACGGGCACGGGGAGCCTCTGTTTCCGGGCCACTTTAGCACTAGGGGGTAGCCGGAGCGCTCATCCGGCACCATTGATCAACACAACTCATGGGTTTCAGGTGGCCATGGTGGTTCACCCACGGCTCTTGGGTGCCAGCGCCGAGTAGCAGGTTCTGGCTGAAGCGTCAGTCCAATCGTTAGAGGTGGGCCGCGACGCGGATGAGAGGATACGAAGATGCCAATCGGTCTTGTGGGCCGGAAATGCGGTATGACCCGCGTATTCACGGATGCCGGTGAATCCATCCCGGTGACCGTGATTGAGGCCCTGCCCAATCGAGTCGCGCAGCTAAAAACCGTGGATTGTGACGGTTACCGGGCGGTTCAGGTCACTTTTGGTAGTTCGCCGCCGTCCCGCGCGGCGAAACCTCTGCTCGGCCACTGCAGTAAGGCCGAGGTCGATCCGGGACAGGGTCTGTGGGAATTCAGACTTGAGGAAGCAGAAGGCGATGACCTGGCGCCAGGAACCGAGCTTAAAGTAGACGTGTTCCAGGACGGCCAGAAAGTGGACGTGATAGGCACTTCGAAGGGTAAGGGTTTCGCCGGCGGGGTAAAAAGGCACAACTTCAGCACCCAGGATGCTACGCATGGTAATTCGCTGGCCCATAGGGCACCGGGTTCTATTGGTCAGAACCAGACCCCAGGCCGGGTTTTCAAGGGTAAGAAGATGGCTGGTCAAATGGGCAACGTGCGGTGTACTTCGCCCAATACCGAGGTCGTACGAATCGATACGGAACGGAATCTGCTCCTTGTGAAGGGAGGTGTCCCTGGCGCGTCGGGTGGGCAGGTGATAGTTCGTCCGGCCGTGAAGGCGGGACCGCCCCCTCCTCAAGCTCCCGCGGAGGCGGGTGGAGAGTCCGAATGAAGCTAAAGCTACAGGACAAAAACTCGAGCGTTGAGCTTTCGGACGCAGCGTTTGCGGTGGAATTCAACCAGCCGCTGGTACATCAGATCGTCACCGCCTATTTGGCGGGTGGACGCCAGGGAAACAAGGCACAGAAGAACCGGTCGCAGGCTCGCGGCGGCGGCGTGAAGCCGTGGCGACAGAAAGGCACGGGACGCGCCCGGGTTGGGACCATTCGAAGCCCCATTTGGGTCGGTGGAGGACGCGCGTTTGCAGCTAGACCGCGCGACTTCACTCAAAAGATAAACCGCAAGATGTATCGTGGCGCGATGAGGTCCATGCTCTCCGAGCTCATTCGTCAGGACCGGCTGCTGTTGATGGAAGCGTTCTCTGTTAGTGCTCCTAAGACTAAGGAGTTGGTGGCGAAGCTCAGTGAACTCAAGCTCGACAGCACGCTCATTGTCGTTGAAGGGTTCGATCGGGATTTGCTTTTGGCAGCGCGAAACTTGCCGAAGGTCGCGGTGAAGGACGTGCGGTCAGTGGATCCGGTTAATCTTATTGGTCATGACAAGGTTGTGATGACGGTGGCGGCGGTGAAGCTGCTGGAGGAGAAGCTCGGATGACTCGGGCGGCACATGAGGAAAGACTGATGACCGTTATTCTCGGACCGCACATATCCGAGAAGTCGACTGCCGCAGCGGAACAAAGCCAGCAAGTTGTGTTTAAGGTCCGGCGCGACGCAACCAAAGGCGAGATACGCAAGGCAGTCGAACTGTTATTTGAGGTTGAGGTCGGTAACGTGACGGTGATCAATATGTCCGGTAAGACTAAGGGACAGGGGGCGAATCGCGGTCGGAAGTCCGACTGGAAAAAGGCTTACGTTAGGTTGGCGCCGGGACACGACATCGATTTCATGGGCGTCGAGTAGCGTAGCGGCAGTAGAAAGGCAGGTAAGTAAAGTGGCCGTACAAAAAGCTAAGCCGACTTCAGCAGGTCGCCGTTTCGTGGTCCGTGCTGTGCGCAACGATCTGCACACGGGTGATCCGTATGCGCCTCTGTTGGAGTCGAAGTCCAATACGGGTGGACGCAACAACAAGGGACGAATCACAACCCGCCATCGCGGTGGCGGCCATAAACGTCATTATCGGCTTGTCGATTTCAAACGCGACAAGGACGGGATTGCCGGTCGGGTCGAGCGGATTGAATATGACCCTAACAGAAGCGCTTTTCTTGCATTGGTGTTGTACAGCGATGGTGAGCGACGATACATTCTGGCGCCAAGGCGGTGCAAGGCGGGCGACCCCATTCAGTCGGGAAGCGATGCACCGATCAGACCCGGTAATGCGCTACCGCTCAAGAGTATTCCCGTGGGTACACTCGTGCATTGCGTCGAAATGAAGCCTGGGAAGGGTGGCCAGATTGCGCGTAGCGCCGGCGGCTCGGTGCAGATCGTAGCCCGAGAAGGACAGTACGCGACGTTAAGATTGAGATCTGGCGAGATGCGAAGGATCCATGTCAACTGTCGGGCTACGGTCGGTGAGGTTGGTAACTACGAACACAACCTGAGCAAGCTTGGGAAAGCTGGCGCGAAGCGCTGGCGGGGTGTTCGGCCCACGGTCAGAGGTTGCGCTATGAATCCTGTCGACCATCCGCATGGTGGTGGCGAAGGCCGCAGCTCTGGAGGCCGGCATCCAGTGACACCCTGGGGCGTGCCCACGAAAGGATACAAGACACGCAACAACAAACGGACCGATGACATGATCGTTCGGCGCAGGAACAAGAAGTAGAGCAGAGGATAGGCGATGCCCCGATCCATACGAAAAGGACCGTTTGTCGATAGCCACCTATTGAAGAAGGTGGAGGAGGCAGCAAAGAGGAATGATCGACGACCAATAAAAACTTGGTCACGCCGGTCAATGGTGATTCCGGACATGGTCGGATTGACGATCGCCGTGCACAACGGCCGACAGCATGTGCCGGTGCTGATCTCAGAAAACATGGTTGGGCACAAGTTAGGCGAGTTTGCTGCTACCCGGACGTTCAGAGGGCATTCAGGGGACCGCAAGGCTAAAGTCTAAGGATAGTGACCGTATGCACACCGCAGCAAAACATCGTTACGCTCGAATATCGCCGCAGAAGTGTCGGTTAGTTGCGGACCAGATTAGAGGGCAAACGGTTGGAGAGGCTCTCAAGATTCTTCAGTTTAGCCCTAAGAAGGCTGCGCATTTGCTAAAAAAGGTGCTCGAATCTGCAATAGCCAACGCGGAGCATAATCATGGTGCCGACATTGATGAGCTCAAGGTATCCACTGTTGAGGTAAGGATGGCGCCCACGTTCGGTCGCTATCGCGCGCGCGCTAAGGGGCGTGGCAACAGAATTCTAAAACGTAACAGTCATATAACTGTTCAGGTCGCTGACGAATAGCCAGTCGAGTAACGAACATGGGACAAAAAGTACATCCAATCGGCATACGTCTCGGAATAACTAAGGAGTGGAGTTCCAAGTGGTATGCTGACTCACAGACTTACTCCGACTACGTATATCAGGATCAGCAGATCCGTGAGTTCCTGAAAAAGAAGCTCAAGGACGCCTTCGTTAGCCGGATACAGATCGATCGCCCAGCTAAGCGAGCGGGTATCACGATTCACACTGCCCGTCCTGGAATCGTCATCGGGAAGAAGGGTGAGGATATTGAGAGGTTGCGCGTGGAGGTAGCAAAGTTGCTGAATATGGCGCTCCACGATGTTCGCCTGAATATCTCAGAGATACGCAAGCCGGAGCTTGACGCCCAATTGGTTGCAGAAGGTGTCGCGCAGCAGCTGGAAAGGCGTGTTCAGTTTCGGCGTGCGATGCGCAGAGCTGTGACGAATACGATGCGCATCGGCGCCGAAGGCATAAAGGTAAAGGTGTCCGGTCGCATGAACGGCGCGGAGATCGCGAGGTCGGAATGGTATCGAGAGGGCAGAGTGCCCTTGCATACCTTCCGAGCGGACATCGACTACGGTCTCGCGGAGGCCAAAACTACTTACGGTGTCATCGGAGTCAAGGTTTGGGTTTTCCGAGGTGAAGTTTTCGATTCGAGCGAGTCGACCCAGGAAAACCAGGACGCTAGGTCAAAGCAATAGGACTCAGCGAGACGCACTATGCTCCAACCGAAACGCACGAAGTTTAGAAAGCAGCACAAGGGCCGCAACCGCGGGTTGGCACAGCGTGGTAGCAGCGTCAGCTTTGGCGAGTATGGCTTGAAGGCAACGGACCGTGGCCGATTGACCTCGAGACAGATTGAGGCTGCCCGCAGGGCGATGACTCGACATGTCAAACGCGGAGGCAAGATTTGGATTCGTGTTTTTCCTGATAAGCCGATTACTCAGAAACCGCTGGAGGTTCGTCAAGGTAAAGGCAAGGGAAACGTCGAGTATTGGGTGGCTTTGGTTCAACCGGGGCGCTTGTTGTACGAGATGTCGGGCGTGACCGAGGAAGTTGCGCGGGAGGCCTTCAAACGTGCGGCGGCAAAGCTGCCGATTGCAACGACCTTTGTATCGAGGCACGGGATCTGATGAAGGTAAACGAGCTCAGAGTGATGTCGGCAGAAGCATTGACGGAGGAGTTGAGCAAGCTTCGGCGCGAACAATTCAACCTGAGGATGCAGGCGGCTACTGGGCAGGGCGCTAGATCTGATCAGAAAGGTAAGGTTAGGAAGGACATTGCGCGAATCAAGACTGTTTTGCGTGAGCTTAAGACTGCAGAGGCGATGGAGGAGTAGGTTTGATGAGTGACACGAACGCCCCCGAGTCCCCTGTGGACGCCAAGGTTGCAGAAAGGCGTGGTCGAGCCGTGGTCGGGCGCGTCGTGAGCAACAAAGCGGACAAGAGCGTGTCAGTTTCGATCGAGCGCGTGGTGAAGCATCCCGTGTATGGCAAGTACATTCGCCGGACGACTAAGCTGCTCGCTCACGACGAAGATAACCGGTGTCAGGTTGGAGATTTGGTGGCGATCACGGAGTGTCGGCCAATATCCAAGCATAAGTCCTGGCGGGTTGTGGAAATAACCAAGAGCAACCAGGCCGATTGAAGGCGCGTTAGGACCCTTAATGATTCAAGCAGAAACGGTATTGACGGCGGCGGACAATAGCGGTGCCCGCCGAATCATGTGCATCAAGGTGCTGGGTGGCTCCAAGCGACGTTATGCGCGTATTGGCGACATTATCAAGGTGACGATCAAAGACGCGATTCCGAGAGGCCGCGTGAAAAAGGGCGAGATCTACAGTGCAGTGGTCGTTCGAACCAGCCACGGGGTTCGGAGATCCGATGGTTCGGCGATCCGATTCGACGGAAACGCGGCGGTTTTGTTAAACGCTCGGCACGAGCCAATCGGAACCCGGATTTTCGGCCCGGTGACTCGCGAGCTGCGCACGAGTCGTTTCATGAAGATTATCTCGTTGGCGCCTGAAGTCTTATAGGGTGTGCAGCGGCGGCAAGAGAAAGAGGACTGGGTAGGACAGAAGGTATGGCAAGAATTCGACAAGGTGATGAAGTCATCGTTATCTCCGGCAAGGATAAGGGTCGGAGGGGTACTGTGATTCGGATCTACAGAGACGACAGAGTCCTCGTCGAGAATATTAACGTCGCGCGTAAGCACCAGAAGCCGAACCCGAACGCGGGCGTTGCAGGCGGCATCATAGAGAAGGAGATGCCGCTGGATATATCTAATGTGATGTTGTTCAACTCGGCTACTGAGAAAGGCGACCGAGTGGGCTATCGGTGTCTCGAGGACGGGAAGAAGGTTCGATACTTCAAGTCTAATAAGGAAGTTTTGGATAGCTGAGATGAGCAGGCTTCAAGAGTTCTACATTAAAGAAGCTGTTCCGAAGATCATGGAACGGTTGAAAGTCAGTAATCCTATGGCTATCCCCCGGATCAGCAAGATTACGATGAACATGGGAGTCGGCGAAGCGCTGACCGATCGGAAGGTCTTGGAACATGCCATGAGCGATCTGAAGAAGATCTCCGGGCAGCAGCCTATCGTCTGCAACGCGAGAGTTTCTGTGGCCACCTTCAAGCTCCGAGCGGGATCCCCGATCGGCTGCAAGGTGACCCTGCGTCGCGAACGGATGTATGAATTTCTGGACCGATTGATCAATGTAGCAATCCCAAGAATTAGGGATTTCCGTGGACTGAACGAACGCTCTTTCGATGGTCACGGCAATTACAGCATGGGCGTTAAAGAGCAAATTATCTTCCCGGAGATTGATTACGATCAGGTGGATGAAATCCGGGGTCTGGACATAACCCTAACGACCACGGCGAGGAATGACGAAGAAGGCAGGGCATTGCTGGAAGCTTTCCGTTTTCCTTTTCGTTCGGGAGAGAGGAAAGATAGATCTAATGGCTAAGAAATCAATGATTGCTCGCGAGAAGAAGCGTGCCGCAGCTGTCAAGCGGTTTGCTGCAAAGCGTGCCGATTACAAACGCGTCATCCGCGATCCCAAATCTTCCGATGACGAGCGTTACGCGGCGCAACTCAAGCTACAGGCACTACCTCGTAACGCTAGTCCAATAAGGATGAGAAATCGGTGCGCTATCTCCGGGCGTCCTAAGGGCTATTACCGCAAGTTTGGCTTGTCGAGGAACATGTTGAGAGAGGCGGCCATGCGTGGTGAGCTGCCCGGTCTTTCCAAGGCGAGTTGGTAGTTTCAGAGGACGTTTCATGAGTATGACCGATCCCATAGCGGATATGTTGACGCGAATCAGAAACGGCCAGAAGGCCAAGAAGGTTTCCGTGTCTATGCCCGCATCAAAGCTGAAGCTGTCGATTGCTAGGGTACTGGCGGATGAAGGCTATCTCACGGATGTCTCCGCGGACGACGAAGGGGAAGTCAAACGCACCATGACGATCACGCTCAAGTACCACGACGGCGAGCCCGTCATCGATCGGATCGAGCGAGCGAGTAGGCCCGGGCTGCGACTCTACTCTGGCAGCGGTGAGTTGCCGAAGGTTCAGGGTGGGCTCGGCATAGCGATCGTATCGACATCTGGCGGGGTGATGACCGGCCGGGAGGCTCGTGCTCAGGGTCGTGGCGGTGAGCTCCTCTGTATCGTGTCATGACGCAGCTGAGAGACCAGAATGTCTAGAGTCGCAAAACGTCCCGTGCCGCTGATCGATGGAGTGGAAGTCAACCTGAAGGGAAGATCCCTCACCGTCAAAGGGCCCAAAGGAAGCCTTTCTCTCGAGTGCCATTCGGAGGTCGAGGTAAAGAGCGAAGATTCAGCGCTTGCGGTAGCGCCGCGATCCGGAAGTCGGTTCTCAAGGGCGATGGCCGGCACGACTCGTTCGCTAATCAACAATATGATTACTGGTGTGAGCGCGGGATTTGAAAGGAAGCTGCAGCTCGTCGGGGTTGGTTACAGAGCAAAGGCGCAAGGGGCGAAGCTGAACCTGACGCTCGGTTTTTCTCATCCAGTGAGTTATGAGGTGCCCGACGGAGTGACAGTTGAGACGCCGAGTCAAACGGAGATTCTGGTGAAGGGAATCGACCGACAGGCTGTGGGCCAGGTGGCGGCAGATCTGCGTAGATTTAGACCCCCGGAGCCCTACAAGGGCAAGGGCGTTCGGTATTCGGATGAGCGGATTAGTCTTAAGGAAGCCAAGAAGAAGTAGGCAAGACAAAGCAGGCGAGAGAGATGCAGAAGAAGGAAAGACGACAGCGTCGTGCGCGACGGGCTCGGTCGAAGATTCGGGAGCTAGAGGCTATTCGCCTCTGTGTCCACCGAACACCTCGGCATATGTATGCGCAGATTGTCTCGCCCGAGGGGAATCGGGTACTGGCAAGTGCATCAACCCTTTCGAAAGATTTACGCAAAGGTTTGAAGGGTACGGGCAACAAGGATGCAGCAGCAGCAGTCGGTAAATTGATAGCCGAACGCGCTAAGGCGGAAGGGATCGAGCGCGTGGCATTCGATAGATCGGGATTCAACTATCACGGGCGAATTAAGTCGCTCGCGGACGCGGCCCGGGAGGCGGGCCTGGATTTCTAGTTCGGCTCTCGTTAGCTCGGAAAGTAGGAAAATGGCAAACCCAGAAGAACTTCAGGAAAAGCTTGTTTCTGTCAACCGTGTCTCGAAGGTGGTCAAGGGCGGGCGCCAGTTCGGCTTCACCGCCTTGACCGTCGTAGGCGACGGCGCTGGCCGCGTGGGCTATGGCTACGGGAAGGCGCGGGAGCTTCCCCTGGCTATACAGAAAGCGATGCAGGCAGCGCGCAATAATCTCAATTCGATTCACTTGAAGGATGAAACCCTACAATATGAGCTCCGGGGCCGTCATGGAGCGACACGCGTCTTCATGCAGCCAGCATCGGAAGGCACGGGAATCATCGCCGGAGGCGCGATGCGTGCCGTGTTCGAGTGCGCCGGGGTTCGAAACGTCCTGGCTAAGAGCTATGGGTCCCGCAATCCGATCAATGTCGTTCGTGCCACCGTGGAGGCCCTGGTGAATATGCACTCGCCGCAGGAGATCGCGAGAAAACGCGGTAAGTCTGTGGAAGAGATACTCGGTTAAGGTTCCCATGGCGAAGGCTAAGTCGAAATTGAAGGTCACGCTGTTGAAGAGCACCTGCGGGCGAACGCCGGGGCATGCTGAGTGCGTCAAGGGGCTCGGGCTGCGGCGGAGACACCAGACGGTGGAAGTGATCGATACTCCGGAGAATCGGGGAATGATCGATAAGGTTTCGTATCTGTTGAGGGTTGAGGAAACTTAGATGCGCTTGAACTCTCTAAAACCTGCGCCTGGGTCGAAAAAAACCGGCAAACGCTTGGGGCGAGGCCATTCGGCCGGACAGGGGAAGACCGGCGGCAGAGGCATGAAGGGGCAGCGATCCCGGTCGGGCGGCTACCACAAGGTAGGATTCGAAGGCGGTCAGATGCCGCTTCAAAGGCGTCTGCCGAAGATCGGGTTTTACTCAAGGCGGGGCAAGCTGCGGGTAGAAGTGCGATTGCACGAGTTGGATTTGGCGGACGCCGAACAGGTGGACCTGGATGCTCTGAAGGCGAAGGGGCTGGTGCCCAGGACGGCTCAACGCGCAAAGGTCATTGCGTCCGGAGAGATCAAAAAAGCGGTAAAGGTGAAAGGGTTGGCTGTAACGCCCGGTGCCCGTAAGGCGATTGAGGCGGTTGGCGGCAGCGTGGAATCGTAGGATGGCAAAAGCAGGCTCGGAAGTTTCGGCATCGATTCTCGGAGAGGCGACTCGCTTTTCCGAGGTGCGACAGCGCCTGTTTTTTTTGATTGGAGCGTTGGTCGTCTACCGCATTGGTACTTTTATCCCGGTGCCGGGAATCGACCCGGTCGCGCTCGACCAATTCTTCGAGCAGCAGGCTGGAACGATCCTGAGCATGTTCAACATGTTCTCAGGAGGCGCGCTCGAACGACTCTCCATCTTTGCGCTCGGCATCATGCCCTATATCTCCGCTTCCATCATCATGCAGATGTCGACCCATGTGATCCCTTCGCTTGGGCAACTCCGAAAGGAAGGCGAAGCGGGTCGTCGAAAGATCACCCAATACACGCGTTACGGGACCGTGTTGCTCTGTACCTTCCAATCGACTGCCGCCACTACGGCGTTGCAGAATCAAGGAATAGTGATTAGTCCGGGACCCTCATTCGTCTTTACGGCGTCGGTCACACTCGTAACGGGTACGATGTTCCTGATGTGGTTAGGTGAACAGATCACCGAGCGCGGCATCGGCAACGGTATCTCGATGATCATCTTAGCAAGTATCGTCTCTGGTTTGCCGTCAGCGATAGGTGGAACGCTGGAGCTGGTCAACACTGGGGGAATGAATCCAGCCTTGCCTTTCATCATGGGTATTCTGATACTCGGCGTGACGGGTTTCGTTGTATTCATGGAACGCGCGCAGCGACGGATCACAGTTAACTACGCGAAGCGCCAGCAGGGCCGAAGGCTGTACGCAGGGCAAACGTCTCATCTACCCTTCAAAATCAATATGTCGGGTGTGATTCCTCCGATTTTTGCATCAAGCCTCATTCTGTTCCCGGCGACAATAGCGAGCTGGTTCGGAACGAGCCAAGCAGTTTCCTGGCTGCAAAGGGTTGCAGCCAGTCTCTCGCCGGGCCAACCGATTTATATCTTGATGTATGCAGCGCTGATAATCTTTTTCTGCTTTTTCTATACCGCATTGGTGTTTAACTCGAAGGAAACGGCGGATAATCTGAAGCGCTCCGGGGCATTTATTCCCGGTATTCGCCCAGGACAACAGACGGGTGAGTACATCGACAAAGTGTTGACTCGCCTCACGTTCTGGGGCGCCATGTACATTACCGCCGTCTGTCTTCTGCCCGAGTTTATGATCCTGAGATTCAATGTGCCCTTTTACTTCGGCGGCACATCTCTCCTCATTATCGTAGTAGTAACTATTGACTTCATGTCTCAGATGCAGGCTCACATGATGAGTCATCAGTATGACGGGCTTTTGAAAAAGGCAAACCTCCGCGGAGTCGGCAGGAGATAGGTTTGTTTGGAGTAGGGTATGAAAGTAAGAGCATCAGTAAGGAAGATCTGTCGCAACTGCAAAATTGTGCGTCGCAAGGGTGTGGTCAGGGTGATTTGCTCCGATCCCAGGCACAAGCAGCGGCAGGGTTGAGGAAATAGCTATGGCTCGTATCGCTGGCATCAACATTCCGGTCAACAAGCACGTTGGTATCGCGCTGACGCAAATCTACGGCGTTGGTCGCAGCAGTGCCCTTATGGCATGTCGCGTGGCTGAGATTGATCCCACCACGGCTGTAAAGGACCTCGCTGAGCCAGAGATCGCGAAGCTCAGGGACGTGATCGCGAAACTCGTTGTCGAAGGTGATCTGCGCAGAGAGACAGCAATGAATATAAAGCGATTGATGGATCTGGGTTCCTACAGAGGGATTCGGCATCGTCGCGGGCTGCCGACCAACGGGCAACGGACGAAAACGAATGCTAGAACGAGAAAGGGGCCCCGGCGGCCTATCAGGAAGTAAGTACTTTTTCGCACTGCAAGGGAAATAGACTTTATGGCGCAACCTACTCGAGCCAAGAAAAAGATCAAGCGGACAGTGGTCGACGCTGTGGCGCATGTGCACGCATCGTTTAACAACACGATCATTACCATCACAGACCGGCAGGGTAATGCGCTCTCGTGGGCGACTTCCGGGGGATGTGGTTTTCGGGGCTCGAGAAAGAGCACACCGTTTGCGGCTCAGGTGGCCGCCGAGAAAGCAGGCACGGCTGCAAAGGACTATGGGGTTAAGAATCTCGAAGTCCGAGTGAAGGGCCCGGGGCCGGGGCGGGAGTCCGCCGTCCGTGCCCTCAACTTGGTTGGATTCAGGATTACTCAGATCGAAGACGTTACGCCCATCCCCCACAATGGTTGTCGACCGCCCAAGCGGCGGCGAGTGTAAGCGGAAGAAAGAAATGGCGAGATATAGAGGACCAACTTGTAAGCTAGCCCGTCGAGAGGGCACGGATCTGTTTTTGAAGAGTGGGGTCAAGCCACTCGAGGCGAAATGTAAGTTGGAGGTGCCCCCTGGTGGCCCTGGCCAGCGTCGACCTCGTTTATCGGATTACGGTATCCAGCTGCGAGAAAAGCAGAAGCTACGGCGTATGTATGGAGTGTTGGAGCGTCAGTTCCGAAACTATTACAAACGAGCCGCTCGGGGTAAGGGTTCCACGGGTGAGAATCTTCTCCGGATGTTGGAGTCTCGCCTGGACAATGTCGTGTACCGGATGGGCTTCGCGTCGACACGCGCCGAGGCGCGACAGCTGGTAAGTCACAAGGGCATCGTTGTCAATGAGAAAATAGTCAACATCCCGTCTTTTCAGGTCAAGGCCGGCGATAAAGTGGCCGTTCGCCAGCGAGCCAAAGAGCAGACCCGGATCAAGGCCGCATTAGATATTGCGACACAGGTCGGCGTACCCGATTGGGTCGAGGTCGATGACAAGAACATGGAAGGGGTATTGAAGTCGTTACCAGAGCGCGAGGAAATTCTCCCCGATATCAATGAAAATCTGGTAGTCGAGTTGTACTCCAAGTAACAGAGGAACCGTAGATGCAGGAATCAGCCACTGAGTTTTTGAGACCGCGCGCCGTCAGGGTCCAACCGCTCAAAGCGAATCAGGCGAAAATCACCGTCGAACCGTTTGAGCGCGGTTTTGGTCACACGCTAGGTAATGCGCTACGGCGCGTCTTGTTGTCCTCGATGCCCGGCGCAGCCGTCGTAGAAGCAGAAATCGATGGAGTGCTGCACGAGTACACGAGCATCGAAGGAGTTCAGGAGGACGTTGTCGATATTCTCCTAAATCTAAAAGCGGTAGCCATACGCATGCACTCCCGGGAAGAAGCGGAACTCTCCCTAAGGAAGAAGGGACCCGGCCCGGTTACGGCTGGAGACATTGTGTGCGATCACGATATCGAGATTGTCAATCCAGATCTCGTCCTTGCGAATTTGACTAAGGGTGGGGAGATAAGGGCGTTCTTGAAGGTCGCGCGCGGGCGTGGCTACCAGCCGGCCGTGAAACAAGAGGAATTCGACGAGGAGACCCGCCCAATTGGGAGGCTGCTGTTGGACGCGTCTTTCAGCCCTGTTCGCCGCGTGACGTACAACGTGGAAAGTGCGCGTGTGGAGCAACGGACCGATCTCGACAAGTTGATTTTGGATAT
>CAYLKA010000032.1:0-27344 GCA_964384125.1 uncultured Gammaproteobacteria bacterium | reverse complement strand
ACGGGGTCCAGTAGGTCGCTGGGCAGGGAGGTGGGGGCGGCGATGCACAACGAATGCTGGGTCGTATCGACCAGAACTTGGGCACGACGACTGCTGTACCCCAAGGAGGGGTGCTTTGGGTCTTCGCACTCGATCAAAGTATGTGATGCCCACGGTTTTGCGCTAGAGAGCTACCACCAGGTTTGGGAGCGTCCTGAAAAGCGCACTCGACGAAAATTGTGCTCTAATACCGAGAGCAGTGTTTCGTTCGGAGAAGAATCATGAAACGACGCGGAACGAAGCTATTTAACCTTTTTGTTGCCGTGTGCATCCTCTCACCTGTGCTGGCGCAGGAGTCTGCGTATGATCCGCGTGACCTGTCCGGTGTGTGGTATATGGGAACCGACTACCAGAGGGACGGTCCTTTTACCGCTGCTTTCGGGCCAGGCATGCCGTCAATAACCCCCGAAGGACTCGAGCGTTACAGGCAGAACATACCAACTATTACGACCGATCCACGTGTGCCGGGGACCGATGACCCTGCACTTTCGAACGATCCGATTTTTACCTGCAATCCGCGCGGCTTTCCCCGTACGATGTACGAAAATGGTGTTCGACTGTTCGAGATCATTCACCTAGAGGGCCGGGTGCTGCAGCTTCTGCAGTGGGAGCGGACGCTGCGGGAGTTCTGGATAGACGGGCGCGAGGTTCCATCCACAGAGAACATGGATAACATCGGGCCGTCATGGTATGGACACTCGGTTGCCGAGTGGCAGGGTGATGAGCTTGTGGTCACCACTGTCGGTATGGATGAGCGCGCCTGGTTGGACACGGCGGGTCACGTAAAGAGTTTTGAGGCTCGGATTGAGGAGCGCTTCAGAAGAATCGATGCCGATACGCTTGAGGTTCGGATGATGCTCCATGATCCGATGTACTACGCCGAACCCTGGGCGGGGCGTCCGCTGGTGTTTACACGGGAGCCGCGGGAGAGGCTCACTTATTTTGGTTGGTACGGGATATTTTCCGGGATTTCGGACCTAATGTGTGCGCCGATGAATTTCCAAGAGCTGGACAGGGAAGGGGCTTATTAATTCCGCCGCTAAGAGAGGCGGGTCGAACTTGGGGGGATAACAATGAAGTCAAAAGAAGCGTGGTGGCGATCCCAATTGACCCTGAGCTGTTTAGGGTTTGCGTTTGGCGTGCTGGTGGCTGCGCCGGTAGTGGTCTTGGCGCAGGGACCGGGAATCGAGGACGGGCAATGGTCCTACATTGGTGGGGATGCGTGGCACACGCGCTACACGGAGGCGGATGAAATCGATGCCTCGAACTTCGAGAATCTCGAGATCGTTTGGCAGTGGAACGGGGGGAGTTTCGGCTCCAGCACACCACGGGCGACGCCTACCTATGTCGACGGCAAGTTGATCACAGTCACTGGTGAGCGGCGTCACGTTGTGGCGTTGGATCCGGAGACGGGCGAGCTCCTCTGGAGCTATTCCGAACCGAAGACCGCGCGTTACGAATACTCTATGCGCAAGGGCTACGGCAAGGGCATCGCATACGCTGATATCGATGGTCGCGGCGTCGTTTTCATTGCCACGCCAGGCTTCTTCCTACACGCCATCGATGCCGAGACAGGGCAGCATTTGGAGAATTGGGGTACGCACGTTCCAATCGAGGGTTTTCCCGAGACGGGCGTCGTAGATCTTCTGCCGCCACTCATCGAGGATTGGGGTCCGTGGATCGAGTCCGGTGAGGACTACGATCCTTACTACGGGTTGCCGCTAGAGCTCGGATACATTACTGCATCGTCCCCACCGATCGTGGTAAATGGCACGCTGGTGGTTGGAAACTCTGCGGAGCAGGGGTACAACCAGACTCGGATCGAGAACGTGCCCGGCGACATTCTTGCTTTCGATGCGAGCACCGGCCGGTTCAGATGGAAGTTTAACGTTATTCCTCGCCCCGGCGAGTTCGGCCACGAGACTTGGTTGAGCGATGCCTGGCAATGGACGGGTGATGTCTCCTCGTGGGCACCGCTCTCATCCGATCCTACGCTCGGACTCGTCTACGTGCCCACGAACGGTCCGACCATCGACTTCTACGGCGGTTTCCATCCCGGGGATAATCTTTTCGGTACGAGCCTGATTGCGCTCGACGTAGAGACGGGTGAGCGGGAGTGGCATTTTCAGATGGTCCACCACGATATCTGGAACTACGACACGCCGACGGCGCCGATATTGATGGATGTGACGGTCGAGGGGAGAGATGTCCCTGGGGTTTTCCAGGTCACCAAGCAGTCTTTCGTCTACTCCTTCAATCGGGAAACCGGGGAGCCGATTTGGCCCATCGAGGAACAGCCCGTCCCTCAGTCTCGCGTGCCGGGTGAGAGGCTTTCTCCCACCCAGCCTTATCCCACGAAACCAGCACCGTTCGATATTCAAGGGAGGACCGCAGACGATCTCATCGACTACACGCCTGAGATTGAACGAGTGGCGTTGGAATTCGCGCAAAACAACAACTTGCTCGTTCCCCTGTTCAACCCGCCGACCTATGTGGGTGATCCGGAGTTGGTTGTTCCAGCCCGCGTGTGCCCGGGTGGAGGTGGTGGTGCCAATATCACGGGTCCACCAGTGGCGGACCCAGTCGACGGGGTGCTTTTTGTTAATTCTCAGAGTGCGTGCTCAACCACCCATCTTGCACCGGCCAACGAGTCGCCGTTAGACAGGGAGGCACAGACCGGGACCACGCACTCCAGCTATTCTCGGGCTATCGGTCAGGGGCTGTCTCGGAATCCCGAGACCATCGATGGTCTCTCGATCTGGAAAGGCCCGGTCGGGCGGATCACGGCTATCGATATGAATACTGGTGAGCATCTCTGGGTTACGCCTCATGGGGATGCCCCCGATGAGCAACAGGAGATGATTCGCAATCACCCATTGCTAGAGGGTGTCGAGGGTGTTCCCACAAATCCTGGGCGGCTCGGTCAGGCCGCGATGCTGGTGACGCCGACATTGCTTTTGGCGACCGGCCAAACCAGCGACGGAACGCCGCACCTATTTGCGATCGATAAGCAGACAGGAGAGCGCGTCGGAGCCACTGAGATACCCGGGCTCTCTCGATATGGGATGTCCAGCTGGGTACATGAAGGAAGACAGTACGTCATGATCCAACTCCAGGACGGCGTGGCCGCCATGGCGCTCTAGTGGACGACGGAGAGAGTGTTTAATAAGTAATGGTTTTATACACATATGAACACGGCTATAGAAAAGGTACTTGTACTTAATGCCACGGGCAAGGCTGGAGGCAATGTTTGCCGTGCATTGATTGAATCAGGATTTGATGTATATGGCACAACCAGGGCAAATAAAAAGTCTCTGGCTGATAAGGGCATAAAGCCGGTGTTGTGTAATTACACAGTAAGGTCCGATCTTGATAAAGCCCTTCAGCAGACTGGTGCCAAGAAAGTTTTTGCGATGACCGATTATTTTGGCGCAGCTAAATCAAATGCTGATGAAGAGATACGGCAGGGACAAAATGCCATTAATGCTGCCAAGGCCGCCAGCGTGGATCATTATGTATTTATGAGTGTTGCAGATGCTGAGTTTTTTAACGAGCATGTGAAGCACTTAAAAGCAAAACCTATTTTAGAGCAATACCTGCATGATTCTGGTATTCCATATTCAATACTTAGGCCCTGCGCATTTTTCGAGAATTTTGATGATCCCTCAAATTGGAATCCATTAAAGAAAGGTGTGGTTAAGTTTTTAACAGAACAAAATTGCAAATACTGCGCCACCTATGACATTGGCCGAGCTGCGTCTATTTGCTTTAAAAACCCTGGTGATTGGCTTGGTAATACTCTTGACGTAATTGGTTGGCAAGGAAACTTATCGCAGGTGGCTGAAGCCTTGTCTAAGGTCAGCGGAATTCCTGTAAAAGCTAAATTGGTAATGCCAAAAATTTTACGTAGCCTGTTTCTTAAAGATTTGCATCACATGTTTTTGTATTACGAGGAAGGAAAAGGACCGCGAGGGACTCCAGAGGATTTTAAAAAAATCTTGCCAGATGCCTTGTCAGCAGAAGATTGGTTTCGCTTCCATGGACGATATGCAAACGGCGAAAAGATTATTGTTGAGAGGTAGTACATATAAGAGTGGTAGGGGCTTGTCATTTATCTGGTCACCAATTAACGGGTTTAGACTCTTTTCGAATACACCGCCATTTTTTTAGTTTTCCTTTAAGATTTTTCATAAGTCACTTCTGATTTGATAGTTATGAGCTTAATAGGTTGCTGCAGCATTGGCAGCGTAGACGATCGCCAAAACGCAGACGCCTGTGCAGTGAGCTTTTCCAGTTTATAGAAGGCTAACGAACAGTTCGGGGCTTTTAGTGACTCTAGCTCTTCGCGTCAAGCGTGTTCGGTGCAAACAGCTCCTCGATTTTAGGTATTCGGGAGATTAGGCTTTGCTCTTGCAAGTACTGCGGTAAAGCTTGCAGCGACAAGCGGTTCGGCTCGATACCGTAGGGCCAGAAGTCAAAGCCCATGATGCGCCGGGTCTCCTCGGTTTCGGCCACGACCCAAGGGAGTGTGATCTTTAACGCATCTGTTTCAATGATCTGAGCGTAGGCCCATTCCTTGGCTTTAACGAACGCCTCGTACAGGCTAGTAGCGGCCCAGGGGTTCGCCTCGTAGATCTCGCGGCGAAAGACGATTGTATGCATGATCGGGAATATGCCGGTACGTTGGAAGTATTCTTTCTCCGTTTGGCGGTAATCGTTGAAGAGTCGCTTCACGGGCGAGGGCTCGGTATCCATGGAGTGCGGGGCATTGGGCGAGATGATTGCATCCAGCTCGCCCTCCTCGAGCATTGGTCCCATGTCCTGCTCGATAGGCATGCGATGCAGCACGACACTTTCCGGGAGATCGAAGTCGATCCTCGAAGGTCTCGTCAGGCCGTCCTGTGTGCCGCTGAACCATTCAATAGAGTCAGGTGTGACCCCGTAGTCGTGTAGAAGCAGTCCACGGGCGAACACAGCAGCAGTCATGGAATACTCCGGCACTCCGACTTTCTTGCCGATCAGATCCTTTGGTTCGTCGATCCCGGCGTTTTTATTGACATAGATACAGGAGTGTCGAAATTGTCGTGATGGGAACACCGGTATCGCTACGAACCTATCGTCGCCACCCGCTCGGAGCATCGTGTAGTTGGATAGGGAGAGTTCGGAGACGTCGAATTCCTGGCGCCTCAGCATCCGGAAAAACGTTTCGCTGGGCCGTGACACGATGGGTTCGACCTCGATGCCCTCAGGCCGGATGGTCCCGTCAAGCAGCGGCCTGACCCGGTCGTAGTCCCAGGCGGCCAGCGTGAGGTGTAATCGGTCCATTTTAAATTCCGAACCGTGAAGTCTATGCTGATCTCGGGATGCTCAAGCCCCGAGGCGTTCGCGAATGGTAACATCGGTGGGATGGGGCCTTCGGTTATCTCCAACCTGAAAAAAATCTGCCGAAATTTCCGACATCTGTTCACCTGATCTAGGTAAAATCGGAAAAGCACGGTACGTTCAGAAGAATACGAAAGACCTCTATGATCCTAAGTCGCTCTTTCCGTTTGATAAATTCCTGTGGGATGTGTGCGGTGGTTGTACTCCTGGGCGCCTGCTCGGCACCTGAAGTTCGCCTTCAGGAGCCAGAGATCAGCGCACAGGTTGCTGCTCCGATAGAGCCAGAGACTATCGCGGCGGACTTCCTGTCGACTGGCTTCTATACGCGGGGTCAGGCGTCCCGTGGGGAGCGGAGGTTTCAGCAACTCTGTGCGGACTGCCATAGGACCGTTGAGATCACTCGAGGCTGGTTTGGTGGCAACAGCCACCAGACAGCTGGCGATCTGCTGCTTGTGATGTCTATGACTATGCCGGACGGTAGTCCCGGTAGCCTCAGTTCCGAGGAGTACGCAGATATCCTGGCTTTTCTTCTGAGGCTGAACGACTATCCTGCTGGTGAGGAGGAATTGCCCACTGACTTTGCGGCGCTTCAAAATATTCCTATTCCAGCGCGCTGATAAGCGAGAGTAGAAACGCCGAGGGGCGTGTTTTCTAAAAAGGACAAACCGATGATTAATAGCAAGAATCTAAGCCTTCGAGAAAACAAGAAGCGAGCGTGGTTCTTAACGCTTGCTCTGATGGGCACTGGCCTGTGCCAGCATGCCGCGATTTCCCAGGAGGCTGAGAGTCGGGAAGGCGAGTGGCGTTACATCGGCGGCGATGTTACCCACACGCGTTACACCGCCCTCGATCAGATCGATGCCGGTAACTTCGAGGACTTGGAGGTGGCGTGGATCTGGCGGGGAGACAATTTCGGCCCCACCATCGACTACGTTTTCAGATCGACGCCCCTTTACGTAGACGGGTTGCTCTATACCGTAGCTGGTCAGCGCCGCACGGTTGCGGCCGTGGATCCGGCTACTGGCGAGACCGTTTGGACTTACCGTGAGCCCCACACGACACGCTGGGAACGCGGCATGAGGAATAACTACGGAAAAGGTGTCGCTTACGCTGAGGTTGATGGGCGCGGAGTGATCTACACGTCGAGCCCCGGTTTTTTTCTTCACGCGCTTGACGCAAAGACCGGGCGCCCACTGGAGAATTGGGGTAACCCCGTACCGGTCGACGGTTTCTCCCAGACCGGTGTCGTGGATATGCTGCCGGATCTGGTGGGGGATTGGGAGCCTTGGCTCAATTCTGATTACGAGTACGATCCTGAACATGGAATCCCAAACGATCTGGGTAATCTGAGTACCTCGTCTCCGCCAATCGTTGTGAACGGCGTCGTGATCGTTGGCAACGTCCACGAGCAGGGCTACTACCAGACTCGCACTGAGAACATTCCGGGCGATATCTTGGCCTACGATGCCGCGACGGGCGAGTTCCTGTGGAAATTCCATGTTGTTCCCCGACCGGGTGAGTTTGGTCACGAGACTTGGGAGAACGATGCCTGGCAGCGCACGGGGGATATCTCTTCCTGGGCCCCGATGTCTGCTGACCCGGAGTTGGGCCTCGTATACGTTCCCACGAATCCGCCGACGATTGACTTTTACGGTGGATTTCGTCCCGGCGATAACCTGTTCGGGACTAGCATCCTAGCACTCGACGTTGAGACTGGAGAGCGGGTTTGGCACTTCCAGACAGTCCATCACGATATCTGGAACTTCGATAATCCCGCGGCTCCGGTTCTTTTGGACGTGGTGGTCGACGGTCGCCCGGTGCCCATTGCGGTCGAGACCACGAAGCAGGGTTTTGCCTACACCTTCAACCGCGAAACCGGAGAGCCTGTGTGGCCGATGGAAGAGCGTCCGGTGCCTCAATCAGAAATTCCCGGAGAGCAGCTATCTCCCACGCAGCCGTTTCCGACGAAGCCTGCTGCGTTTGAATTACAGGGGCTCACCGAGGATGACCTGATCGACTTCACGCCCGAGCTTAGGCAGGCGGCGCTGGAGATTGTCAAAAACTATAGTATCGGCCCGCTTTTCAACCCGCCGATCCAGGTTGGCCATCCCTCTGGGTTGCGCTCCTTCGTTAGCTGCCCCAGTGGGGCATCGAACATTCACGGTCCCCCCTCGGCGGATCCCGGAACCGGGATTCTCTATGTGCCGACGGTAAGGGGGTGCCGATCCGAGAACATCGTCCCAGGTAGTGAGATGGATGCGCCCGAGGACATTATGACTACAGGCGAGACCATATCCGACTGGGCGGTTGCCAATCGCGGAGACTTTCGAGGTCCTCAGGGACTGCCGATCCTAAAGCCTCCGTATAGCCAGATCGTCGCCATCGACATGAATACAGGCGAGCATATTTGGGCGATTCCTAACGGGGAGACGCCAGAGAGGATCAAGAACCATCCCGCGCTCCAGGGTGTAGACATCCCGACCACCGGCGTGCAGTCCCATCCCGTTACGATGGTCACCGAGACACTGCTTGTAACGGCAGAGGGTGGGGCAGGTCAGGCGGTCCTGCACGCTGTGAACAAGGCGACCGGCGAGAAGTTAGGCACCGTCGAACTTCCTGCGCCTGGGCGTTACGGGATGATGAGCTACCTACACGATGGACAACAGTACATCATCGTGCAGATCTCTAGCTCAAATTATCCGGGTGCACTGGCGGCGCTCCGGCTCCCCTGATTTAGGGTCAGCAATTGGCGGTAGATTCATGTCAAAGCTGAGGCAGTCGCTACTCGGACTTGGAGCACGCTGAAAGAGGCTTAGTGTGCACAACATGATGATGAGGCGATCACACCGCTCAAGATGGAGGGCCGTAACCGATCTGTGTTCAGCTCTGTGTTACTCGTTGGGCGTTGCGGTAATCGGTCATGCGGTGGTGCAAGCCCAGGATCCGAGTAACGGAGCAGATCTGTCGGGAGTCTACGTGGGTGAGGAGGGGTACGAGCAGCCTCAGAGGTATCCGTTTACCGCAGAAGGACAGCGTAAACAGGTTTCGCACGACCCCTTCGCTGGAAACCCGAGTCAATGGGACTGCATTCCGGAGGTTATGCCTCAGCTCATCTTGTGGCCCACAACCGTTATGGAGATCACTCACGAGGACGCGAGCATTGTTATGACTGTGGAGCGTGGCGCTACGGTTCGCACTATTCGCTTGGACGGTAGCTTGCCACTAGCGGATCAGCCTCACACAGAACTGGGGTATTCCGTGGGTCATTGGTCGGGCGAGGAGTTGATCATTGAGACGACGCATCTACTGGGCGGGGTCCTTTACGCCGAGGAGGGTGGTCCGGTCAGCCGCGAGGCTCGAACGACAGAGCGTTATTGGCGCAATCCCGGCGAGCGTAACTTGCACATGGAGCTCCTAATTGACGATCCGGTGAACTATATGGGGCCCGTTGTGGTTGAACGGGAATGGATATGGTCCCCCCAGGAGCAGGTCCATCCCTATAACTGTTTCAGCTTGGAGTTGGGAGAATCGGGTCCTGCGGACATGGAGGATCTAAAACGCCGATTGGAGCAATTTTAGGGGTGGCTACTTAGTTTCTGACTAAGATTCCTTAGTGTTGCCGTGCCGGTGATGGCCGCCACTGTCGTCGTGTATTCTGCTGGATATGGTGTACAACCCCGGCTAGCCTAGAGTCTTTGGTTAATGGTAATCATTCTCAAATGAGATTATTCTCAACTGAGGAAGGAACACTTAGGAGCGTTGTTTAGACCGATGTTTAACCGCAAGTTACTGTTTTACCCGGCGGTCGTTGTGACCAGCCTTTCAGTGCCCGTTCTCTCTCCGGCTCAGGGCGCGCTCCACGACGAACGAGAAACCCACCTGGCGGAGGTTCGTCAACTTACGTTCGGCGGCGAGAACGCTGAAGCTTATTGGTCGCCGGACGGTTCGGAGCTGGTATTCCAGTCCACGCGCACCCCTTACGAGTGCGATCAGATCTTCCGCATGCCCATTAGTGATCCCGCCGCACTCACGCTGGTGTCTACCGGGCAGGGCCGTACGACCTGCGGATATTTCACCGCCGACAACGAGCGGTTGATTTTTTCGTCGACACACTCATCTGGTGAGCAATGTCCGGTGGTGCCCGAACGTTCGCAAGGCTACGTTTGGCCGCTCTATGAGAGCTACCAGATTTACAGCGCCGCGCCTGACGGGTCGGACCTTACGCCGCTGACCGATACAGATGCCTACGATGCTGAGGCTACGGTCTGTTCTGTGGATGGATCCATCATCTTCACCTCGACTCGAGACGGAGATCTCGATCTGTATCGGATGGATGCGGATGGTTCGAACGTTACTCGCCTCACCCAGGCGCCCGGATACGACGGCGGTGCTTTTTTCTCATCGGACTGTTCCAAGATCGTCTGGCGAGCGTCGCGTCCCACCGGAGAAATGCTTCAAGACTACCAAGCACTTCTGGCTGAAGATCTCGTCCGTCCCAGTGATGTTGAGCTATGGGTGGCCAATTCGGACGGTTCAGAAGCTCGACAGATTACTTACTTGGGTGGAGCGAATTTTGCCCCGTTTTTTTTCCCAGACGGCGAGCGGATTCTCTTTTCCTCCAACCACCATGATCCCAGTGGTCGCGAGTTCGATCTCTGGGCGATCAATGTAAATGGCACGAGTCTGGAACGCGTCACGTATACGCCGGGCTTTGACGGTTTCCCGATGTTTTCGCCGGACGGCGAAAACCTCGTGTTCGCGTCCAACCGCAATCAGGGTGCGCCGGGCGATACTGACATCTATGTCGCACGGTGGATTGATAGCCCACCTTCGGTGGCTGAGGCTGCGCCTGATCGTTACATGGCTGATCTCGCCTGGTTATCCGATGACGCTCGGGATGGACGAGGCTTGGGGACGCCGGGGTTGGCTGAATCCGCAGATTGGTTGGAAGCGCGCTTCGAGGAGATCGGCCTCGAGCCGGCCGCAGCCGGTGGTGGTTACCGTCAGAGCCTCGATGCCGTTTACGAGGTGGAGCGCGGTCCCAATTCGGCGCTAACCATTGCCGGGGAACTCGTGCCACTCGATGATTTTGTAATCCTCGGGTTTTCGGCTAATGGTGAGATCTCCGCTCCCGTCGTATTCGCCGGCTGGGGAATCGACTCAGACGAACACGGTATCAACGACTACGATGGAATAGAGGCCGAAGGGCGGATCGTCCTAGTACGTCGTTACACGCCGGAGCACGGCGTCTTCGAAGATCAAGAGATACAGCGACGTCTGGGGGACCTGCGTTACAAAGCGTTCACGGCGCGCGAACATGGTGCTGTGGGTCTACTCGTGGCCGACCTTCCGATCGAGGGTGAGGAGGAAGAGGAAGAGCAGCCACTTCCGGTTCTGCGAGTCGATCCGCAAGGCGGTGCGGGTGTTGGTGTGGCTGTGTTGAAACGTTCTTGGGGCGAGCAGCTCATGAACGGTGATCACCAAGTTGAGCTCACTTCAGAACTGATCGAGCGTACCCGACAGATACACAACATAGTTGGTCGTCTGACGGCGCCTGAGCGGCTGCCAGGGGCCGTGCTTTTGGGGGCCCATTACGATCATCTCGGTTTCGGGGGTGAAGGATCCCTCGCGCCGGAATCGAACGAGCCACATAATGGTGCGGATGACAACGCTTCCGGAACTGCGGCGTTACTGGAAGCAGCTCACGTGTTGTCTGGGCGCAAAGATGAGCTCAACCGGGACGTAATTTTCGTAGCCTTTACAGGTGAGGAAGCCGGCCTTCTGGGATCGAGCCACCTCACGCGTGAGCCAACTCCGGGTGCTGCGCCCGTAGGGCTCGTCGCTATGCTCAACATGGATATGGTCGGCCGGATGCGGAACAACCGGGTCTCTGTCCTGGGAAGCCAATCGGCGGAGGAGTGGGATTCGGTAGTCGAGCCCATCTGCGAAGCCTTGCGTCTCGGTTGCCAGCTGGGTGGAGACGGTTACGGTCCGTCGGATCAGACGCCGTTCTACGCAGCGGGGGTGCCGGTGCTGCATTTTTTCACCGGCGCTCATGAGGAATACCATAAGCCGTCCGATGACGCGCACTTGATCAATGCGTCTGGTGGGGTTCGGATTGCTAACCTTGTTGCCGAAATCGCGGTCGATCTGACGGCGCTCGATGGGCTTACCTACCGGGAAACGGAAGCACCCGCTCCCTCGGGAGACATGCGTGGTTACGGTGCCTCGCTTGGCTCGATCCCTGACTACACGGGCTCACCCGACAATCGTCCAGGTATGCTGCTATCGGGTGTGCGAAGCGGTGGTCCGGCGGAACAAGCTGGGCTTAAACGGGGCGATCGGATCATCGAGTTGGTCGGCCGGGAGGTGCGTGACATCTACGACCTCATGTATATCTTGCGAGAAGTGAGGCCGGGTGAGCAGGGTAACGTTGTTTTCGAACGCGACGGCGATACTATTGGGCGCACCGTTACCTTTAGCGAAAGCGCTCGACGTTGACCGCCGTCCACGAACCATTAGGTGAATTCAGTGAGCTACGAACACATTACGCTTGAAGAGGCAGACGGTTTCGCAACGGTGACTATGCGCCGTGCGCATCGCCGCAATTCCCTGTCGGAAGATCATCTGCGAGAGCTTTCGGACGCAGTCCAGAGCATTGCCGAGAGCGATGCACGGGGCGTCGTGCTTGCCGCGGAGGGCCCGGTGTTCTCATCAGGACACGACTTTAACGATATGCATGGACGCGACCTCAATGAGATGAAGCGTCTACTCGCGTTCTGTGGAGAATTCATGCAACTGCTCCAGTGCATCCCGCAGCCCGTGATCGCCCAGGTCGAGGGATTGGCAACCGCTGCTGGCTGTCAGCTCGTTGCCTCTTGTGATCTCGCCGTGGCGGGCGAGTCCGTGCGGTTTCAGATGCCCGGCGGCGGCGGTGGATGGTTTTGCCACACACCCGGTGTGGCACTGGTGCGCGCAGTTGGTCGAAAGCGCGCGGTCGAAATGCTGCTCACGGGTGACTCGATCGATGCACATACGGCGTTAGATTGGGGGCTGATCAACCGCGTCGTGCCGGACTCGGACGTTGCCGCGGAAACTCGCGCACTGCTTGAGAGAGCTACCCGGGGTAGCCGATATTCTAAGGGGAAAGGTAAGCAGGCCTTATATCGTCATATGGACCTGGATACGGCTGGTGCCTACGACCTGGCTACTGACGTAATGGCTGAGACGTCGCAGTCCATGGATGGGCAGGAAGCCATTACCTCGTTCGTTGAGAAACGGCGGCCCGAGTTCGGCGTTTAGGCAGCGGCGGAGTCTCCATTCATTGCGCCTAGGCGGGTTAGCAGCTCGTTCACGGAGGCCGGACGCTGCTCATCTGAGTCGAGCGACCATTTGAAACGCAGCTTGAAGGGACCGTCTAGGCGGAAGGACTCCGGCTCATCTTCGACGAGGTTCACTAGGAGGACCGGGTCGACGGCGGAGTGTTCCCCGAACTCTAATACCCCTCCCGTGTTTTGCGCGCGTATCTTTTTCACGCCCAATGACTGTGCTATGAGCTTGAGTCGCGTCAGATCGAAGAGTGTTCGAGTCGCCGTTGGAAGCAAGCCGAAACGGTTGATGAACTCGACCTGTAGTTCCCGCAGCGCTTCTTCGGAAGTGGCGCCTGCGATCCTCTTGTAGTGCACGAGGCGCATGTGCACGTCGGGCATATAGCTCTCGGGGATGAGTGCCGGTAGGCCAATTTCTATCTCGGATCCATGCTCAAGAGGATATTCCAGCTTCGGCTCCCGGTTCTCCCGCAACGAGGCGACGGCCCGCGCCAGTAAGTCGTTGTAGAGGGCGAATCCGATGGCCTGAATTTGACCGCTCTGTTCTTCGCCCAGCAATTCACCAGCTCCGCGGATTTCCAGGTCATGTGTGGCCAGCGTGAACCCGGAACCTAGCTCCTCTAGAGCTTCAATGGCCTCGAGTCGTTTTGCTGCGTCGGCCGTGAGCACTCGAGCCGGGGGGGCGATTAAGTACGCGTACGCTTGATGGTGGGACCGACCGACACGCCCCCGGAGTTGATGTAGCTGGGCTAGTCCCAGTCGATCTGCTTGATTGATGATGATGGTGTTCGCTGTAGGAATGTCGATCCCACTCTCGATGATGGTACTGCAGACCAGCAGGTTGAATTTTCGGTGATAGAAGTCGAGCATGACACGCTCCAGCGTCCGCTCAGCCATCTGACCGTGGGCGACCTGGACCGCTGCCTCGGGCAGCAGCTTTTCGAGATTGGCCGCAACCCCATTGATGTCCTGTACCCTGTTGTGGACGAAATAAGTTTGGCCGCCGCGGCGCAGCTCTCGCAAGACGGCCTCGCGTATCGACTGATCACTCCACTCACCGACAAACGTCTTTACCGAGAGCCGTTCTGCGGGTGGTGTGGCTATGAGGGAAAGATCACGGAGCCCACCGAGCGTCATGTTCAATGTTCTCGGAATTGGTGTTGCGGTGAGCGTCAGCATGTCGACTTCCGCACGCAGGGTTTTGAGCCGCTCCTTGTGTCTAACACCGAAGCGGTGCTCCTCATCCACGACGATGAGACCGAGCTGTTTGAACTGGATATCGCCGCTTAAGAGCCTGTGGGTGCCGATCACGATGTCCACGGTACCGTTTGAGAGACCCTCGATCACTTCCTGGCTCTCTTTGCTATTCCTGAATCGGGATAGCAGCTCGACGCGAATCGGCCAGTCTGCGAAACGGTCGGAGAACGTTCGATGATGTTGCTGCGCGAGCAGCGTGGTTGGCACGAGCAAACCGACCTGATAGCCTGCTTGCACTGCGACGAACGCAGCCCGCAATGCGACTTCGGTTTTTCCGAAACCCACATCGCCGCAGATGACCCGATCCATGGGTTGCTCCCTCAAGAGGTCCTCGAGTGTCTCCTGAACGGCTTTAATCTGATCGTCGGTTTCCTGAAATGGAAATTCCAGCGTGAAGCGCTGATACATCTCCTCGGAGAGCGGAAAAGCGATACCCCGCCGCGCGGCACGTTGGGCGTAGAGCGCCAGCAACTCCGCGGCGACGTCTCGCGCTTGTGCAGCTGCCTTGCGCCTGGCCTTGAGCCATTGATCCGAACCGAGCCGATGGAGTGGCGCCTGCTCGGGAGATGCACCTGTGTAGCGCGTTACCAGATGCAGATTGTGGACAGGCACGTAGAGCTTGTCGGCATCTGCGTACTCCAGCACCAGGAACTCGGTCGGGACACTGTCGATTTCAAGATTCGCAAGCCCGAGATAACGACCGATGCCGTACTCTTCGTGCACCACCGGCGCACCGATCCTGAGATCGGTTAGCTCTTTTACGATCGCGTCCGGGTCCCGAGCGGGTCGCCGCCGACGGTTACGCTGTTGCGGTCGATCCAGACCGAGCTCCTCGGCCGTGAGGACCCGCAGTGACCTGTCGGGCAGTGCTAGCCCCAGTTCGATCTCGCCAACCGCGAGGCATAGAGACCGCTTGGAGCTCAGGAAGTCATGCCAGTTCTTGACTAATGATGGCGTTAGGCCACGAGCTGCAAGAAGTTCTGAGAGGACCTCGCGTCGTCCCGGTGATGAGGTAACCAGGAGTGTTCGGACATCCGTTGTGGGTTCGAGCCAACGGGCGATGACGTCTTGCTGTTTGGCCGTCGCTGTGCTCAACGGATGAGCTGTTTGCGCGTTGAAGCGCGTATCGTCCACCACTTCGAGTTCGTGACTGGTGAGCTCGAGTCTTGGAAACTGTTTGATTCCGGCTCGAAGGTTTTGCGGTGTCCAGAATGCCATCTCTGGAGGGAGGATGGGACGCTCGATGTCACCACTGAGTTGCTCATACCGTTCCTGGATGAGGGACCATCCCGATTCAAGGCCCGCCAGTGCACCTTCCGTCAGCACCACAAGTGTGTTGGGGGAGAAATAGTCGAGCAGAGATGCGGTGGAGTCGAAGAACAGTGGAAGGTAGTACTCGATACCCGCAGGTAGCTGCGCCTCGGAGATGTCTCGGTAGACGGCTGAGCGTCCCGGTTCGCCCGGCAGGTGATCCCGGAATCGCTCCCTGAAACCTCGGATGGCGGTGTCGTCGAACGGAAACTCCCGAGCTGGCAGGATGCGGATGCTCCGAACTTCTTTTGTGCTCAGCTGAGTGTGCGGATCGAACAACCGCAGGTTCTCGATTTCCTCATCGAATAGATCGATGCGCACGGGATCGTCGGCTCCGGTGGGGTAAATATCGATCAGTGAGCCCCTTACGGCGAAGTCCCCTGGATCGAGTACCTGCTCCACGTGCAGATACCCGTGATTGACGAGTCGGATTCGCAGGGCCTGACCGTCCAGACGTTCGCCGACTTGGAGAACCATCGATCGGGCGCTGACAAATTCGGCCGGTGGCAATCGGGTGAGAAGCGCCTGAGCATTGACGATCAGAATTCCCTGTGCGCCGATGGCTAGGTGATAGAGGGAGGAAAGCCGTTCGGCAAGCAGATCCTGGGGCGGGGAGAACGCATCATAGGGCAGCGTCTCATAGTCGGAGAAGCGTCGCGCGCCGTTCTCTGGGGCGAAAAAGTTTAGCTCGCGCTCGAGGCGGTCCGCTGCGGTGGCGGAAGCGGTGATGACGCAGACCGAGCCGTGATGTTTCGCGAGCACGTCGCTTACGGCTAATCCTTGAGCTGAGCCGTAGAGCTGCCCCCAATGAATGGACCCGGATCCTTCGACCGTCGGAACCGGCATTTGGAAGATAGGGAAATCCGTCTCCACTCGGTGCCTCATCCTGGCGCAAAGGCGGAATTATCCCATACCGGCTGATTTGGCTCGGACGCACTTGCCGCGGGACACGGCTAAAATGGGCTGCGGGTCGGACCACTGCGTCGAGAGAGCGTCGATTGACTTTAGCACTCGGCTCAGACGGGATAACTCTAGGGGTCGCCAGTCTGGGGGTTATGTCGAAGTTCTCAGGTTTTCAGAATAACTGATCGGTTTATCTATGAAATTTGAAGCCCCATTGATTCGCGGAGAGCTTGTTAGGCGCTATAAGCGTTTTTTGGCCGACGTGGTTTTGGCCGACGGCAGCGAAACTACGGTCCATTGCCCGAACACGGGATCAATGTTGGGGTGTCAGGCGTCAGGGTCTACCGTTTGGTTGTTGCCAGTGGACAACCCGAAACGGAAGTACCCGCTAGGTTGGGAGCTGGTTGAGGCACGGGCCTCGGTGCTCGTAGGTATCAACACGGGGCGGAGCAATGCGTTGGTGGCTGAGGCGCTTGCGAGAGGCCTTATCCCCACGCTCGAAGGCTTTGGTCGGATACGCAGAGAGGTAAAAGTCGAAGGGACGCGTTCTCGAATCGATTTTTTGTTGAGTGAGCATCCCCAGGAACCCGACTGTTACCTGGAGGTCAAGAATGTTACTGCGGTGTCCAAAGACGGCTGCGGTTTCTTCCCGGACGCCGTGAGTGCGCGCGCGACTCGGCACGTGGAGGAGTTAGCGGAGTGTGTGGGGCGAGGGCAGAGGGGAGCGCTTTGTTTTTGTGTCCAGCGTGCTGATGTCCAGCGAGTCAGGCCTGCAGATGAGATTGATCCAGTCTACGGTCGGGCACTGAGGCGCGCGGTCGACTTGGGGGTCGAGGTTTATGCGCTCGGCGCCTCTGTCACGACGGACGGTGTGACCCTGGAGCGAGAGCTCTTGGTGGATCTGGACGACTAGTGCAGACCGCTGTGTTTTAATTGTTGGTGATGTTCCGTCCCCTTGAGTGCTTCATCGGGCTGCGCTACGTTCAGGCCCGCGCGCGCAGAGGCTTTGTCTCCTTTATAAGCCTGGCTTCTCTGCTGGGCATCGGTTTGGGTGTGGCCGCGCTGATCGTGATCCTATCGGTCATGAACGGTTTTGAGGCGGAGCTGCGTACGCGCCTCCTGAGCATGACCGCCCACGCAAGCCTTTCTCAACCGGGCGCCGGTTTTGAGGATTGGCAGAGCGCTCGTGCGCAAGTGCTGGAGCAGCCCGGTGTTGTAGGGGCTTCGCCCTACGTGGCTCTGGAGGGCATGTTGGGATCTGGCGCCAATCTCAGCCCAGCCATAGTGCGCGGCATCTTGCCGTCCGAGGAGGCTACGGCTTCTCAGTTCGAACGCTTTTTCAGGCTCGGTAGCCTGGCCGACCTGGAGGCGAATGCGCGCCGGATCGTGCTGGGGCGCATACTCGCTCTGAACTTGGGTGTGGGTGTGGGGGATCGCGTCAACCTGCTGGTACCGCAGTTCGAGAACGGTCGGTTCACACCTCGACTTAGCAGTTTTCTGGTGAGCGGGCTGTTCGAGGCGGGGATTCAGGACCACGATGCCAGCCTCGCTTTGGTGCACCTGAGTGATGCGAGTCAACTTAAAGGACTCCAGGGTCGAGCCGAAGGTCTGGCGGTTCGCATGCACGACCCGCTCCAAGTCGGGCAGTTTCAGGCCGCCATCGAAGCCACGCAGCCTTCATTGGAGTACTCCGACTGGACGCTCGAGAATAGTAATTATTTTCGGGCTATCAGAATCGAGAAAACCATGATGACGTTTTTGCTGTTGCTCATAGTGGCGGTTGCTGCGTTCAACATCGTTGCATCGCTGATGATGGTGGTCACTGATAAGCAGAAGGACATTGCAATACTTCGGACCTACGGACTGGAGTCTGCCCGTGTCGCCCGGGTATTTATGGTACAAGGATCCCTCTTGGGGCTTGTCGGGACACTCATCGGTGTTGTGCTAGGGGTCGCACTGGCGGTCAATGTCGAAACCATTGTGCCCTGGCTTGAGCTCACATTTAACTTCCAGATTATGCCCGGTGACGTCTATTACGTTACGGAGATTCCATCCGAGATTCGCCTGGTGGATGTCATTGTTATTCCCGTACTTGCTTTTCTCGTTGCCGTGATCGCTACGATCTATCCGTCACGGCGCGCGGCTGCGGTAGCGCCGGCAGAGGCGCTCAGGTACGAGTGATGATTAAGCAGCCTTACGAAATTTCCTTGGCCCTGCGCTATCTTCGCGCCCATGCCAAAAATGGCTTTATCTCGTTGATCTCTCTGGTTTCTATGGTAGGGATTGGTCTGGCTGTTGCGGTATTAGTCATCGTGTTATCCGTAATGAACGGGTTTGAGAACGAATTGCAGCAGCGAATTCTGAGTATTGTGTCGCACGCAACAGTGAGTGGGATCGATGAGAGTTTGGAGGATTGGCCGGTGGTGCGGGAGCGCGCGTTGGCGAGACCAGACGTCACCGGTGCTGCTCCGTACGTCGACGGCCAGGGGCTGACCATCGTGGATGAGAGGCTTGCTGGCGTTCGCGTGCGTGGCATCGATCCGACCTTGGAGCGTGATGTCTCTACGATTGCCGAATTGCTGCAGGCGGGGAGTCTCGAGGCCCTGGAAGCGGGAAGCTTCAGATCGCTGATTGGCACCAGTCTGGCTGAGGAGCTGGGCATAGGTGTCGGGGATTCCTTTGTGTTGGTGTTGGCTCAGGGACGGGTAACGCCGGCCGGGCTTGTCCCGAGAATGCGGCGCTTCGAAGTTGCAGGATTGTTTGAAGCTGGCATGTTCGAATACGACCGTGGCTTGATCTACGTGAACCTGCAGGATGCGGCACTGCTGTTTCGCACCGGCGGTGAAGCTACGGGATTGAGGCTTACGGTTGCGGACATCTTTCTAGCGGGAAGCGTATCGGCGGAGTTTGCCCGGGAGCTGGGAGGCGGTTACTACATCAGCGACTGGAGTCGACAACATAGCAACTTCTTCCGCTCTATTCAGATCACTAAATCGATCATGTTCGTTATTCTCTCCATGGTGATTGCAGTCGCCGTGTTCAATATTGTTTCCACTCTTGTCATGGTTGTCCGCGATAAACGCGGTGATATTGCGATCTTGCAGAGCTTTGGTGCGACCCCGAGAAGTATTCTCACGGTGTTCGCGGCGCAGGGTACGCTCATCGGTGTTGTCGGGACCCTGGTCGGCCTGGCGCTTGGGGCACTAGTTGCCACCCAGCTGGGCGCAATAGTGGCGTTCAGCGAGAACGTATTCGGGATCGATCTATTGGCCGAGGAGGTTTATTTAATCAGCGACCTGCCAACCCAAGTCCGGCTGCCCGAAGTTGCTCAAATTGGGGGTCTAGCGATATTTCTCGCTATCCTTGCCACACTCTATCCGGCGATCAGTGCGTCTCGCCAGCCTCCGGTTGAGGCATTACGTCATGAATAAGTCTGCGTCCCCGGGTGATGTGGTTCTTCGGGTTCGTGGCCTGGTCAAGACGTTTGAGGAGGCCGGACGCCGCTTGGAGGTACTGCGGGCCGTGGATTTTGATGTTGGTGCGGGTGATCGTGTTGCGATTGTGGGCGCGTCGGGCTCTGGTAAGAGCACACTTCTACAGCTCCTCGGGGGCCTGGACGAACCCACGACGGGTGAGGTTTGGGTATCCGGTGAGGCCATGACCTCGTTGAGCAATACTCAGAAGGGCATACTCCGAAATCGAGCGTTAGGTTTCGTTTACCAATTCCACCATCTGCTCCCGGAATTCACGGCGCTTGAGAATGTCGCCATGCCACTCTTGGTGCGGGGCGACGCCCCCCAAGTAGCTTCTGAGCGTGCGGCGGAGTTGCTCGGTCGTGTCGGATTGGCTGAACGTTTAGAGCATCGTCCCGGCCAGCTCTCCGGCGGTGAGCGTCAGCGAACCGCGGTTGCTCGGGCATTAGTGACCAGGCCAGCGGTCGTGCTGGCCGACGAGCCAACCGGTAATCTCGACAGGCCCACCGGTACGCTGGTCTTTGAACTCATGCTCGAACTCAATGAGGCCCTGGGTACTAGTCTGGTTGTCGTGACACACGATCCTGATCTTGCTGCTCGCATGGATAGTGTTTTGGAGCTGAAGGACGGCACATTGACGAGACCCGCCTAAGCATTCGGAGTTACCTGCTCGGCGTCTGGTGATGATGGAGCGTCTCAGTAGACTACGCCGGTCTCTTCTGCAAACTGGTCCCAGGATTCGATCAGTTCGGCCAGCAGTTCCGGCTGCTGCAACGCGAGATCGTCGCTTTCTCCGGGGTCGTCCGCGAGATTGAAGAGCTCCCACTTCCCCGTGGCCGCCGAAAATAGAATCTTCCAGTCACCGCGAACAAGCGCGCGGTTACCGTGCAACTCTGAGCCAATTGGATCATCGGGACCGTGCACGAGATCGGTACCCCCCAACGCGCGCGCCCAGAACGAGTGGCCGATCATTGGGACGACCTCACGACCTTGGAAGGTGCCCTCGGGGGGGGAGGTGCCGGTGATCTCGAGGATGGTCGGCGTTACGTCCATGAAAGTAAGGTAACCGTGATCCAACCCGCCGGGATTGTCGATTGCGTTGTGGTTAATGAATGCGGCCACACGTGTGCCCCCTTCAGCCATGCTCCCTTTGGTACTGCGCCAGGGGGCGGTCGCCGCTTCGGCCCAGCCACGACCGTAGTTTAGCCAGGAGTCGTAGCGTCCCATGTTCTCGAGACTATCATCCGGTGTGAAGTAGATTCTCGTGGGGATGCCTCCGCCTGCGGCGCCGTTGTCAGACATGAAGAGAATCACCGTGTTCTCGAGCTGCGACGTTTCTTCCAGATAGGTAAGGAGGCGACCGACGTGATAGTCCATGTTCTCCAGCATGGCGGCATAGAGCTCCATTAAACGACTCTGCACCTGCCGCTCGTGCTCGCTCAGCGATTCCCAGCCCGTGGCTGACGATTCGTAGTGTGAAAGGTCGAGCTCTGGGGGAAAGATTCCCAGTTCCTTTGCCCTGGAAAACCGGCGATCTCTAATGATCTCGTAGCCCTCTTCGTAGCGGCCAGCATAGCGGTTACGCCAATCATCGGGGACTTGGATAGGTGAATGAGGTGCCGTATACGCAAGCCAAGCGAAAAACGGTTGTCCATCGTCTCGATTCTCGTCGATGTATTCGATGAGCTTGTCCGTGAACATAGCAGAGGAAAAAAAGTCTTCGGGCAGCTTTGCCACCGACACTCCATTTTCCTGATAGGGGAGGGTATCCGCCCTCCGGACGCCTCCATGCGCCTCACCATTGGGGAAACCAAGATGCACAGATGTCCCCGTGGTCAGGATGAACGACGATTCGAAGCCTCGTTGTGCGGGCATGTGCGAGCTGTTCAACGCTCTACCAAGGTCCCATTTTCCTGTCATGTAAGTGTGGTAACCGGCAGATCGAAGGATCTCTGGAAGAGCCGCAACGCGTTCGCTGAGATGACCCTCGTAGCCCGGATGGCCGAGCCCAAGGGTATTGGGGTCCAACTCACGTGAGCTGTCATAGGCGCGCTTAATAGCCATGGATCCGATACCTGCCTGGTGATTGGAGGTGCCGGACAGCAACATGGCGCGTGCTGGTGCACAGCTTGGTGCGGCGTGAAAGTTCGTAAATCGCAATCCGCCCAAGGCCAGCTCGTCGAGGTTGGGCGTTGCGATCTCGCTGCCCCAGGCGCCTAGCTCGTTGTACCCCATGTCGTCGGCGACGATCAGGATCACGTTGGGCCGCAAGTCGTTGGTGTTGTCTGGATCGATCGATGGCTCGTTTCCACAGCCCGCAATGAAGGTCGGCAGTAGCCAGGCAAAGATTCTCCTCTCGAGTCGACCCATCTGTTGTTTCCCAATCGGCACTAGGGATCTGTGATCATACCTTTCCTCCCGTTTAACATCAGTGTTAGCGCACACATAATCTCTAGGTTTTATGCCGTACTTCTGCTCTTTAGTTCGTGCGGTTTGTGGGCTCAGAGCGGGCACGCTATAGTTCGCCGGCCTATCGGTGAGTTTTCGGGTACTACATGCTGGAGATCGTGCAGGCCGGCGGCTGGTTGATGTTGCCCATCATCGCCTGCTCCATGGTAGCCGCAGCCATCATTATGGAGCGGCTGTGGACCCTTCAGCAGAAACGGGTTCTCCCAAAAGACCTCACGGTTCAGGCGTGGCATTGGGTTAAGGCGGATAGGCTCGACTCTGAGCGCGTGCAAATGCTGCACCAGAGTTCGCCGCTCGGACAGGTGCTTGCCGCCGGCCTGGCAAATCGGGATGCGGGTAGGGAGATCGCCAAGGAGGGCATCGAAGACACCGGGCGACATGTGGTTTACGAGATGGAGCGCTACCTGAACCCGTTAGGGACCATCGCGGTCATCTCACCGTTGCTTGGGTTGCTCGGCACGGTCATCGGTATGGTGAAGGTTTTCGCCGCAATTACTGCTCATGGTGTGGGTGATCCAGGTGTTCTGGCGGGCGGGATCTCTGAAGCTCTGATTACGACGGCCGCTGGTCTAACGGTAGCTATCCCATCGCTAATCGGTTACCGATATCTTCGTGGCCGGGTAGACGCTCTGGTGGTGCGTATGGAAAAGGAGGCAATGAAGTTTCTCGAAGCGTTGCTGCAACACCAGCGTACAGAGGTCATCGAGAATGAATCTTCGAAGCAGCTCAAAAGAAGAGCCTGAAATTAATTTGACGTCTCTAATAGACGTCGTCCTTCTTCTCCTGGTTTTTTTCATGGTGTCCACTAGCTTCGTCCGTGAAGCGGAGATCAGTCTGCGTTTGCCACAAGCGCAGACCGAAGTGGATGTCGTTGCGCCGGCGGTGGACGTGCTGGAAATCGCCGTAACTGAAGAAGGGAGCTATATCGTAAATGGCCAGCTGTTGGTGAACAATCAGCGAGGTACACTGCGTGCGGCTATCGCGCGGTTCATCGAAGACAATCGTGAGCTGCCTGTCTTTATCAGGGCAGATGCTCAGACGACGCACCAAGCCGTCGTTACCGCAATGGATGTCTTGGGACAATTGGGGTTTGTTGAAATCAATATTGCCACGGTGACAACGCCTGAGGCCTGACCGCATGTCACACTCTCGATCAAACGTCGTCACGGTTTATCGACGTCTATTGCGCTACGTCATACCGCATTGGAAGGTGATTCCGGGCGCTGTGATCGCCATGATTCTTGTTGCTGCTGCGAACGCTTACGTTCCGTTATTGATGAGTCAGGTTGTCGAGACGCTTGAGAGAGACGACCGCTCGGGTTCTTTACTAATCCCTTTGGGCCTGCTGATCACATTCCTCGTTCGGGGATCTGCCGATTTTGTTGCCGTCTACGGCCTCGGTTGGCTTGGAAGATCTGTAGTTCGCGATCTGCGTGCGCGGATTTTTCGCCATTACACGGAACTGCCAACGCGTTATTACGACCGAAATTCCTCTGGTGGGCTGATATCCAAGCTCACCTACAACACGGAGCAGGTGGCCGAGGCCATTTCTAGCGTAGTAGTCGTTAGCGTTAGAGATTCGATGACGATCATCGTTCTCGTTGGAGCAATGATCTATTTCAGTCCACTGCTAACCATGATGGTGGCCGTCACGGCACCGATCGTTGCCGGACTGATTGCGCTGATGAGCAAAGCTTTCAGGCGGTATGGGACTCGTATCCAGACATCCATGGGCGATGCCACGCGGGTTACGGAGGAGGCGCTCGCGGGTCACCGCATCGTCAAGGTGTTCGAAGGACAGGAATATCAACAGCGCCAGTTTGCTGAGATCAATGAGCGTAACCGTAGGCAATTCATGAAGCTCCTCGCGGTGGGAGCTGGCGGGGATACCTTGACGCAATACACGCTGACCATTGCTGTGAGCGCGATGATTGCCGTCGCATTTTCCGGCACTCTGATACCGGGTATGGACGCTTCTGTATTCCTGGGTTTTTTGACGGCGATGGGTATGTTGCTTGCGCCCCTTAAGCGAATCACGAATATCAATGCAGCTCTGCAGAGAGGCATCGCCGCGGGGATTACCCTATTCGAGACGCTGGACGAGCCCGCCGAACCGGACGCGGGCACGGTAACCTTAGGGCGGGCCCGCGGAGACGTAGAGTTCCGTAATGCCTCGTTTGCGTACGACGAGAGCAAGGGCCGTGTGCTCGCAGGTGTGAGCTTCCGTGCGGCGTCGGGAACCACCGTTGCGATCGTGGGGCGCTCGGGTAGCGGCAAGTCGACACTGGTCGGACTATTGCCGCGATTCTATGACGTGGACGACGGCGAGGTGCTCTTGGACGGCGTTAGCATTCCCGAGTATCAGCTTAAGGATCTACGGCGCCAGATCAGCCTCGTTAGTCAGGATATCATCCTGTTTGACGATACCATTGCCAACAACATCGCTTACGGAGTATTGGCCGACTCGCCAAGAACCGCCGTCGAAGCCGCCGCGGAGGCGGCATACGTGATGGATTTCGCAGCTGAGCTTCCCGACGGTCTGGACTCCCGGGTTGGTGAGCGCGGAAGGCTCCTGTCCGGCGGACAAAGGCAAAGAATCGCAATTGCCCGAGCTCTACTTAAGGACGCACCCGTCTTGATACTAGATGAGGCGACGTCCGCTCTCGATACTGAATCGGAAAGACGTATTCAGGGGGCACTGGAGACGTTAATGGTCGGACGGACTACATTGGTGATCGCTCACAGGCTATCCACGGTCGAGAATGCGGATCGCATCATCGTTCTTCAGGAAGGCATTGTGGTTGAGCAAGGAACGCACGAAGAACTGGTCGCGGAGGACGGTGTTTATAGCGGCCTCCATCGAATGCAGTTTTCGGGTTAGGGGCACCTGGTGCAGCTGATCCTAATGCGATTCACAGATTGGCTCTGGTATCGCCCCAATCCGTTGAAATGGCTGCTGTGGCCGATCGGCGGGATCTATGGTGTCGTCATGGAAATTCGGCGACTCGTTTACAGGCTTGGTATAAAACCGGTGACTACTCTGCCGCTTCCGGTCATCGTGGTTGGCAATCTGACGGTCGGTGGAAGTGGCAAAACGCCTGTTGTTATTTGGTTAGCTGGTGAGCTGAAGTCGTGTGGATACCGGGTGGGCATCGTCAGTCGAGGCTACGGTGGCGCTGCGGAGAACTGGCCTCAGCGAGTGAGCACCGCAAGCGACCCCGGGTTAGTGGGGGATGAGCCGGTGCTCATCGCCCGCGCGACCGGTTGTCCGGTGATGGTCAGCCCGGACCGGGTCGCTGCCGCGAAGGCTTTGATTAGTGCAGAACAGCTCGATGTTCTCTTGGCGGACGACGGAATGCAGCACTACGCGCTTGATCGTACGTTGGCGATCGCTGTAATTGATGGCCAACGGGGTCTCGGGGATGGCTTCTGTCTGCCTGCAGGCCCATTGAGAGAATTCAAGGGACGAATCGCTGATGTCGATGCAATAGTTGTTAATGGGGGGAGCTGGGGGCACGCGGACGTCTTTCGGGTGCAGCCGGCGGCTCAGCCTCTGTACCAGGTCGCCGGTTCCGAACAGAAATTATTGGCGGAGTTTCGCGACGCTGAAGTTCACGCGGTCGCGGGGATCGGTAACCCGCAGAGGTTTTTCGATCTTTTGGAGGACGCCGGGGTTCATGTGTTGCCTCACCCGTTGCCGGACCACACCAAGTTGACCGGCGCCGAGTTAGAGTTCGATGACGCTCGTCCAGTCTTCGTGACCGAGAAGGATGCCGTGAAGTGCGAGGGGTTTGCCCGAGAAAATGTCTGGTGTGTTCCTATTAAACTCGAGTTTGATGCCGAGGATGGCCAGCGCCTGATGCGTCGAGTTGTGCGAGATCTTTGAAATGGCAAAGAAGTTCACTGCTGTAATCCCGGCGCGTTACGCTTCCACTCGACTACCAGGAAAACCCTTAGCGGACATCAATGGCAAGACCATGATCCAACGGGTCTATGAGCAGGCGATCGCAAGCGAAGCCGCTGAAGTCATCATAGCGACAGATGACGAGCGTATTTTGAAGGTTTGCGCTCAGTTCGGCGCGCACGTGGAGTTGACTCGTACCGACCACGAGAGTGGCACGGATCGCATTGCAGAGCTGGCGGAGCGGTTTGAATGGTCTGACGCACGAATCGTGGTCAATGTTCAGGGGGATGAGCCTGGACTGCCACCTGCCCTCGTCACTCAGGTAGCTGCCGTGTTAGAAAAGAATTCGGGGGCAGAGATGGCGACGTTAGTGACACCGCTGGTATCTGATGCGGAATGGGATGATCCCAACGTGGCTAAGGTCGTCACGGACCGTGAAGGGCGAGCGCTGTATTTCAGCCGAGCGTCGATCCCGTTTCCGAGGGGTGGTGATCGCCCTCGGGCGTCACGCCACGTTGGTATATACGCGTATCGCGTCGGGGCACTGAAGAAGCTTGCCGGGACACCGCCCTGTGAGATCGAGGTTATTGAAGGGCTCGAGCAACTTCGGGCGTTGTGGCTCGGATTGCCGATTGTTGTTGCGGGAGCGTGTGAAAAACCTTCTCGGCACGTCGAGACCGCAGAAGATCTAGAAGCGGTTCGCCAAGAGCTTGAAGACAGATGATGGAAACTACGGAATCTCAGCAGATACTGTTCGTGTGCATGGGCAACATCTGTCGTTCACCCACGGCCGAAGGCGTCTTTCGAAAGATCCTCGAAGATCAGGCGCCTGAGGTCTCGATCAGAGTTGATTCGGCGGGTACACACGCCTACCACGTGGGTGAGCCCCCCGACTCGCGGGCCTGCCTCGCGGCGGAACGCCGTGGGATCGATCTCAGCACGCAACGTGCCCGACGGGTGACGGAGGATGACTTTCGGATTTTTGATCTCGTAATCGCCATGGACGAACTCAATTACGCGCTGCTCTTGGAGATAAGTCCGTCCGAGCACCATGAACGCGTCAGGCTGTTCATGGATTTTGCGTCGCAGGTCGAGAGCAGAAATGTCCCGGATCCATACTACGGGGGCAGCACCGGTTTCGAGGAAGTTCTCGATCTCGTAGAGGAGGCCTCACTCGGTCTCCTTGCCTATCTGCGAGGGAGCAATTCCGGAAAGGCTAGTTGAAGTCGTCCGTATTCGGTTTTTCCGGCCGGGGGTGTTCGCTAGTCTTAGAGGAGG
>CAYLKA010000031.1:7782-27512 GCA_964384125.1 uncultured Gammaproteobacteria bacterium | reverse complement strand
GGGGCACACCGGGCAGGAAGCACTTGATCTCGGGATCGCGTTCCAACCAGTGTTCTGCATTCTCCTGCTTTTGTGCCGCCGCCCACGGTTGATAGGGAATCTCGTCGCCCGTAACAACGCCCTGCCCCGCTGGCACCCCACCGACTGCACCCAATGCTCGCACCGCGGGCGCCGGAAGCGCGCCCGGGGTCGCTCGACCGGTTCCCGGAGGCTCACCACTGCGAGGTGTGGGCATCAGTGCCATGGCCGGTCGCGCGGGATGACCCTGAAGATCATAGTTTGCTGTGTTCAGCGCTTGCCAAATTCCGTTGAGGTCCGGCTGTCCGTCCGCAGCCCGAGACGAGACGTAGTCTGTCGACTGACCCCAAAGCACCGTAGTGTGGGTACCGAGTACAACGAGCGCGGCGCAAACCGTACCTCGAAGTCCCATGCGCAATATCACGTTCTGCTACCCGAAAATGAATTTATGATTTCGGTTCATCCTACACGAAATTCCGCTCACAAGGCCGCACCAGAAAACGTGCCTGGACAGACCAAATGCCACAGCGAATACATCGATAGGGAGCGAGTCCCCATAGCGCTCTAGTACAGTTTGGCCCTACCAGCAGCAACCATGCTCGCTCTGTACTCTTCCGGCGTCATATCTAGGTTTGCATGCGCCACAGAGGTTTCGGCAATAGACGGCGTATCAGAATGGTCCGGCCAAGCATCGGGCTCCCAAAGTTTTGATCGAACGATGCTCTTAGGACAGTGCATCATCGCCTGCTCGACGTGTACGACCACCGCAAACTCGGGGATCCGCTCTTTAACTGCCATGGTCTCTCGCAACGCCTCGTCCCGCACGATTCGTGCCTCACCCTTAACGCGCAAGGTCTCCCCCTTGCCCGGGATCATAAAGATAATCGCCACATTCGGATTGTCTAGGAGGTTAATAAACGTATCCAACCGTCGATTTCCAGGCCGCTCTGGAATAGCCAGGTGCTTCTCGTCTAAAACTCGAACGAAACCCAATGGATCTCCCTTCGGAGAAATATCGGGCTGTCCATCGGGATTTGCGGAGGCAATCATGATGAAAGGGGATTTTGCGATGATGGCCCGACAATAATCATCCAAACGGTCAATCACCTTATCAACACTCGCCTGTGTGGGCTCAGCTATCGTGGCTCGAATCTCCTCAACGGACGTGACTATCTCGCTGTACTCAGAAAACCTTACGTCTCCGTCAGTCATGTCGATCCTCCGGTGTTGTGCAGCACAAGGCTCTAAAACTCTAAAACGAAACGAGTTAACGGTAGCGTCTTTGCTAAATCTTCAACGCGAGGAATAGTGTTGGTCGAACACGGAGCTAGCCTCAGCCTGCAGCCGATGGCGTAACCACGCCGGCCCCCCTCCCTGCTCGCTGAGCGCTCTCATTGTTGGGCTGTTTTCAAACGCGTCTGCCTCGATCGAATCGGCGCGGAGCTTAAGGTGGGCAAAGATAGTGCGTCTTCCGCGACCAACCGAACGAACCAAAGGTTCAGGGCCGGAGCCACGATCAAAGGTTGCGGCGAGCAGCTTCAAGCGCACCGCACCACGCACATTTCCGCCGATGACTAGGATCCGATCTTTCGATTCGTCTACCTTCATCACAATATCGCAATGGGAACGAATACCGTCTCCGATCTTTTTCGCCCTATCGGCGATCGAGCGATAGGCCGCCCTGCGCGCGGAGCAAACGAGGTCTCCTGGCTCAAGCGGCAACTCACCCACATCGTGAGCGACGTAAGCCGCCTTAGACCGACCGTCATCACGAGCCTCAATCGCCTGATCTATGTAGGAATGGTGGGCGATCGCTCGACGAAACTGACTCAACTCGCCGAAACCCCCCTCGCACATGACCCAGGAGATAAATGCTGCCGACCATGGATCACGCCACCGGGCGGTGACTCCGCTGAAACCCTTCCACACATCGTTTTGCCGTCTGAGAATCCAATCGCCATCCGAAGTAATGGACCAGTAGCCAGCAATGGAGTCCGCCACACGCGCTGATTCTTCCGGGCTGAGCCTTGAGCCCCGGCGCCGGGATCGATCTCTCGAGTCCGACTCCTCCAGATTCGTCTGATCCAGCACGTTGAAACCAAAGAAACCCCACTCCTGAACGGCGATGTTGAGGATGCGCCGACGCGCATCCGCCATGGGCAGCGACGGACATGAAGTCTCCACTATGCGCATGTCGCCCGGAGCGCCGTTCACGCGTGCGGACGGCGCCATGACACTCAGGTGATCGCTAGATAACCGGTCGGAATGAAACTGCGCCTGCGCCGCGGATGCAGCGCCGAGCGTAACAGCGATTACTAGCGTCAGCTTCACAATAGTCGTTACCCAGTTATCCGCCGGTCAGAATGCTATCAGACGTTGAACAAAAGAGCGCAACAATCTAGAGGGCCACATTAAGATCCAGCCGAACCTCATTGGTCCTGGGATGGAATACGAAACCCGCCGAGATCCGGTGGGACCACGGCCCGCTCTTCGGGCTGAGGCAGTCTCGGCACCCACTCGTAGGGAACACGATAGGCCCTATAGACGAGATTGGGCGCCCCGTTCTCGTCGAAGTGAGGATTCATATATTCCCAGACGATCTCATTCCCCGGAGTGACCTCGAAGACCCGACCCACCACGCCCTCGGTAATCAGAGTGTTGCCATTGAGCAAACGTTGGGCGGAACTCACGAAGGTGCTGTAGAAGAGGAATCCCGGCAACCCCGCAATCGAGTACTCCCAGACTTTTTCGAATGTGACCGGATTGATCTCGAGAACCCTAGAGTTCATCCGAGTAACGTTATTCACTCCGGTTGGAGCACTCGGGGTACCGGGTCCGTAACCTGCGTTGCCACCATTGTCGAATAACAGCAGATTCCCGGCTCCGGGCAACCCTTCCGGAATGATATGCGGGTGGTGTTGACCGATTACCTGGCCGAGTTCCTGTAATGCGCTAGATTCCCGATAGTCAGGGCCCATTCGCCAAACAATCGCACCAGTCGCCCGTTCGATAATCGCAACGATATTAGCGGTACGGCTACTGATGATGATGTTGTCAGGGTGAAAACGCTCATCACCAGCCTGGTACCAGCGATTGGGGCCGATATAGGTCGCGCTGTTCAAGTGTATCCAGTCCGCGCTCTGACGACCCTCATGCCATGGCACGGACCGGTAGATAGCGTTGCGGGCGTCCTCGGAGAAGCCGAGCTCTTGTATATGATCGCTGGCCAACCACTCCCAGAGCACCTCGCCATCCCAAGACACCTCGAAGATGTAGTCGTCTTCCAAACGCTTGTCGGTAACGTTGGTGTTAATCAGATTTTTGTGAGAAAGAACAAGCGTTCGCCCACCATCCACCATTGGTTCGGCACCGGGGGCGTAATAGCCGACCGGGCTGCCTTCTCGCTGCCAATCATGATGCTGGCGGGCAGACAAAACAGTATCGCCATTTTCAAGCCGCACCTCCTCGGCGCCGTCATACTTCCAAACGATGTTCCCATCCCAATCCAGTTGAGCAAAGGTAATAGTCTCCAAGTGGGGGTTTCGCGTACCTAGCCCACCCAAGAGATACCCACCCGGAAGCAGCCTCGGCGGATAACCGCGCATGCCGTCCCAGCGGTGAAGCTCATTTCCGTTCATGTCGATTAACACAACCTCCGAGAGGCTGGAGTTGAGCACCGTATAGCCATTCCACGTCCTGTCAGGTTGATAGATCGTAGTACCAGTTGGATAGACGCTAGGGGCTGCCTTAAGAAGAACGGGAGTGACAGCGATTATCAATGCTGCCGCCCATAGTGCTGACGCTCGTCGACCTTGACCCATATATACCCTCCCCAAGATTGGAGTTTTTCTTAGCAACAGATTCTACTGGATATCAAATCACAGGAACGTCGGCGTTTTGCGGCCACACCCCAACTATTACTCCACTTCGCACTCGTAAGGTCTAATGATGGTCCCGGGAATCCAGGTCCATGCAGCAACCCAAACCACCGGTTCAACCAGGTTCTCGGAATCCGTAACCGCGATCTCGTAGTCGAGCTCATTGCCATCCTGGCTGAGCGAAAAGCGTTCAATCATTCTGGCGTCGTTGCTCATCGGAGTACCAGCGTCGTCAAGATACGGAAAATCTACCCTTCCGGTCTCGACCACCAGCGTACGATCGTCTTCCCAGCGTCCCACTGAATAACCCAAAAGACTACCGGACGCGTCCTCCGGGATCGTTTCCGAAACCATATCGACAGTCCTAACCGCTTCCCATTCCTCAATCCGAATGAGGATCTGATCCCCCCTATCAATAATTTCGATGGGGTAGGGATTGAGAATGGCGTTGGGCATGCCGGGAGCAACACAGCGAAGTGCGAGCTGGTCGGTATACGGTTCCCAGTCCGCTCGCGCAGCCTCCGCCGCAGGCGTGAGCACGTATGGGCTTCTCAGCTGGTAAAGCTCACCAGAACTACTCCAAACGCGAAAAATACCACGGTCAGGGTCCGCTTCCGCCGGATCAACGAAAGGTGCTTCTTCCGATTGGGTGAAGACCAGGGGGAGGTTGAGATCCATAACGACGGTCTCCGCTCCGTCGATGAGTATGTTTGTCAAAAACACCTCTCTGCGCCCAAGCGTGGAGGGCCATCCCGCTAGACGCACCTCGTCACCCACTTGCATCGACTCTCGGGTCAACCCTTGTCGTTCCGCCGCGTTGGGAGAATCGCCCTCCACCTCCCACTCCTCATCACCAACTCGAATCGTCAATCGGATATGAGGGTTTATCCATTGAACCGAGGAAACCGTTCCTTCTAATTCCTGTATCGACTCCCTGTCGAACGGCGAAATGGAGTGGTGTCCCAATGCAATGTTCGATAGGAGAAGCAGACCTCCTACAACAATCCCAACTAGATTCTCAAAAAAACTGCGTTGAGCAAACATGATTCTCCCCTAAGACATGACAGAGTCTCAGCGAGCCAGCGAACTAGTCCCACAACTGATGAGGAAGGAGCCCAAGAACGCCAAGTGCGTGTTGAGAGAGAAAGCCACAATTCGTGCAAGCGGTAACGATAGTAGGAATACTCGCACCACCGATCACAAAGTCCGAGGCATCGTCCTGAACCGTTTGGTTGAAAAAACCATCGACGAGCGTAATGGCGTCATTGCCACACCTAGGACACGGACGATCTACCCCCTTCTTAAGGAGCTGTTCAATAATTTCCTCTTTCTCAACCTTCTTCATAGCCCCCTCATTGCTCGTGTTCCTTCGAACGTCTGCGTTCGGCCGCGAACCGCGAGCGTCAATATAACCCGTGCCCTGAAAGACGGATCAGTGATTAACCGTCAGTACATTCGTAAGGCAATAGCTCAAGCCCAGGCACCCAGAGGAAGAACTTCATCAGAGTTAGCGGCTCCGCATACGTCACAGGATCAATCGAAGTAATTTCATATTCGAGCCGACCTCTAGCTTCCATGTTCGTATTAGGCTCGACGAGATCGACTTCATCGCTCTGGGGTATCCCAACCTGTCCGAATGAGTAGGGCCAGTCGATGTTCGTCGTCGTCACCACCAGCGACTCATCCTCCCAGTAACCAACCGAGTCGCCAAGTATGGTCGGCGGAACTGACGAACTCGTCGAGCCTTCTCGCATGGAAATTACGCGAATGAGATCGTATTCCTCGATGTGCAAATGAATCTCATCGCCCTGGTCAGTAAACTCTATCGGAAAAGGCTGCTGCATAATCGTGGGCATACCCTTCGGCATGCAACCGAAATAGGGATTGTCTTGCACGGGATCCCAGGCCTCTTGGGCTGCTCGTGCCGCGCCGGTGAGCGGGTAGCTGTCGACCTCCTTGTCATAGGGTTGGCCGTCACTCGTCCAAACACGGAAGATCCCCAGAGACGAATTACTTGCCCCCGTGGAGAGTCGTTGTCCACCGATGGCATCATCGCGCCAACGGGCAGGTGAGCGGTAGTCCATGAGCACTTCCCGCCCGTCCGGCAACAGCAGATTTTGCGCGTACAACTCATTGGAGCGGCGCTTGGATGGAAAGCCCGCAAGAGTGATCGTATCCCCGATCTCCAGCATGCCCTCGCCAACGCCCCATCGGGACAGGCGGCTCACGGCACCACCTTCGATGTTCCAATCGGCTTGCGCTTCGCCTAGGGAAGTGCGGACAACGAGTCGGATATGGGGATTTCTCCAAAGTATGCGCGTGACCTCCCCCTGAATCTCTAGCATTCGCTCTGTATCGAACGTCACGGCGATGGAGTGGTGGCCCAATGCCGCGCCGCACCACTGGCCGAGCAAAGCACTGAGTGTGCCGATGACTGCAAGTCGTTTAGCTTTCATGGTCACCCTCCTCAATCACCCCAATGACTCGAAAGCGCGCACGCGGACCGGAGCTCGGCGATCGCCTGCACTCAAATAACCGCCAACGGTCAACTCACCTACCCAGCAATCTCTCAGGTCTTCCACTCCATCCGACCTTGCTCTTCAGGCGAGCACTTCGCAAGGGGATCCTGCCCCTGAGAACGTGTTGACCTGACACTCTGCACCCCTCTGATCGCCATTGCTTGGGTCGAAGACACGCTCAGTACCCTTGGGATCCAGGGTAGTTCAATCTTGATAATACCCTTCAACCAAGCCCCTAAGCGCGTCAGCGTTGGGGCTCTAGCTCGAACTCGGTAGAATCGAACCTGGCCGTCGAGGAAATAATCGATTGGGCTTACACTTTAACAATAGGTGAATCATGCGCAGCAGTTACGGCTTTTTCATCGCGGCGTGTTGGGTTGTAACGCCAGTTTCAGCTCATCACGGTTTTACGGGAATATTCGATATGAATTCGTTCGTCACGATGCAGGGCACCGTGACCCGTTACGATTGGAGAAACCCGCATGTTTACATCTACGTTGAAACACCGGATGAGAACGGGGGGTTGGCCGAGTGGCAGCTCGAGGGAGACCCCACGCCAATAATGACGCGAAGCGGTTGGTCCTCAACGATCCTCGAACCGGGAGACCCGGTAACGGTAAGGGTGAATCCAGATCGGAACACGCAACGAAACCACGGCCTACTGGTATCCCTCACCAAAGCGGATGGTGTTTTCTTGACACCGAGGTCGGGCACCCGCGAGTCGAGTGCTCGTGCCACGAGCATAGCCGGTACCTGGGATGGTCTAGCGGGTTTCGAAACCCGTAGTTTTGTTTATGGGAGACTAACCGAGAATGGTGCTACCGCTCAGGCCGCCTACACTGAAGCGGATAACCCCACCTCAGACTGTGTTCCCTTTCCCCTGCCAACTATCGTCGCAGCACCTTACCTGAATGAAATCGAGATTCTCGATGACAGAATTCTGGTTAGAACCGAACTCTTTCAAGTAGAGCGCACCTTCTACACCGACGGTCGCGGCCATCCGGAGAATGGTGAACGCACCAATCAAGGACATTCCATCGCTTGGTGGGAAAACGATGTCCTGGTGGTGGACACAACGCTCTACGCCGACAACCGAGCAGGAAACCGGAGCGGAATACCCTCGGGCGCGCAGAAACACAGCATCGAAAGATATCAATTGATCGAGGACGGTAGCCGGTTGCTAATCGACTACTGGGTCGAAGATCCGGAATACATGGTTGACCCCATGACGGGCAGCATGGTGTGGGCCTACGCACCCGATCGCGAACCGATGCCGTTCGAGTGCAACCCGGATAACGCTAGCCTATACGAGCTGCAGTAAAACAAACTCGACTCACTCAGTTTCCATCGGTTTCGGAGAAGGAAAAATGATTGCAGTGATTTTCGAAGTCGAGCCCCAAGCTGGCAAAGAGGATGAGTATCTAGGGATCGCTGGTGAGCTGCGACCGTTGGTCGACGAAATCGACGGATTTATTTCCATCGAACGATTCGAAAGCCTCACTCAGCCAGGAAAAATCCTGTCGCTATCGTTCTGGCGAGACGAAGAAGCCATCACCGAGTGGCGCAATATCACCGAGCACCGAGAAGCTCAGCGTAAGGGCCGGGAATCCATCTTCTCCGATTACCGCCTACGCATCGCGGCAGTCAGCCGCGACTACGGAATGCATCAGCGGGGCGAAACCCCGCAGGACAGCCGGCCGATGCATACGTAACGGCTAATGCATCGCATCATTCTTGCCCAACCGAGTTAAGGCGCGAGCAGCGGGATACTGCTCACCTCGGGTGGCTGCGCACGAGCTTCCAAGAAAGCATATACGTCGGCCAAATCCTGATCCGACATCACCGAATCGGTGTAGGTCGGCATGCTACCGCTGGGGTTTCTAACGTACCAGGTAAACCGAGGAAAGGAGACCGGGTTGGGCCCAATACGCGGGCCTTGCGCACCTCCCTGAGCCTCATTGGAGTGGCACTCGTAACAACCGGTGTTACGGTAAAGCTCGGCGCCCACATCAACCCTCCCGGCAGGTTGGCTCGGTGGTGTGTCGGGCATCAGATAAGCGTATATCTCAGCGACCGCCTCGTCGGAGATGGCATCGCTCGGATATGCCGGCATGGTACCCGTCGGTTGCCTAAGGTATACAGTGAATTCCTCCAAGCTGAGCACTCCCGTCGCAACACCAGGCCCGAGCGACGCCCCCTCCCCTCGCTCGCCGTGACAATTTGCACAGCCGAAACCCGCGTACCGGTCCCGGCCTGCTGCCTCTTGCGCATGCAGTTTCGAGGAGAATAAGGAAACTAGAATCGTCGCGATAACGATCCCCCGCAGTTCCACGGTCGCCATCTTCAACCTCATCGTACTTGGGTAACGACGTCGACTAGAGCGGGCTCACCCCGCTTGACGACGGCAATGGCACGTTCCAGTGCGGGCCCCAGATCCCCCGGGTTATCGATAGGACCCTCCGAATACAGACCCATCGATTCCGCCATTTTGGCGTAGTTGATGTGAGGATCAACAAGCTCGCTACCTATTTGTGCGCGATCGATTCCACGATTGCGCGCATTACACATGCGTTGCACGTGCATAACCTCCATGTGATAAGCGCGATTGTTGTGCATCACGCTAAGAAGTGGAATTCGATGGTGGGCTGCCGTCCAGAGTGCTCCCGGCGCGTACATAAGGTCGCCGTCCGTCTGGATAGCGACCGAGAACCGCCCGTGTCGACGATTAGCGAGCGCTCCACCCACCGCGGCCGGTGCGCCATAGCCGATACCACCACCGCCCGCGTGCCCGAGCCACTGATAAGACTTGTCGAAGTCCCACAATTGCCTAGGCCAACCTCCCCCATCACTGTAATAGCTCGAAACCAAGGACCAATCCTCATTCTTTATCTGGGCCCAAATCTCCGCGCACAGCCGCGCCGTACTAACCGGGCTCGCATCCCAGGCATAGCTTGCCGCAATGCGTGCGTTCTCATCCGAGATCCGGCTGGCCTCCGCGAGCCTACGGCCCCGCTCGGCGAACGCCCGCCGCCGGGCGCCCGTGGTGAGTCGGTTCACAGCTTCAATGAGGGAAGGAAGCGTAGCTTCCGCATCGGCTGCGATCGCAAGATCCACCTCCTGCATACGCCGGAAGTCCTGATAGTTCGAGCGGATGTAGAGATCACTCGTGGTGATAGAGATGAGCTTCGCGTCGGGCTTTGCCACTCGGGTAACAGAGCGGTGCAACTGATCGCGCAACGTGTTCACGGTCGACCAGAAATCCATCACCTCTAGACCAAGGATCACATCGGCCTCAGAGATTATTGGCCGATTCATCGGCGGCGGCCCATTAGAGTAGCGGTGGGTCTGGTTGAGGGGATGGCGCGTCGGGAAGTTCAAACGGCTACCTCGATCGATCACAGCCGCCTGGAGGGTTTCGGCGAGTTCCACCAGTAGAGCCATCCCCGCCGGTGTGCGTGCAGCGCGGTCAGCCACGAGTACCGGGAACTCCGCTTCGACGAGCATTCGCGCAGCCTCTTCTACCGCTGCAGACTCACCTTGCGGCAGCACAGGAATCGTGAGCCGCGGGATGTGTAACCCTGCGTCCTTGGAAATCGGTTCTTCTTGCAAATGGCCGTCGACGACCATAACCACGGGAGCCATTGGCGGCGTCATCGCGACCTTGTAAGCGCGCACCGCCGACTCTGAAAAATGACCTAGGGACCAGGGCGTATCGTCCCATTTTGTGTAATCACGGACCATGTCGGCCGCGTCCTGCACGCCGTGATACCACTCCGCCGCTCGGCGGAGCGCGGCATCGTTGTGGTTACCGAGAATCACGTAGACCGGCACACGGTCGCACCAGGCGTTGTAGATCGCCATCGCGGCATGCTGAAGACCCACAGTTCCGTGAGCCATGACGGCGAGTGGCTTACCCTCGGCCTTGAAGTACCCATGCGCCATCGCGACAGAGGATTCCTCGTGACAGCAAGTGATGAGCTCCGGGCTCTCGTTACCACCGTAGTTTATGAGCGACTCATGCAATCCCCGAAAACTCGATCCGGGGTTGGCGCACACGTAGTCGAAGTCCAGTGACTTCAAAACATCGACCATGAAATCGGAACCGCTGCGCTCATTCGTCCCGAGCACCCGCACATCTTGGGGCGGCGTCGCCTCGGCTTCCGCGGTCATAACTGGTGTCGTAGCGGGACGCTCTTCAGCACCCTCGCTGGACTGAGCCTGCGTTGGGGCAGACCCGGTCGAGCCAATGAGTGCCGCCGCACCAGCCAGTGTGCCGTGCTGGAGGAACTGCCGGCGCTCGATCGACGCCTTTTTCGGCGCCTCTTTCGAATCCCTGGATTGAGTCATGTCTTTACTCCTCACGTTCTCCAAGGTCACTACCTCCAGAGCCGATTCTCCAAGACGGCTGCGACCAGTTCCGATTCTAGCAACCTACCAGCATGACCGAGCGACCTCTCGGAACCGGATGTGCGATTTTCTTGTCAGGAGTCTGCTCAGCCCACCTTGGGAAGGGGTAGAATTCGGCTGTGGAATAATTCGATAAGGTCTAAGGAGAGTCATCTTGCGCTATATCCTATGCTGCTGTTCGCTGCTTCTAGTCCAAACGACGCATGGCCATCACAGCAGTGTCGGCATCTACGACGAAGAGAATCTGGTCGAGATTGAAGGCGTTGTGACCTCGTTGCGCTGGCGGAATCCCCATCCCACCTTTACCGTGGAAGTGGAGGACGAGAATGGGGAAAGCGTGGAGTGGGAGATCGAGACCGGCTCCGTGAGCACCCTCCGGCTCCGTGGTGTGGATCGAGATTTCTTTGCAGTCGGCGCCCAAGTGCGACTGGCGGGGCAATCCTCGTTACGAGGCGTGCCTGAAATGTTCGCTCAGAACATGCTGCTGGACGACGGACGTGAGGTCCTATTGAGAGCCGTATCGGAACCCTACTGGGAGGCAGGGCTGCAGGGAATTCTCTATGAGCGGACAGCCGACGAAGCCCGCGCTCAAGAAGGCCGTCGCGCTGCCGAGGGCATCTTCCGCGTTTGGAGCCCCATCTTCCACGATCGCGAGGCTTATCCGCTCTACGGCGCCGGCGACTACCCGCTCACGGCCGCGGCGCAGATACTGAAAGCACGTTGGGATCCACGCTCAAGCCCCTATTCGGAATGTACCGCCAAACCGATGCCTTACATCATGGGCTCGGCCTACCCGATCAAGTTCGAAACGCGTGGGGACGACCTGCTGATTCGAATCGAGGAGTTCGACCTGGAGCGGCTCATTCACATTGGTGAGCCAAGTACATCCATGCCGAACAACCACTCCCCGCTCGGCTACTCGCAGGGTCGGTGGGAAGGCGAAACCTTGATCGTCGAGACCGAGAGAATCGAGGGTGCCATCCTCTACGGGGACGGCACACCGACGAGCAACGCGATCCAACTGGTTGAAGAATTTTCCATGAACGAAGCACAGGACCGGCTGAACTACCGGGTGACCATCACAGATCCCGAAACTTTCACGGAAACGCTGAACTTCACTCGATACTGGGTGTGGCAACCCGATATTCAGCTCCAACCTTATGATTGCGGAAACCAGCTATGAATTGAGGAGCGGGCCGCCGCTGGAAATCTCGGATTGGAAAACCGCGATCGTAACCGTATGCTGCTGAAAAACAGATAACTCAGGGGGAGGGAAAATGAATAAGTTACGTCTGTTCATTACGTTGTCAGCGGGCCTTTTCCTCCTCAACGAGTTCACTCTGGCGCACCACGGCCGCGGTACGCGATACGACATGGATTCGGAAATCGCGCTGGATGGCACTATTCAGGAGTTCGTGTGGCGCAATCCCCATGTGGCCATACTAATCGACGTCGAGGATGAGCAGGGCGAACCCGTCACCTGGGTGATAGAGCACAGCAACGTCAGCACGCTGGCCCGCTTGGGCTATCACCGCAACGTCCTAAGGCCGGGGCAAAAGGTCACGGCCTACGTCAATCCGGGCACCGAAGACAACACGATCGGGCTCTGCCAGAGAATTGTCTTGGAGGACGGGACAGTCATCTTCGTCCGCGGCGCAAATATCGACTAGAAGAGGGCACTCATGCTGCATCTGCGGGCATTGCTCGTTCTTGCGTTGCTGTTGCTTCAGTTCCCAGTTGGGCTAGCGCAGAATTACGATACTCGTGACCTTACAGGGGTCTGGTACGGCTCTGGCGGGGGTGGGGGCGTGGTTCCGTTCGGTCCAGATAGGCCGGAAATAACACCCGAGGGTCTGGAGATTTATCTGACACGTATCCCGACCCATAGCTCCGATCCCAGAGTGCCGGCAGTCGACGATCCTGCCATCTCTAACGACCCGGCCTTCGCCTGCAATCCGCGTGGTTTCCCCCGTGTCATGTTTGACACCGCACCACGAACGTGGGAATTCGTCCATATCGACGGCAGAATCCTGCAACTTCACCAGCGTGGACGCACACTGCGGGAATTCTGGATGGATGGGAGAGAGACTCCGTCCCCGGAGAACATGGACAACATCGGACCCTCCTGGTACGGACACTCGGTTGCGGAGTGGGAGGGTGACGAGTTGGTCGTGACGACCGCAGGTATGGATGAGCGGGCCTGGCTCGACACCTCAGGGAACGTGAAGGGCTTCACCGCACGGATCGAGGAGCGCTACAGAAGGGTCGACGCAGACACGATCGAGATGCAGATGACGCTCTATGACCCAACGACATATACAGCGCCCTGGATCAGCGACGTCAAAATTTTCAAGCGCGAGTCTCCGGACAGGATCACTTTTTTTGGCTGGTACGGCATTTTCTCGGGAGTGACGGACCTAATATGCGCGCCAATGAACGCGGCGGAACGGCAACGAGAAGGAGCCTACTGACTCCCCTAGCTTACGATCAGAGCCATGCTGAAGTTCTTCGCACTCCTCGCCGCAGGCTATACGCTCGTCCTGGCGGCCATTTACCTCATGCAGGACCGCATGCTGTATCTGCCCAACGTGCCGGGGCGCGCACTGACGGTGACGCCGGGCGCCGAACGCATGGACTACGAGGATGTCTCCATCGAGACGGATGATGGCGTCACTCTACACGGCTGGTTCGTGCCCGGGGGAACGGGACGTGTACTGCTATTCTTCCACGGTAACGCCGGCAACATCTCCCATCGTCTTGAATCAATAAGACAGTTCCGGAACCTCGAGATGTCGGTCTTCATCATCGACTATAGAGGCTACGGGCAAAGCGGAGGCAGAACGACTGAACATGGTCTCTACAGTGACGCAGACGCGGCGTGGCGTTACCTCACCGATACGCGTGGCGTGCGACCTCAGGACATTATCGTTTTCGGCCGCTCCTTAGGAGCTTCCGTCGCAGCTCACCTGGCAAGCAAGCAGGCGCCGCTGGCACTCATCGTGGAATCCTCCTTCACGTCCGTACCCGATATCGCAAAAGAGTTCTATCCATGGTTGCCGGTTCAGTGGTTGAGCCGACTACAGCATGCCACCAAAGATTACGTCAGAGACGTAAGCTGTCCCATTCTCGTCGTTCACAGTCGCGATGACGAAATTATTCCCTATCATCACGGTAGAGAAATCTTCGAGGCCGCCCCTGCGGCACACACGCTGCTAACACTTCGTGGTTCTCACAATGACGCCCATATCCAGGATGAGCGCGCTTACATAGACGGTATCTGGAGGTTCCTGGCGGTTCTCCATCCGTAGGAGCCTTTTTAATTAGGTGTTGCCTGCCCTATGATCACTCGCATGACGAGTGACGATCCAAACCCGACTGTCGATCACACGCGCCGCAACCTGGTGACCTCATTAACCGGCCTGGGTGTGGCCGCGCCTTTCATCGCGGGGCGCCGGGACTTGACGGAGGAACCGATAACGCTCCGTTACACATCACACGCCCCGAGGTCACATGGGCTCTACACTCAAGGCTTTGTGCCCTTCGCCGAACTCGTCGAGCGCGAGACCGAAGGTCGACTGAGGCTTGCGCCCTTCACGGATAAACTCCTCCACGGTCCAATAGACGGATTCAAGGCAGCAGTGACGGGCATCACCGATTACACCCACTCCTACATTACCTACCAACCTGGCAGCTTCAGACTACTACACGCGTCGCAACTGCCGTTTCTCTTCTCGAGTCCTCAGGTTGCAAGCCTCGTGGTCGAAGAACTTTACCCGAAGCACTTCAAGTCGGAGTTTGAGCGCATGGGTGTGTACTTTGCCCATTGTGATTGCACGAGCCCTTACAACATCATCTCCAAAACGCCCATTCGTAGTCTGGAGGATCTGAACGGAATCAAAATCCGGGCAACGGGTGGTCTCACAGCAGAGATTTTCCGCGAGCTCGGCGCAGCGCCTGTCGCGATCGCCGCAGCCGAAACCTATCCCGCGTTTCAGCGAGGCGTCATAGACGCGGTTTCACTGTCTCCCTCGGACATCGTCGCCTACCGACTCCACGAGATCGGACCGTATTACACACGGGTCGACATTAACGTACTCATCCTGCATTACTGCCTCAATCGCCAAAGCTTCGACGCACTACCTGATGATCTTAGGGCGAGTTTTTATCAACTGCTGCGCATCAGGAGTCAGATTGCAGTACAGAACTTCTACAGCGGACCAGGGCACGCACATGCGTTCGCGACGCTGCGGGACTCCGGAGTGGAGGTGTTCGATCTGGATGGAGACGAGCTCGAGCGCTGGCGCCAAAGAGTCACACCGCTTAAAGAACGCTACATCGCTCAAAACGAAGCCGAGGGGCTGCCGGCGCGAGAGGTCGTGGCCGATCTGGAGGCACTGGCGGCCGAGTATGCTGCGCTCACCGATGAACAAATTAACGATCGCATCATCAACTCACCAACGCAGGGAATTATCGATTTGTGATCATGACGGCGCTCGATCGCTGGTCGCAACGCGCATCCCGATGGCTCTATAACATCGGTGTTTACGGCGCGTTGCCGACATTGTTAGCGCTCGTAACATTGGAAGTGGTACTGCGCTACCTCTTCAATGCGCCGCTGCAATGGAGCCGAGATGCTAATGGACTGCTATTGCTGATCACTCTGTTTTCCGCGCTTCCTCACGCCTGGGATCGAGGGTTTCACATTCGTATGGAAATCATCCATACGCGAATGTCTCCTCAATGGCGCAGCGTCGCAGACGTGCTCTCCGCATTGGCCGGGTTCGTGTTCTTCTCTCTGCTCAGTGCGCAAGCCTTTCTCTTTGCACGCTACATGTACGTGACCACAGAAACCGGTGAAGATTTGAACGTGCAGTTGTGGCCATTCATGGTGTTCGTGGCAGCCTGCGGTATCGTATTCTCGGCACGACTCGTGGCGAATCCGCGCGCCGCACCAACGAACGGGAGCGAGGCGTCCAACCCATGGATCTGATCTACGTCGGCATCCTGGGCGTCATTCTGCTATTGGCCCTACTGGCCGTCGGGGTACCGATAGCATTCGCGATGGCCTTTACCGGCGTCATCGGATTGTGGATCGTCGAAGGACCGGCGCCAACCATGGCACATGCCGCGTTGATCCCCTGGGAGCACGGACGAGATTTTATTTTCGTCGCTGTCCCACTGTTCGTGTTAATGGGTCAGCTGTTTTATCACGCAGGCCTCGCCAGCGACCTCTACGAGGGGCTCCGCAAATGGGTCGGGCGCGTTCCGGGTGGAATGGCAATCTCCTCGGTGCTCGCATGTGGTGGATTCGGAGCCGTGACGGGATCAAGCATCGCCACGGTAGCCACTATGGGCACGATTGTCATGCCTGAGATGCGTCGCTTCAAATACGACTCCCGGCTTGCCACCGGAGCACTAGCGGCATCCGGAACTCTAGGCATCCTGATACCACCAAGCCTGATTTTCATTTTCTATGGCGTCATGACGGAGACATCCATCGGCGCACTGTTTATTGCGGGCATCATTCCGGGCGTGATCACAGCTCTTATGTTTTCCTCGATCATCCTGGTTCGTTGCGTAGTCAACCCAGTTCTAGGTCCGAAAGGCCCCCGCGCCTCTTGGCGCGAGCGAGCACTCGCGATCACCCGGCTGGGTCCTGTCACGGCGTTGTTCGTGCTGATCATTGGTGGCATCTACGCGGGAATTTTTACGCCGACGGAAGCGTCCGGCGTGGGCTGCGCCGGCGTGCTGGCTATCGCACTGCTGCAACGCAAACTGAGCTGGACAGCTATCAGCGCAGCATTACGAGGCGCCGCACTGATCAGCACGATGATCTTCCTCATCATCGTTGGCGGCTACATGGTTGCGCGCTTCCTGGCAGTCACAAACCTCACGGATGCGCTGGTTGACCTGATCATTGCCGCCGAGCTCGGACGTACGGGATTTCTCGTTGTGCTCGTTTTGCTCTACTTCGTGCTCGGCGCCATGCTCGACGTGTTCGGAATGCTGGTTTTAACCATTCCGTTCATCCTACCGGTGGTCATTGAACTTGGCATTGACCCTGTCTGGTTTGGCGTCTTCCTCGTGATCATGGCTGAGCTTGCACTGATCACGCCCCCCATCGGTGCGAACGTTTTCGTCATGCGCCGGGTGGCGCCCGATGTGCCTATGGAAGATATCTTTCGTGGTGTCTTCCCGTTCGTCCTTGGTGAACTTCTCATCCTGGCGCTTTTAATACGGTTCCCAGGACTTGCGCTCTGGCTCGTCGAGCGAATGGGCTAACAGAGCCCACCTTTTCACAAGGGTAGCCGCTACTGTGGCTCGATACGAAACTCGCTCAGCTCGGGCGGAACAACCTGTCGCTCCTCCGGTCGGTCCAGCTGTGGGACCCACTCGTAAGGTACTCGGTACGCTCTATAGATGTTGTTTCTGCCGTTGCCATTAGGATTGAAATATGGGCTCATGTACTCCCACACAATCTCGTTCTCGGGCGTCACCTCAAACAGGCGACCAGCCGCTCCTTCGGTGATGAACGTGTTGCCGTTAGGTAATCGCTGAGCCATGCTCACGTTATAGCTAAAGAATTGAAAATTCCTACCACCAGGGATCGAGTACTCCCAGAGCTTCTCCAGAGTCAACGGGTTTAGCTCGACGACCCGAGAGTGGTAGCGAGTGACGGCGTTAGTACCACCCGGCGCGCTTGGGTTCGGCGCACCGTAGCCGGCTCTTCCACCGTTATCGAAGATCATCAGATTCCCGGCGCCCGGTAGACCCTTCGGGATGATGTGGGGATGGTGCTGTCCGCTGATCTGACCGAGTTCGAGCATTGCCGCCGACTCACGATAGTCAGGCCCGATCCTCCACACAATTTCCCCAGTCCGACCGATGATCGCAACGATGTTCGCGTTTCTCGAACTGATAATCACATTGTCCGGATGGAAGCGCTCGTCGCCGTCGTCATACCAGCGGTTCTCGCCCAGATAAGACGCCGAGTTGATGTGGAACCAGTCCGAACTCTGCCGCTCCTCGTTCCAAGCCGCGTTACGGTAGAGCGCATTGCGTGCCGCCTCGGAGAAACCAAATTCCTCGATGTGATCGCTCGCGAGCCACTCCCACAGCACCTCGCCGTTCCATGAAACCTCGTAGATATAGTCGTCCTCTAGACGCTTGTCCGTCACGGCCGGCGCCATGACATTCTTGTGCGCGAGGATCAAGGTGCGTCCACCGTCCACGGACGGCTCGCTCTCCGGCGCGAAATATCCGACCGCGCTACCCTCGCGCTGCCAGTCATGGTGCTGGCGGGAGGACCAGACCATCTCGCCATCCTCCGTCTCGACCTGCTCCGCCCGATCAAACCGCCAGACCTCGTTTCCTTCCCAGTCCTGCTGAACCAGCGCCACAGTTTCCTGATGGGGTGGGCGAGGAACAGTACCGCTTATCACATAGCCGCCTGGCAGCACACGAAAGGGTCCGGGGGAGGCGCGGAGATCGGGCCAACGCCTGACCTCCCTGCCGTTCATGTCGATAAGCACAGCGCCTCCAGGACCCGGCGTGTGAAAAACGACGTAACCGCTCCAAGCCCGGGAGGGATCGTAAATCGTGGTGCCCGTCGGGTAGACGGACGGTGCTGCACCCAATGGTTTGGAAATTAGGCCAATGGACGCTGCAATCGACAGGGCCAATGTCAGGACTGAGAGTCTGCTCATTTCGGTATACCCAGGGTTGAGTTTCCCAAGCACGACCCGGCCCGGCGAGTAGGGTCGAGCGGAGCCCCGCCGAGCCATTGGCTCGGCGGGCTCCCAGATGGAGTTCCTGTTGAACGCCCTAGGGTTTTTGACCCATCAAGCGTGCCGGATTGACGTTGTCCTTGGGCGCAAATTTCTGGACCCGACCAACGTGCACGTCCGCGATGTAGAGATTGCTCTCCTCATCGACACTGAACTGATGTGGCCCCCAAAACGCACCCGGAAGCGTGCCAAACGTTCCCCAGGAGTGCAGCAACTGCCCGGCCAGATTGTATTTCAGGATCTTATTGGTACGACCATCCCCGATCCACATATGCTGGTCCTGCGAGATGTGAATGTAGTAGGGATAGGCAATGTCGTTCCATACGTCCAGGAAGTTGCCTTCCGTATCGAAGATCTGGATACGCGAGTTCGCACGATCGGCAACGTAAATGCGGTCCTGCTCGTCCACGGTAATGCCGTGCACCGTGCGGAACTGGCCCAGGTCAGTGCCGTTCTCACCCCAGGTGAGCAGAAACTCACCGTCAGCGTTGAACTTCATCACACGCGAATTCCCGTAGCCATCGCTGATAAAGAAGTCACCGTTCTCCAGAAAGGTGATGTCGGTGGGTCGGTAGAAATGGCTCTCGTCGTCACCCGACACACTCCACTCACCGAGACTCATGACGATCTCGCCATCGTTCGTGAGCTTGTGGACCTGATGCGAGCCATCGTCGATCAACCAGATATGATTCTCGGGATCGTGGGGATTTATGACCACGCGATGCGGCCGCATCATAATGTCATCCAGGTGATCCCAGTTATCGACCACCGTGCCGTGACGATCGACGATAAATAGGTGCCACCCCCGACGAGGGTGTCTTTCGGGATCACTAGATGTGAACGAGTACCCGGCTGCGTTTCGTCCCGGTACGATGGAGTTCGACGGCTCTAGCTCCGGTAGGCAACCGCGCTGTAGCACGAAGATGCGGTCAACACTCTGGGCCCAGACGCCCCCGGTGGCTCCCTGCTGCCAACCGTCACCGCAGACATCCTGGGGCCAACCCGCCACCACGTCGTACGGCCCGGTGATCCCATCACCACCCTTCTCCTGAGCAAACGCAACGGCTGAGACCAGCCACATTGAAAATAGTAGGAATGTGCGCACTGTGCTATCCCCTCTT
>CAYLKA010000031.1:0-7682 GCA_964384125.1 uncultured Gammaproteobacteria bacterium | reverse complement strand
GCTCACGCGTCGGGAAGAGCGCACTCGAACGGTTTGATCTCCTCACCGGGCTTCCAGAACCAGACCCCACTCATCGTTGCGGGCTCTGTAAAGGTAGCGGGGTCCGTCAATACCACCCGGTACTGCAGCTCGTCCTCGCTTTCATTGAGAGTGAAACGCTCGACGATTTCGATAGCCTCGCTTTGGGGCGTGCCAATGTCGTCAAAAAAAGGCTCGTTGATCCGAGTTGTCGTGACCACCAGCGTGTTTCCTTCCCAACGCCCGATCGAATACCCGTAGGAGGAGGGGGGCTGACCCTCAGCGGCAGCGGCATCCGACGTGTGAATTGTCCGCACACCGTCCCACTCCTCAAGCCGCAATGAGATTCGGTCCCCTTCGTCCACGAACTCGATCGGATAGGGGTTGTTCATCATGGCCGGCATCCCTGGCGGGATACACAGCAGCGCGGGGTCATCTCCCAGAGGATCGAAGGCCTCCCGAGCCGCGATCGCAGCATCCGTGTACGGTAGGTAGGACTCAAGCCCCGTGCCGGTTCGGCTCCAGACCCGATAAATACCCTGAGCTTCGCGTGAGCCGAGCTCCTGAGCAGCAGCGGAGATCGGCGCTAGAGCGACGTCCCGACCGATCCGCACGGCCCGCTGCGGCCACAGCGGCACCTCCGTGCCGTCCGCCAACGTCATCGTGTAAGCAGCCATGCTGTTTAACCCACGCCTGGACAGCGCACCGAAGAGCGATACGCGATCACCCACCGAAACGATGTCCGGACCGATACCGACCCGTTGCAGCGCATTGGTGGAACCGGACTCGGCTTTCCAGGTATCTACCCCGCCGCCGTCTAGCGTGCGCTCGACCGTGAGCACAATATGCGGATTACGCCAGAAGACGTCCGTAACCACGCCCTCAATCGTTTGGAGGTTTTCGGTATCGAAGGCGACGGCCACTGCATGATGAGCGGTGGCAGTACTCGAGAAAAGGAGCAGCGGTAAAAGCAAAAGGATGTGGCCCATCGATTTTTCCCTTATCTATTGAATACACCAACGCGCAATGGCGTCCAGTTCATGCCGTCCGGCGTCTCGTGGCCGGAAACCAACGTCTGCGGCGGCACCGAAGGATCGGCAAAATCATAAACGAGAATGCGTCCATCGAGCCGCGTACTAACGAATCCCGCGTTGCCAACGGCAAGAAATCCGAAGCCGCCAGCCCCCACTTCTTCACCGGGGATAGGTAGATCATGCAGCACCTCACGCGTTTGCGTGTCGAAGATTCGAATACCAACCGTCTCGCGGTTACCGTAAACGACGGCCATCCGCCCATCCGGCAGATTGGCGAGTCGCCGAGGCTGGGTGGCCGCCGTGAACTTCTCCAATTCGACCAGTGCGTCGGGATCGATAACAGAGATGGTGTTCTCGTCCTGATTAATCACCCACACATGGGCGCCGTCGGGGGTCACGGTGATCGCCTCGGCTCCGAGTCCGGTCTGGATCACCGTGGGATTTCTATCCTCATCCAGATACACCACCGAAACTGTCCCTCCTCCCAAACGGCCACCCACATAGACCCTGTCGCCCTCCGGGCTCAAGTGGATCATGTGCCCCTCCCGAGCACCATTGCCAATCGGGTAAGTGCGCAAGATACGGAGTCTTTGCGTATCAACAATCGCAATCCTATCCTGGGTCTCAAGCGTAACCACAGCATGGCGGTTGTCCGGCAGGAAAACAGAATCATGGGGCTTAGACCCCGAACCCATATCGATGGATCCGATAATCTGAGCCCTGGGAATGTCGATGACGAACACCCGGCGGCCTGGTTCGTTTTCTCCGTACTCCGCGGTCAACGCCAGACGGCCGTTAGGGGAGACAGAGACTTCATGTGGCCAACCTGGACCAACGGGAATACGCGCAATTTCCGTCTCGGTCTCGAGATCAAAAAAAGACACGCTCCCCGCCTCGGAGTGGCGGTTTACCACCAGCAGGGTGCCGTCCTGGGACCATGCGCTGGAAATCGCTAAGCAGAGGGTCAGCACAACCCCTGTTCTCACACGGTGCGCTAGCCTGTCCTTCATAGACTAAGGTCTCGCTCCACCCATCATTGCCTCGAATTGACCCCCTGGGTCGCGCGCTTTGCTCTCAGGTCCTCGGTACGACGGCGGTGACGTCGTACATGATCTTCGCGCCCTGTTCCGGCAACTGCTCGACGCCGAGCGTCGTGCTGCAAGGATTCCAGTCCCCAAGGTACTCCGCGCGAACTGCGTTACCTCCCGATTCAGTGTAGAACCTGACGATCTTGATGACTTCGCGCCAGGTAATTCCCGCCTCATCGAGCACGCCCTGGATATTGTCCAGAACCATGCGGGTCTGTTGATCGATATCCTCCGGAAAGTCGAATGATTCCTCAGGAGCTAGATCCAGCGGGCGGGCCGTTACGCCGGATAAGAAAAGAGTGTCCATGTCCGAGCTGACGCGGATACCGGCAGCGAAACTCGTCTTCAAGACGTTTCTTGTGTTAACTACTTGAATAGGCATGTTCGTTTTTCCTAGTTTCGTTTTCGTGCGCTTCAGGCGTCACGTGGAATCACAGCAATGAGCTCGAGTTCCAGCCGCGCGGGCGCGGAACTTAAGTTCCTGATCTGCATGGCAGTCATCGCAGGCCACCACTCCCAAAAGTCAAAGTATTGATGCATAACATCTTCGATAGCCTCTGACTCCGACATGTCCGTTTGGAAACGATTGACCTTAACAACCTCCCTCCACGTCACCCCCTGATCGTCCAGGACTTCTTTCAGGTTTCGCATGCACATATGCGTTTGGCCACGGATGTCATCCGGCATAGTGATCTCATACGGCACGTGTGGGTGCAGATGGTAGAGATCAAGCGCCGTAGTCCCCGACAGGTACAGAAGGTCCATATCCGCGTCAGCACGCACATAAGTGCCGCGCGGTACCGATGCGGACCGATTGCCCTGGGCATTTAACGATAGCGGAAAGGAAGAGAGGGTCGCTCCCACCGCTGTAAGCCCGGCAGAGGAGGTAACGAGAAAATCACGTCGATTAAGCAGATCCTGCATAGATTATCCTCCGTCGTTAATCTTAGTCTTTTGCGGAATCTTCAGCGATTTCGCTCACGATAGGACGATTCTACTCAGGCTGACGGGAAAAAAGCACCCAAACAGCGGAATAGAAAAGGGCCGCATCTAGGCGACCCTTAATGGACTGAATTTTTGTTAATCGCGTTCTTGAAAATCTTGGATATTGGGTGACGTTACGATGTGCTCAACATCCTGGTTATTCTCGTTACAGACGTACTCCATTATTTCCCATCCAGGCCTAAGTGTCGCATCAAACTGAATAGTGAACGGCTTAGCGTAGGCCCCTGGATCGATAATCGTGGTGATTTTCTCCAGTGTCCCAAAGTTCGTTCGTGTATAACGCTCAACCGTGCGAAGTTCTGTCGTGTGAGGGTGTCCCTGGAAATCGAACCAAAAGGTCTCAACACCTTTGAAACCAACAGTGTCTATAACCAATGTGTCACCTTCCCAGTGCCCGATGGAGTGCCCATACCAAGACAACTCCGGATCCTCTGGATGTTCCCGGCCATCCATAAAAATTTGGCGATAACTATGGATATTGCCTTCAAAGAGAAAGTAGTAATGCGTTGCTTTGCCACTTAAAGGTGCTTGGACAATTCTCCACGGAAAGGGCGCAATTCTCGGTATTCCCGTAGGCAAACAGTTAGCCTCAGGATCATCTCTGGACATCCGAGAGTCCATCAGCTCTTGCGCCCAAGGTAAAAGCACAACCTCTTCCCCCGGCAGAAGGCCGAACCGGATATCTCGATGGGGACCTGACCCCATCCAGAGCCCTGAAAAATCAGGCGTCCCATCAGGCAACCTTGGCGCGGGCATCGACATAACATCTTCGCCGGGTATTTGGGAAACCAGGTCACCGCCTGCCCGGGCAAATGTGTCAGAGTAATCACCCTCTTCTATTCGACCCTGACCTTCCTGGGCCAGCGACGGGCAACCGAAAAGAAAAACAATAGCTGTCGGAACAAAATATTTCATATCGCCTCCCTTTATTCTCGGTTACCCATGACTTGCGTGCCGTCGGCTAAAAACACCAACAGGGCATTGATCATATTCGAACCGTCTCTCGCGAGGGTTCCTTCAACTGTTACCTCGTCTCCTAGCTCTACAAAGTTTCGGGTCCAACCATTACGTACCAATATATTCGGACTGGCCAATTCGAGATTCCAGTTTATGACATTGCCGCTATCGTCCTCGACGTCTATGTAGAATCGCGCATGGGGATTGGTCCACTCGATCTTCGTCACGATGCCCCCAAGCGTGATGGGCCTATCGGGATCGTATTGAGCGGCGAATGAGTGGTGGGCTACCGCGTAGGCGGACGAACACAAGAGCAGAACCGAAATCGTTACACGAAGGTAGTTATTGTTCATGTTTAGCGTCTCCTCCACACTGATCATACCACTCGAAATACCTGATCCGGAGATAGCAACCGAGCCCCAATAGACACCTTTGCTATCCGGAGATAGGCGGGCGCATACGAGAGTATTGTGTCGCTTGTTCAAACGCGTGGGCGATCTGCAGTACCTCAAAATCGCAATGCCGGCGCCCGACAATCTGCAAACCAACGGGCAAACCATCCTGTGTAAACCCGCAGGGCACCGAGATCGCAGGAAGACCGGTGCAGGTGATCGCATAGCATGTCGCCATCCAGTCGATATAGGTTTCCATCTGCACCCCGTCAATCTCTGTGGGCCATTCGACCTCCACCGGAAACGGGGGCACCTGGGACACAGGAAGCACGAGGAACTCGTATTCCTCCAGGAACGTCGTCACTCGCCTGAACAATGCGGTCCTTGCGACTTGCGCTTCAGCGATTTCCCTCGCCGTCAGGTCAAGTCCAAGCTCGGTATTCCAGATTACAGTGTCTTTCATCAAGCCGCGGTGCGCCGCGAGATCGTCCCGCCTACCCTGGGCAAAACCCCAGGCTCGTAGTGTTTGGAAAATCTCGTCGGCTCCGGAAAAATCTGGCGTCCCCTCATCTATATCGCAACCCAGCTCCTGAAAGACCCGTCGTGAGGCGTTGCACACACGGTTTACGGTCGGGTCAACCGGATAGCGGCCAAGGTTCTCGCTCCAGGCGATCCGCGTACCCCTGAATGTCCGATCCAACGAGCGTAGAAACGTGGAACCGGGCTCACCCAGCGAAATTGGATCTCGTCGATCAGGGCCCGCCATGACGGAGAGCAAAAAGGCAAGGTCCGAGACAGTGCGGGCCATGGGCCCATGAACCGACAGCATGCTCCACGCGTTTGCAGCAAGTTTCGGCACCCGACCGGGAGAAGGTCGAAAACCCACGATGTTGCAGAAGCTCGCCGGGTTTCTCAAAGAACCACCCAGATCGGTCCCATCGGCTAAAGGCACCATCCCGCACGCGAGTGCCGCGGCAGCACCGCCACTGCTACCACCACAGGTCTTCGACAAGTCATAGGGATTGCGGGTCGCACCGAAAACCTCGTTGAAAGTCTGCGAACCAGCACCAAACTCGGGTGTATTCGTCTTACCAATAATGATGGCGCCTGCCTGTCTGAAGCGCTCGACGTAAAGCTCGTCTGAATCGGGGATGAAATCCTGATAAATGCGCGAGCCGAATGTCGTCCGCAGACCCCTCGTCAACGAAAGATCCTTGACCGCCAACGGCAAACCGAAAAGAGCACCGGCCTCATCCCCGCGCGCTAGCGCACGATCTGCCTGTCGAGCCTCGTTCAGGAGCTCGCTGCGCGGGCGCAAAGTCGGGATAGCATTAACCTGTGAATCGACCCGCTCGATCTGCCCGAGAAAGGCCTCCATAACCTCGAGCACGGACAACTCCCGAGCCCGAAGCCGACGCGCGAGTGTCTGCACGTCCGTGAAATTAAGCGCCTCATCGACACCCTGAGCCGACGCCGGCGGCTTGACAAGCCCGCCTACGGCGGCAGCCGAAGCCGCCGTCACGAAGTTCCGTCGGGAGAAACTGGGTGACTCATCCCCGGAATCTTTAGGGTCCGGTCCCTCAGTGGAATCGGTCATTAGCTAGCCGTGCTTGTGATTGTGATTGTCCGCCGATTCTACTGTCTTTCGTGCTTCTCCAGCATCATCCGTCTGACTACCGCACCGTAGACATTGCCTTCGGCGTCCACACCCACGCCCTCGGCACCGGCAGCTTCAAGGCTAGTCGCCTCCAGGTCCTCGATAAAGTATTGGAGAGTCCCGTCCTTCGCACTTCCGACCCGGATACCCTTCTTGACGCCCGGATTGAGCGGACCGTAAGACTCATTGTCCGCCACATAGAGCATGTCGTCTGGCGTGATGGCAAGCCCGCTGGGGCGCCCAAACTGCGACCACTGATCGATAAAATTCCCTTCTTGATCGAAGATCTGCACACGTGCGTTGTTGCGATCACCGACAAAGAGCCGACCCTGGGAATCCAAGGCGAGGGCGTGCGGAATGTTGAACTGGCCTGGGCCGCTACCGGATGACCCCCACGCCTTGATGAAGTCACCGTCACTGGTCAACTTCATGACGCGATCGGCTCCCATCCCATGACCGTTGGTGACGAACAGGTTCCCATCGGGGGCCACCAATATGTCGGTGGGCTGATCGAATTCATTCGGCCCATCGCCGCGGACGCCCGCTGTGCCCAAGGTCATCAAAAGTTCACCCTGAGAACTGAATTTGTACACCACGTGGGCGCGATCGTCCGTTGTCCAAACGTTGCCTTGGAAATCGATATGAAAGCCGTGAGGCCTAACGAACATCCCCTCGCCCCAACTCCTCACGAATTCACCCGAAGGGGTAAATACGAGAATCGGCGGCTCGTCGCGCTCGACACAATTAGTCTCAAAGCAACGGTGCAACGCATAGATATTGCCGTCGGGCCCCTGCTCTACACCAATGGTCTGAGCCCAAGGGAGTCCTTCGGGCATCTGCGCCCAGGGATAGACACGCTCATAGGGATTCGGCAGATCATTCAGCGCTTCCACAGAATGTTGTGCCGAGGCGACTTGAACGTTGAGAAAAATATAGACGCCATCGACGCGAATGAAGCAGTTGTTGTTCTCATTACTCCCCCTTGAATTGTTATCGGGTTGTGTTGGGGATCTCGACCCGCCGGCGACCGCTGATTTTCAGGCTATCGCTCACTCGGGCCAGTGATTGCAAGTGTATCGAGTGCGTTCCCGGATTGCGATCTTCTCCTATCGCAGGACTGACCGGCACACCCCATCCCCTTATAATCAGAGCCAACTGCTCAGTTATGGAGACAGCGTGAAATTCATAGTCCTAACGAACACCCTTCGTTTTTGGCTGTGTGCGCTCGGAGTGAGTCTGTCAGCAGTTTCTCTGTCGTTCGCCCACCATGGTGATGCGGGCAGATACGAAGACGAGGTCATAACGGTATCTGGAACCGTCGTTGCACTACAATTCATGAACCCGCACTCAAGACTTATCCTCGATGTCGCAAGCGAGAGCAGCGATACCGTGCGGTGGCATGCTGAATTCGGCAATCCAAACCGAATGCACACCGAATTCGGGTGGACGCGCGAGATATTGAAGCCCGGCGACAGGGTGACCCTTACCGGACGCCGACTAAAAAGCGGCGCGCCCTATATCAATCTCACTG
>CAYLKA010000030.1:0-27930 GCA_964384125.1 uncultured Gammaproteobacteria bacterium | reverse complement strand
CACGTACTTGTTGTTAGTCGGCACGGGAACCGAGTTAATTGATACGGAAACTTGCCCAGACAAAACTATCTTTATGTCTCTTTTTTTTTGGTTTTTGGTTTATCCTGAAGAGACCGTTTTATAGGATCAGCGGATTATGATGAAGGAAGATGTGGCAAGCATAATATTAAGAAGACTCGATGAGGAAAGAGAGCATTTAAGACAGTCCTTCAACAGAACAAGGGATGAAACGTCAACTAAATATTTTGTATTGGATAACCTTCTACCGGAGGACTTGGTCCTCAAACTATACGAGAGTTTTCCAAACGAAGAGATTTATTTTCGAAGGGATACCTTTAGAGAGCGGAAACTAACATTCGCCAAACTTGATCGCTTGGAATCAAAGTTGCCTAACGAGGTAACAGACAGTTTTCAAGATAGTCGCGTTATCCGAATGGTAAGCGAAATCACGGACATCCCTGAACTGGAGGGCGATCCACTGCTATACGCTGGAGGGATCAGCAGAATGGATCGAACTCACTTCTTAAATCCTCATATAGATAATTCTCATGATAGTACTCGGGAAAGATATCGGAGATTAAACCTACTTTTCTATGTTACTCCAGGCATCACAGAGGAAGATGGTGGAAACTTCGAACTATGGGAAAAAAATGTAAGAAACCCACATAAGATAGTGTCTGGGTGTAATCGCCTTGTAGTCATGGAAACTACTAAGACGTCTTGGCATTCGGTAGATCCAGTCAAAAGTGATGTACAAAGATGCTGTGTTAGCAATTACTATTTTTCTAGGTGTTCGCCTACCGGTGAGGACTACTATCACGTAACAAGTTTCCTTGGAAGACCGGGACAAGTAGGCAAGCGACTATATGGAAGACTCGATAATTTCCTGCGGCAAAATGTTGCGACCTTAACGGGTGTGAGTAGAGGTAAAAATCTCGCTCGTGGTAATTGAGTTTGTTTCAGTCATTAAACTCCGAATATTTGACTGATTTTCCCTTGGATTTTTCTAAATCAATATCTAGGATGTCTACTAATTTAACGAGATAGTTAAATATATCTGCTATTTCTTTGCCAACCTGTTCTCTTTTCTTTGGATCTTTTATTTCAGACAAACCACCATCGTTAGACCACTGAAATATTTCTAAAAGTTCAGCAACCTCTACAGAAAGTGCCGTAGCAAGATTTTTCGGATTATGGAATTGTTCCCAATCTCTGTCTTTGGAAAACTTTCTTAACTTTGATTTAACTTTTTCTAAATCCAACCCCCCCCTGTGCAACCTATTCCACGGTGACCGATTTAGCGAGATTCCGAGGCTGGTCAACATCCGTGCCCTTCAGCAGGGCCGCGTGATACGCCAGAAGCTGCAGTGGTACGGTGTACAGCAGGGGTTCCTGGATAGGGTGGACGTGGGCAGGCATGCGGATTATTCGGGCGCCGTTATCCGCGCCCAGTTCGACTGCCGGATCCGCAAACACGTAAAGCTGGCCACCACGCGCCCTAACCTCTTCGAGGTTCGACTTAAGCTTCTCCAGTAGCTGGTTATTCGGCGCCACTGCGACCACAGGCATATCATTATCCACCAACGCTAGAGGACCATGCTTCAACTCGCCCGCCGCGTACGCCTCAGCGTGGATATATGAGATTTCCTTCAACTTCAGCGCGCCCTCCATAGCGATCGGATTCATTGCACCGCGACCCAGAAAAAGCGCATGGCGTTTGTCCGCGAACTGTCTCGCTAGGTCCGCGATGGCGTCGTTCAGCACCAAGCTCTGCTCCACTAGTCCGGGTATCTCTGCCAGATGCGTGACTAGCTCATGCTCAACACTCGGCCCCAATCCGCGATGCCGAGCCACTGCAATCGTCAACATCAACAGGGATGCTAGTTGAGTCGTAAAAGCCTTCGTAGACGCAACACCCAGCTCCTGGCCTGCTCGAGTCATCAGCAAGAGATCTGCTTCGCGAGTCAACGAACTCTCCGATACATTGCAAATTGCCATCGTGGCTAGATAGCCGAGCTCTTTCGCCGCTCGCAGCGCTGCCAACGTGTCGGCTGTTTCCCCTGACTGAGAAATAGCCACGAAGAGAGTGTTTTTTGGGACCACAGGCGATCGATATCGATACTCGCTCGCAATATCCACAGTACAAGGCAATCGGGCAAGCTCCTCGAACTGATATCGCGCCACGAGACCTGCGTGATAGCTCGTACCGCAGGCCACAATATGCATGCCGGCCACTTTGCTCAGTATCTCTTCAGCGTTGGGGCCGAATACGGAGTCCGCAATACGGCCGTCGTTTATTCGGTCCTCCAAGGTACGCATCAGAGCCACCGGTTGCTCGTGAATCTCTTTCTCCATGTAGTGGCGATACCGCCCGCGGTCAGTCGGGTCCGCGGTTAACTCACTTTCGCGTATCGGTCGCTCAACCTCGTGCCCTTCGGAGTCGTAGATGCACACCGAATCCCGACGCACGACAGCCACATCACCTTCTTCGAGAAACAGAAACCGTTGAGTTACCGGTAACAACGCAGTTACATCCGAAGCCACGAAGTTCCCACCCTTGCCAAGACCAATGACTACGGGCGTACCCGCCCGTGCCGTGAACAAGGCCCCAGGGTCCCTAGTGCTTATAACAGCGATTGAGGCATAGCCGCCCTTGAGCTCTCCTGCCGTTCGACTTACTGCAGCAAGCAGGTCGTCGGTTTCGGCAAGATGGTAGCGAACGCGATGGGCTATCACCTCGCTGTCGGTCTCGGAACTAAACTCGATTCCCGTGGCTTCCAACTCGGACCGCAATGTCGCGTGATTTTCTACGATGCCGTTGTGAACGATAGCGACCTCGTCACCCGAAGTGTGAGGATGAGCATTGCTTTCGCTCGGTGTGCCGTGGGTGGCCCACCGTGTGTGGGCAATTCCTACCTCGCCGCTCAAATCACTTTCATCGAGCGCATCCTCTAAGCCCTTAACCTTACCCAGCCGTCGCACGCGCTCGAGTCTTTGGTCATGGACGACAGCTAGACCCGCCGAATCGTACCCTCGATATTCAAGGCGGCGCAGACCCTCCATCAGAATGGGGATTACGTTACGGTCAGCGACGCCGCCTACGATTCCGCACATAACGTTCCAGCCTCTCGCGACGTCCCTTCAAAGATCGCCGCCAGAATGATGCGCGCATGTTTCATCAAGCGTCTCACTTAGACGGCTTCGTCGGTCTTTTCCAGCCCTTGACCGTTGATTGGCGATTGCGGCTCACAGCCAGCGCCTCGCCAGGAACGTTCTTGGTAATGGTCGAGCCCGCCGCAATAGTAGCGCCAGCACCTACCTCCAGGGGGGCAACAAGCATCACGCCGGATCCGACAAAAACCCTATCACCGATCTCTGTACGGTGTTTCGCCGCCCCGTCATAGTTACACGTGATCGTTCCGGCACCGACGTTAACGTCACGACCTACACTCGTATCACCGACATAGCTCAGGTGATTCACCTTGCTTCCGGGCGCCACGTTACTAGCTTTCACCTCGACGAAGTTCCCAGCTTTTACGCGTTCCTGAAACTCCGTCCCCGGGCGAAGGCGCGCGAACGGCCCAATCTCACAGCTCGCGCCAGCGATAACGCCATCAATGACGCAGTGCTCGTGGACCAAGCAATCGTCTCCCAAGCTGCTTTCGGAAACAGCCGAGTTCGGGCCTATGCGCACCCTATCGCCGAGTACGACATTACCCGTGAACACCGCCCCTACATCGATGAAAACGTCACGACCGACGGTCAACTTGCCGCGGAGATCGAATCGCCCGGGATCTGCTAGCGTTGCGCCCTGCGCCATTACCTCAAGGGCATACCGGCGCTGGAGGATTCGCTCCGCTGCTGCCAGCTGGGCGCGATCATTGATACCCAAGACCTCGTTGGTCTCCTCCACAGGAACACCGACGACCGGCACACCCTCACCAACCGCTACCGAAATGACGTCCGTCAAATAGAACTCGCCCTGAGCATTATCGTCCCGCACCGCGTTTACCCAGCGACGAATCGCTCCACCCGGAAGAACCATGAGCCCAGTGTTTATTTCGTTGATTGCCCGCTGAGCAGGTGTGGCGTCCCTATCTTCGACGATGGCCGTGACCACGCCGCTGCCATCACGCAACACGCGACCGTAGCCTTTGGGTTTCTCGACGATGGCCGTAAGTAAGCCAATTCCGTCCGGGGGCGCCTGCTCTAGCAAGGCCCTTAGACTTTCCGTTGTCACCAGCGGCACGTCTCCAAAGAGAACTAGGATCTGATGATCATCAGGAATTCCGGGAAGTGCTTGCTTGAGAGCATGACCGGTGCCGCGTTGCTCCGCCTGAAGGGTCCAGTCCACGGCCGAGCTGGAGAACGTCTCAGGAACGGCCTCCCCGCCGTGACCGTAAACCACGTTTATGGCCTGCGGTGCCAGCGCGTTCGCTGTCTGCAGCAAATGGGAGAGCATGGGCCGACCAGCCAAAGGCTGGAGCACCTTCGGCAGCTCGGAATTCATGCGCTTGCCCTGACCTGCCGCCAGGATGACGGTCGTTAACGCCAACGGTTACTCGCCCCCTGAATCCTCGGTGATTCTCGACAGCGATGATAGCGCGGCAGGAGCCGCCGCACCTGATTTAACGCGTGCCTTTGAGTTTTTCGGCCGCCCTATAACGGGCCTCAGCCTCGATCAGGTCTCTCTGCGCCTGTTCGAGATCGATTTCCCCGTGACGACCCTCCAGCGCCTCCCGCGCTTTCTCCCGCGCCTCGAATGCCGCAGCCTCATCGAGATCCTCGGCGCGCAGAGCACTATTCGCCAGAACGGTCACCCGCTGCGGCTGAACCTCCAGGATGCCGCCGGAGACGTAAAAGACTCGTTCCTCTCCTTCCGGAGGCTGGACCCGAACCTCTCCTGGCTTCAGATCGGTCAGGAGTGGCGCATGCCTAGGCGCAATCCCGATCTCGCCGAGTTGGCCCGGAGCAAACACCATCTCCGCCTCACCGGAGAAGATCTCTCCCTCAGCGCTGACGATATCGACACGGATACTTGCCATGAGACTACTATTGCAGGGTCTTGCCCCGCTCCTCCGCCTCCTCAATCGGACCCACCATGTAGAAGGCCTGTTCCGGCAGATGGTCGTATTCTCCGGCGACGATCGCCTTGAAACCGCTGACAGTCTCCTTCAGGGGAACGTATTTGCCAGGGGTGCCAGTAAACGTCTCGGCAACGGCGAACGGCTGAGAAAGGAAACGCTGAATTTTTCTAGCACGCTGCACGGTCAGTTTGTCGTCCTCAGACAGCTCATCCATACCGAGGATGGCGATAATGTCCTGCAACTCCTTGTAGCGCTGTAATACCGCCTGCACGGCGCGAGCGGTCTGATAGTGATCCTCGCCGATTACGTTGGGATCGAGCAGTCGGCTAGTCGAATCCAGAGGATCCACGGCAGGGTAGATCCCAAGCTCGGCGATCTGGCGGGAAAGCACTAGTGTCGCGTCCAGGTGGGCGAATGTCGTTGCGGGTGACGGGTCAGTCAAATCGTCTGCGGGTACGTATACGGCCTGAAACGAGGTAATCGAACCCGTGCTAGTGGAGGTAATCCGCTCCTGAAGCGCGCCCATCTCCTCGGCCAGCGTTGGCTGATAACCCACCGCCGAGGGCATCCGTCCCAGCAGCGCTGACACCTCCGTGCCCGCCAGGGTGTAACGATAAATATTATCGATGAACATCAGCACGTCGCGACCTTCGTCACGGAAGCCCTCCGCAATCGTCAAACCAGTCAGCCCGACTCGGAGGCGGTTGCCGGGTGGCTCGTTCATCTGTCCATAAACCAGTGATACCTTGTCGAGAACTTTCGACTCCTTCATTTCGTGATAAAAGTCGTTTCCTTCGCGGGTACGCTCACCCACGCCAGCGAACACTGAATACCCGCCGTGCTCCTTCGCGATATTGTTGATGAGCTCCATGAGCGTGACCGTCTTGCCCACTCCGGCGCCGCCGAAGAGTCCTATTTTGCCGCCCTTGGCTATCGGCATGATCAAGTCAATGACTTTCACCCCTGTCTCTAAAAGCTCAGTGGTAGTCGATTGATCCTCGAAGGATGGTGGATCTCGGTGGATCGGAAGCCGTTCCTCTTCACCTATCTCTCCAGCCTTGTCTATAGGCGTGCCTAAGACGTCCATGATCCGGCCGAGCGTTTTTTCTCCAACAGGCACGGTAATCGGCTGACCGGTGTTACTGACTGGCAGCCCCCGCTTCAAGCCCTCACTCGAACCCATCGCAATGGATCTCACGACGCCGTCGCCAAGTTGTTGCTGCACCTCCAGCGTCAAATCTTGCTCTTCGAGGCGCAGCGCATCATAGACTTTGGGAATACCATCTCGCGGAAACTCCACATCCACCACCGCGCCGATGACCTGAACAACCGTACCCGTACTCATGTGTCCTAAACCTTCTTTAATAGCTAGACGGCTGCCGCGCCGCCGACGATTTCGGAAATCTCCTGTGTGATCGCAGCCTGACGAGCCTTGTTATAGACGAGCTGCAGCTGATCTATAAACTTACCAGCGTTTTCCGTCGCTGCTTTCATTGCCACCATCTTGGAAGCCATCTCACACGCGATGTTCTCTACAACCGCTCGGTAGATCTGCGCCTCGACGTAACGTTCGAGGACGTTCGTCAACAAATCTGCCGCATCCGGCTCATATATGTAATCCCAATGTTCCTGCAGGTCTTCCCCATCGACAGGCTCCACAGGAAGTAGTGTTTTAATCTCCGGCGTCTGACTCATCGTGTTGACGAACACGTTATGGACTAGGAAAAGGCGATCGATGGTGCCGTTTTTATAGGCGTCCGTCATCACGGTTATCGGCCCGATAAGCTCCGTCATCTTCGGGACATCGCCGAGATGCGTGGCAACCGAAATGATGTTCGTCCTGAGCCGTCGGAAGAACGCCACCCCTTTCGCGCCGAGTATGCAAAGATCAATCTCAACACCTTTCCCCTGCCACTCGCTCATGTCGTTCAGTAGCCTGCGAAAGAGGTTGACGTTGAGCGAACCACAGAGCCCTTTATCCGACGTAACGATCAGGTAACCCACCCGTTTTATCTCTCGTACCTCGAGATACGGGTTGTGAAAATCCGGGCTGGCTTGGGACAGATTCCCGATAACTCGACGGATACCCTCGGCGTAGGGCCTGGCGGCTGTCATGCGATCCTGAGTCTTTCGGAGCTTGGACGCAGCAACCATCTCCATCGCACGAGTGATTTTCTGCGTGTTCTTCACGCTGGTGATCTTGGTGCGGATTTCCTTACCGACCGCCATCTATCAGCTCCTCGACCCCTTTATCCCATCCATCGACTTAGTACGCTCCCGAGGCCTTGAACTCGTCCAGAAGCGCTTTCAACGCTGCTTGGATATCCTCGTCGAAACTGCCGTCCGAAGCCTCTATTTTCTCCATAAGCCCGCTGGCGTTAGCGTGCGCATGAGCATGCAGCGCCGCCTCGAAGGACCCGACATTTTCGACCTCTACGTCATCGAGATACCCTTCGTTAACCGCATAGAGGGACACCCCCATCTCTGCAACTGTCAACGGCGAGAACTGCGGCTGCTTCATTAGTTCCATAACACGCTCGCCCCGCTCGAGCTGACGCCGGGTAGTCTCATCAAGATCGGAGGCGAATTGCGAGAAGGCAGCAAGCTCACGGTACTGCGCCAGCGCCAGGCGAACCCCACCGCCGAGCTTTTTGATTATCTGGGTTTGGGCCGCACCGCCCACCCGTGAGACGGAAAGGCCAGCGTTGATGGCGGGCCGAATGCCCGCGTTGAACAAATCAGTCTCCAGGAAAATCTGCCCGTCGGTAATCGAAATAACGTTCGTCGGAACGAAGGCGGACACGTCGCCCGCTTGGGTCTCGATTATCGGTAACGCCGTAAGCGAGCCGGTCTTGCCCTTGACCTCACCTTTGGTGAACTCCTCAACGTAGGTCGTGTTGACCCGCGCGGCCCTCTCGAGAAGTCTCGAATGTAGGTAAAACACGTCACCCGGATAGGCCTCACGGCCCGGTGGGCGCCTTAGCAGCAGCGAAACCTGCCGGTAAGCCCATGCCTGCTTCGTTAAATCATCGTAGATGATCAACGCGTCCTGACCTCGATCGCGAAAATACTCGCCCATCGCACAACCCGCATAGGGAGCGATGTACTGCATGGCCGCAGATTCGGCAGCAGAAGCGGACACGACAATGGTGTGCTCCATTGCGCCCTCTTCCTCCAGACGGCTGACAACATTTGAGACGGTGGAATTCTTCTGCCCGATAGCGACATAGATGCACTTAATGTCGCCACCGCGCTGATTAATGATCGTATCGATCGCGACGGCGCTCTTCCCCGTTTGGCGATCACCGATGATCAGCTCGCGCTGGCCGCGACCTATGGGCACCATCGAATCGATGGACTTAAGACCCGTTTGCACCGGCTGGTTTACCGACTGGCGTTCGATGACACCCGGCGCAACTTTCTCGATCGGGGACGTCTCTGCAGCATTGATCGGCCCCTTGCCGTCAATAGGATTGCCTAAGGAGTCGACCACTCGACCGAGGAGCTCTTCACCCACCGGCACCTCTAGAATTCTGCTGGTCGTCTTGACCGTATCACCCTCGGAAATGTGCTTGTACTCTCCCAACACGACCGCGCCGACTGAGTCCTGTTCGAGATTCAGCGCCAGACCGAAGCTGCCACCAGGGAACTCGATCATCTCCCCGTATTGCACGTCGGCTAGTCCATGGATGCGCACAATTCCGTCGGTTACCGCAATGACTGTACCAACATCGCGAGCCTCGGCTCTAGCATCGAAACTCTCGATACGCTGCTTGATAAGTTCGCTGATTTCGGAAGCTTTGAGTGCCATCTACATTTTCCTCTTAAGAAAAAGCCTCACGCTGTGAGTGCTTCTGCCAGCTCACTCAGCCGGCTCCTCACTGATCCATCTATAACCCGACCCTCGGCGTTGATGACCGCACCACCGAGCAGCCTAGGGTCCTCCTGAAGTTCCAGTTCTACCGCCCTGCCCAGCTTCCGCTCAAGCGTGCCTTTGATCTGTTCAACCACCGACTCTTGCACACTGCTCGCGGTGACCAGCTGGACCTTAACGGTGTTCTCGGCCCAGGCCTTTAGCTCGTCAAACTGCGAAGTAATCTCCGGAAGGCTCGACAAGCGATCATTCTCCGCCAGCAACCGAAGTAAATTCTGACCACGGCCGGTAGCTAAGATCTCTGCTTCTCCAGCGTCGGCACATACCGACTGCAGAAAGGCGACGCGATCGCCATCATCCAGGTCGCGCCGAGATAGAAACGTCCTCGCTTCGGGCTCGCCGACGATATCCGCCGCGGTCGCCAGGGCTGCAGACCATACCGACAGGGTACCGTCGGCCCGCGCCAACTCGAAAACAGCGCGAGCATAGGGCCGTGCGAGGGTGCCAACGTCCGCCATTGTTCCCTATAGCTCCGCGGCCAAACGGTCTAAGAGATCCCGATGCGCGGCCTCGTCTATTTCTCGCGATAAGACCTTCTCCGCCCCAGCAATGGCAATTACCGCTACCTGTTGTCGGAGCTCGTCCCGCGCTCGATTAACCTCGACCTCGATCTCGGACTCTGCACTTTCGAGGCGCTTTCGTTTCTCGACTTCCCCCTCGGAACGCGCCTCCTCGACGATGTCGTTGGCACGCGAGTTTGCCTTGCTCAGGATATCCCGAGCTTGGTCACGCGCATCGCCAATAATTTTTTCGGTTTCGACCCCAGCCTGCTGCAGGTCGCTCTGACCCTTCTCGGCCGCAGCAAGCCCATCGGTGATCTTCTGCTCCCGTTCCTCCATGGCCTCTCTGATCAGCGGCCAGACAAATGTCATTGTGAACCAGACCAGAAGACCAAAGACCAGCATCTGTGCGAATAGAGTAACGTTAATACTCACAATCAGCCTCCAGAAAGCGCTCTTATTCGATTACGCTCGTTCTCAGCCACCCGCCTGCAAGGCGGTGAGCGCTGTCGCGAGGAACGGATTAGCGAACGTAAAGAACAGCGCGACACCCACGCCAATCATAGTTACCGCATCCAGTAAGCCCGCCACGATGAACATCTTGATCTGTAGCATCGGGACCAGCTCCGGCTGCCGCGCAGCGCCCTCTAGGAAACTCCCTCCGAGAAGGCCGAAGCCGATAGCTGTTCCCAGCGCTCCCATGCCAATCAGGAGTGCCACCGCTACGGCAGTCATTCCCTGTACGTTCGCGATCAAGTTTGCAAGTTCCATGTTTTCTCCTCAGTCCAGGAAGGCCGAAAGGCCTTCTAGCATTCCGCGTTAGTGTTCCTCGTGGGCCATACTCAGATAGACGATGGTCAACATCATGAATATAAAGGCCTGCAGGGTGATGATCAGGATGTGAAAAATTGCCCAGGCCAACCCGAGAATGACCTGTATTACAAACGCCGTGATGGTGCCCAAAGAAGTAAAATTACTGAGCAACTCCCCCACCGAGTGGGCTCCCGCGGAGAGCGTGAAAAGGGCGATCAAGATGAAGATCAGCTCACCAGCATAAAGATTACCGAACAGCCGCAGCGCCAGGGAGACGGGTTTTGCGAGTTCCTCGACGAGCTTCAAGAGGAAGTTAAACGGCATCATCCACTTCCCAAACGGGTGCAGGAACAGCTCCTTCGCGAAGCCTCCGACACCCTTAATCTTGATGCTGTAGAAGATCATCAGAAAAAACACGGCGATAGACATCCCGAACGTGATGTTGAGGTCGGTGGTCGGAACGACCTTCATGTACTCGATGCCCACGGCGATACCCAGCGCCGGTAACAGATCCACCGGCACGAGATCCATGAAATTCATCAGGAAAATCCAGCAGAAGATCGTTAGCGCTAGCGGCGCGATCAGCTTACTGGAGCCGTGGTAGCTGTCCTTTACCTGAACGTCGACGAAGTCCACCATCATCTCCACGAAGTTCTGCCAGGACCCAGGGATCCCCGAGGTTGCCGTTCGTGCCGCGAGATAAAAGCTTCCTCCAAAGACGACAGCGAGAATTACTGAATAGAACATACTGTCGAGATGAAGGTTCCAGAACCCTTCACCAGTATGCAAATTGGTCAGGTGATGGACGATGTATTCGGTCGCGTTGGCCGGACCTTGGTGGGCTTCTTCCATGTCTAGCTTCTATTCACTTTACTTTAGCTCTTCTTAACCAGGGTCAGATCCAATGACCGAAAGAGCGCCACCCAATACGCCAGTAGAGTCGCAGCAAAACATCCCAGCATCGGCAAAAAAGAGACCTCAATACTTAACAACACCAATGCGAAAAGACCTGCCGTGATCACGAGCTTGTAGAATTCCCCTCGATAGACTCGACTTATAATCTGTTTGGGCTCGGTGCTTGCGCTTAGCCGGAACATGCTCACTACCATGTAGAGGCTGGCCAGTGTCCCGATCCCGCCGCCCATGAGGGCGGAGACACCGGCTCTGGGGCCTCCCAAAAAAAGGCCAGCCGCCGAAATCAACAACGTTATTCCCAACTGCCCGACCACGATGCCCAAGGCCATCCGGCGCGCCTTGAGGTACAGGTCTTGAAGCCGCACCTGCTCTTCATGCTCGTTCACGAGGCGCTTGGTCACCTGTCTGGAAGACGTCCGTCAACCATCAGTCAGCCCGTCTGTCGACGCTTTAGTCAACTCCTAGGGACAAAGAAAAAGCCACATACGTGGCGTCAGTTGCTGAGGGACTAAGGCTGCCCGATTCGATAACCGGGGCATTCTAAGTTCTTGCCTCTGCCCGATCAAGATCGCTAGAGAAGATGGTCAACGATCCCCTCGAGCTCCTCCAGGCTGTGGTATCGAATGGTGAGGCTTCCACCCGGACCGCCATGCTCGATTCGAACGCTCGCCCCAAGCTTTTCTCCAAGCTGAGCCTCCAGTCGCTTGACGTCTGGATCTTTTGCGGCGGTGACGCCTCCCCGTGCCCTTTTGGGCTGAGGCCTTGCGAGACGTTGCACGGCACGTTCGGTCTCCCTCACGCTCCAGCCTTCCTTCACTATCTGTCGTGCGAGTTTCAACTGGTCCTGAGCCGATTCAATCGCTAACAGTGCGCGAGCGTGTCCCATATTTAGCGCCCGCTGCACCAGCAGCTCCTTGACGGAATCCGGAAGCTCTAGCAGGCGCAGAAGGTTGCTTACCGAGACTCGGGACCGGCCAACGGCTTCCGCGGCTTCTTCATGGGTCATCTCGAACTCATCCACTAGTCGCCGAAGAGCCAAGGCCTCCTCTAGTGGATTCAGGTCTTCGCGCTGGATATTCTCTATCAGCGCAACTGCGACGGCCTCGTGATCCGAAATCTCCCTGACCAGGGCGGGAATGACGTGCAACCCCGCGAGTTGGGCAGCCCGCCAACGCCTTTCGCCGGCAACAATCTCGTAGCGAGCCTCAACCCCTTGGGACTGCGACTCCGAGAGGGGCCGAACAACGATCGGTTGGACCAGACCGTAAGCACGTATGGATGCCGCCAATTCGGCGAGGGAGCCCTCCCGCATATCGGCGCGAGGCTGGTAACGGCCCCGCTCCAGAAGATCGATTGGAATGTCCCGCAGCGTATCCTGGGGAACGGTGCCCGTAGACCCGGTGTCTGTACTTAATAGCGCCTCTAGGCCACGCCCGAGGCTTCTTCGTTTAGCCATCGTGATCCGGTCGCTAGGGAAAGAAGGGCAGCCGCGTGATTGTAGCGCAAGCCGGCTGAAATGCGCGGTTCAAGACCGTTTAGCGGCTGCCTCGCGCCGATTGATCTCGCCCGCAAGAGCGAGATACGCGAGAGCCCCTCGCGAGTGGTTGTCATGGTATAGCGCCGGTTTACCGAAACTTGGCGCTTCGGCCAACCGAACGTTCCGTGGAATTACCGTTCTAAATACAGAGTCCCCAAAATGCTCGAGAAGTTCACCAGAAACCTCGTTCGCTAGATTGTTCCGCGGGTCGAACATGGTGCGCAATATTCCGTACAGCTCAAGCTCCGGATTGGCCTTGCGACTAACCTGCTCGACCGTCTCGAGAAGGGCCGTTAGGCCTTCCAGTGCGTAATACTCACATTGCATGGGTACCAGCACACCGTTCGCTGCCGCCAAAGCGTTCAAGGTCAGCATGTTGATAGCTGGTGGGCAGTCAATCAACACATAGTCATAGTTCTCAAGAACCGGTTGAAGCGCCCGTTTAAGACGAAATTCCCTCTCCGGCTGGGTTAGCAGCTCCACCTCGGCAAGCGTGAGTACCTGATTACCCGGCAGGACGTCAAATTCGCCTGCGGCAGCCGGGCGGATGACCTGCGCTGCCTCCACGCCCTCCAGAAGGACGTCGCAGACACTCAACTCCAGCTCCCCCTTGTCGATGCCGCAACCCATGGTAGCGTTGCCTTGGGGATCGATGTCCACAGTCAGAACCCGTCGTTGGGTGGCGGCCAAAGAAGCCGACAGATTGACGCAGGTCGTGGTCTTGCCGACTCCGCCCTTCTGGTTAGCTATCGCGATCGTCAGAGCCAATGACGCTCAATCCTCGCTCTTATCCACAACGATGAAACTTCCCCTGAACAACCCGGCGATCGGTCCGTCGACACGTCGTGCTCTGTAGTCACCCGCGAATGTCGCTGCCTCGCCGCTGAAGCTCTCACCCGTCAGCGCCAACAGAATCGTCTCGGGCGCAAAGAGGTGCCCCACGAGCTTCAGCAACTCCGGTAGTGGCGCCACAGCCCGGGCGAGCACAGTATCAAAGGGTGGGGTGCTAAGTAAGTCTTCCACCCGTGCATGCTCTACCACCACGTTCGTAAGCCCTAAGACTCCACTCACATGGCGGAGGAATTGCGCCCGTTTCCCCCGGCTTTCGATCAACGTGAACTTCCGCTCTGGCTCAGCGATGGCAAGGGGTATCCCGGGAAGCCCCCCACCGCTACCCACATCTGCGATGCGCGCTCCCCTCAGAAAAGACCGCAGAGCGAGACTCTCCACCAAGTGGCGATCAATCATCTCCTCGGGCTCGGTCACGGCCGTCAGGTTGTGGACGCGGGCCCATCTCGAAAGCAGGCTTAGAAACTCGACCAGGGCCCCCACCGTCTCAGCACTTTGCGCCAGACCCACACTCGCGAGCTTTTTCATGATGCGCTCTTGCATAATCCGAGTATAGGGTGGAGGCCACCAACCCCCCAGGAAACCAGGCCGCGCAAAAGGTTCCCGGCGTGGTTTAATCCATCTCTGGAGCGGGGAGCAAGAACCTGATATACACCGCTAAGCAACTACTAGCGACCCCTGAGGCCCAACACGATGCCTGACGTTAGCAATTCCGCAACCCGCTCGGCTAGCTTACAACTTGTCTGGCTGGGTATCGCCGCTACCCTCGGATTTGCCTTATTAATGGTCCTGTTGTCATGGGCATCAGCACTTACAGGTAGTGGCCCTAGCACGTTGAATGCCATTGATGCAGAGTCGGGCACCCTAACCTTACAGCTGAGCACGGAACCCCCCCAGCTAGACAGCACTCGGGCCACAGATTCTGTCAGCATCATGGTCCTCGGTCACGTGATGGAAGGGCTGCTGCGGTTCGACGCTAATAATCAGCTCGTTCCTGGAGTGGCTGAACGTTGGGAAATTCGGGAAGACGGAGCAACGTTCTGGTTGCGTGAAGACGCTCGCTGGAGCGATGGGTTGCCGGTTACCGCACATGACTTCTCTTTTGCGTGGCACACCGCGCTCGCCCCAGAAACAGCGTCGGAATATGCCTTCATTCTGTACCCTCTGAAGAATGCCGAGGCCATAAATACTGGCGCTCTTCCTATCGATGCCTTGGGCGTACACGCTGTCAATGACAGGGTGCTTGAGGTCGAGTTTGAACAACCGCTGGCTTATTTTGAAGAACTTGTCGCTTTCCCTACCTACAACCCCATTCGCGAGGATTTCTACCGCAACCGAGACGGACGCTACGGTGCCGATGTCGAGGACCTTTTATACAACGGTCCCTTTGAGATGACCGTGTGGGTTCACGGCGCCCATTTACGCCTGGAAAAAAACACCCATTACTGGGATCACGAGCGCGTACGTCTCAATGTTATTGATATCCCCTACTTCACCACAGACACGACGGCAGCGTTGAATCTCTACAAAGACGGTCAAATTGCTATCGTTGACTATCTTGGTGCCGAGCAACTTGATGAAGTGTTACAGCAACGTTGGGAGCTCCAGCGCTTCGGTGACGGTAGCGTCTGGTTCCTCGCGTTCAATTTTGACCCTAGCCGAGTCACGAGCAACTGGCACCTTCGAAAGGCACTGCAACTGGTGACCGATCCCAGTGAGTTAGTCAACCGTATTATTAAAATGCCCGGCAATCTTCCCGGAGAATCTCTTTTTCCGGTCTGGCTCCAAGGAATTGATGGGTTCTTTCGCCAGGAGTACCCAGCTCCACAGATAACCTTGGATGCCGACGCAGCACGGGAGCACCTTCGCCTAGCCATGGAAGAACTCGGCTTGGATGAACCTCCCTCACTGGCGCTCTTGGTGGATGACACGCCGGGAGCTGGAAGACAGGCCGAGTACTTTCAGAATCTTTACGGAACACAGCTCGGTATCGACATCCGAATTGACCGGCAAATCTTCAAACAACGCTTGGCGAAAATGCAAAACCAAGACTTTGACCTAGCCACGTATGGCTGGGGGCCGGATTTCGCTGACCCCTTGACCTTCGGCGAGCTATTCGCCTCTTGGAACCCTAACAATAACGGCCGTTTTTCCAACCAGGCATACGATCAGTCCGTTCGACTTGCGCAGTCATCTCTCGACCCCCGCATTCGAATGGATGCGTTCGGCCGTCAGCAGGAGATTCTCTCTGAGGAGGTAGCGTTAATTCCCAACTACGAACGGGGGCGAGTCTACATTAAGGATCGCCGGCTTCAGGGCGTGGTCCGCCGCGCGGTTGGCCCCGACCCCGATTTCACCAACGCCTATATCGTCGAGAACCCGTAGCTTCCAGAGACATGTACGCCTATGCGTTGAAGCGGCTCATCCAAGGGGTTGTCACAGTCTGGTTCATCGCGACCGCAACCTTTATTGCCATGCACTCAGTGCCCGGCGATCCGTTGCTCAACGAGAGAGGCGTTAATGAGGAGATCCGCCGAAACCTCGAGGAGCGTTACGGGTTAGATAGGCCTATCTTTGATCAATACCTCATCTACATGTCGAATATGGTCAAGGGTGACTTTGGGATTTCCTTCACACAACAAAACCGCAGCGTCAATGACATCATTCGAGAGCATTTTCCTGTATCAGCCACGCTTGGGGTGCTCGCAATCGTATTCGCAGGATTAGGTGGTGTTTTATGGGGTGCCCTCACGGCTCTTTATCGAAACAGGCTACCTGATGTGATCGTCATGTTTCTCGTGATACTCGGCATTTCCGTGCCAAGCTTTGTAATTGCCGCTCTGTCACAGCTCGCCCTGGTCGGGCTGAATGGTTTTGTAGGCTTCTCTGTTTTACCTGTCGCCGGTTGGGGTTCGATTCTCCATATGCTCATACCGTCGCTAGTGCTAGGGCTTGGCACCATGGCGTTTCTGACAAGACTCATGCGCTCATCGATGCTTGAGATTGTCAACGCCGACTTTATACGGACCGCTTATTCCAAGGGCCTACCACCTACTCGTGTCTTCATTAAACACCAACTGCGTAACGCAATCCTCCCTGTAATCACTGTGCTTGGCCCGGCGATAGCAGCTATTACAACGGGTGGTTTTGTTGTCGAACTGGTATTTGCAATTCCTGGACTTGGCCGGTTTTTTGTACAGGCTGTCCAGCAATTAGATTACACCGTAATTATGGGCACAACTGTATTTTACGGGGCGTTTTTGGTGTTCATGGTCATCGCAGTGGACCTTCTCTATGGCCTCATCGATCCTAGAGTGCGCCTGAAGTAACAATGACGGAGTTAAGTCTTACAGCGGCTGATTTCGAGCGCATCACCGTTGAACGAAGAGTGCAGACCATCGCCAGGCCCTCGCTATCTTATTGGCGAGACGCTTGGGTGAGGCTGAAGGCGAACCGTCGAGCGCTAGCATCGCTTTATATCGTCATCGCCTTGCTCTTATTCACCGTCGTAGGGCCCTGGGTTTGGACCGTTGATCCAACGGCTCAGGATCTAGACCAACTCAGTACCCCACCTGGTGCGGACCGTCGCGCTCAGATTGTTGAGCCCTATGTGCCATGGAACGGCGTATTCACCGCTATTAACGAGCCTCCAGCCGAAACAGTCAGAGCAACAGCTGCAATTCGGCTTGCAGAACCAGCGAGCACCCAAGCCGTTCGGCTCGTCTGGGCCCCCGTCCTTGGGGCGAGCGGCTATCGTGTTTATCGCAATGTCTACGACCCGGCACCAGATGACGCGGTCGGTTTGCCGCTAGCTGAGATTTATGATCCGAGACAGGTTAGCTACGAAGACCTTCTAGACCTGACACCAACGCGCTATTGGTACTCAGTGATCGCCACCGATCGAAATGGTCGCGAGGCGGAGGAGTACACAACTCTCGCGGTAGACACTATCAGGGTCATCACGGCTGCGGAAGCGCAGACACGCGGGTTGGTTGATTTGGAATCCCCCCTTTCACTAGGAGACGAAGTCCGTGTAAGTTTCCATCCCCTCGGGACTGACTACCTTGGCCGAGACATGCTTGCACGGCTGATGTATGGCGCTCGAGTGTCGCTGTTCATCGGCATCATCGCTCCTTTCTTTTTCGTCTTAACAGGCATCCTCTACGGAAGCGCAGCAGGTTTTATTGGCGGCCGAGTTGACCAAGTTTTAATGCGCTTTGCCGATTTCGTCGTAGCCCTACCGTTTTTACTTTTCATGATCCTTTTCAAGATCGCATTTGGTATCGGCCCGGGGGAAAGTGGCGTGCTTCCAATGCTTGTGGCGCTGGTAGTCTTAAGCTGGCCAGCAACCGCTCGACTAGTGCGAGGGCAAATTCTACAAATTCGCGAAGAAGCCTACATCGGCGCCTCTCAACTACTTGGAGCCAAAACTCACTACCTAATACTGCGGCACATGATCCCTAACACCGTTGGTGTCGTTCTCGTCACTCTCACATTCGCTGTGCCGACCGTGATATTTGTGGAAGCCTTTCTCTCGTTCATAGGGATGGGTGTTGCGCCACCGACACCGTCCTGGGGAAGCATGTGCAACGAGGGCATTCAGACCATGCTCAATCACCCCCATGAACTCATTCTTCCGGCAGCGCTTATTAGTCTGACCGTGCTCGCATTTAATCTGCTGGGCGACGGGTTGCGAGACGCTTTAGATTCACGCATGAGGTCACGGGAATGACAGATCCGGCTATTCGGGATGATTCCGCGCTGCTTTCGGTCGCAGACCTCCATGTCGAATTCGACACGCATGGTGGCATTGTTAAAGCTGTGCGCGGCGTCAGTTTCGACTTGTACGCGGGAAAAACGCTCGCCATAGTCGGCGAGTCCGGCTGTGGCAAATCAGTGTCAGTACATAGCATTATGGGACTGATCCCTATGCCGCCAGGACGTATTACCCAAGGTTCAGCGACACTGGGTGGGGTAGACATTCTTGGGAAAAAAACCATTGACGGTGAGGACATTCGCGGATCGAAAGTTGGAATGATCTTTCAGGATCCGATGACGTCCCTAAACCCGACAATGACCATCGGTGATCAAATTGCCGAGACTCTGCAGGTTCACCGTGGCTTTAGCCATGCGCAGGCTTTTGCGCGTGCAATAGAGCTAATAAACATGGTTCGAATACCCGATGCGTCACAACGGGCTCAGCAGTACCCATTTCAGTTCTCCGGCGGCATGTTACAGCGCTCGATGATAGCCATGGCTATCGCTTGTGGCCCATCGCTCCTGATTGCCGACGAGCCGACCACCGCATTGGACGTCACAATTCAAGCTCAGATCCTGGACATGATGGGTGATCTCCAGCGGGACAGCGGCATGGCCATCATCTTAATCACCCACGACCTCGGTGTGGTCGCTCGCATGGCTGATGACGTGGTCGTAATGTATGCGGGCGAAATAATCGAGAAGGGTACCGTCGACGACGTCTTCTACCGTTCTTCCCATCCGTACACCCTCGGGTTAAAAGAGGCTATGCCCAGTAACGTCGTCGACGCGAGTCGGGAGCTTAAGCCCATCGCTGGCAGTCCACCGGATCTTTTTGCGCCACCCGTAGGATGCGGGTACTTCTCTCGCTGTCCTTTCGCCATGCGAGTGTGCGAAGAGAACCGTCCCGATAGGTTCACCGTCGAGCCCCACCACTATGCCAACTGTTGGCTCCACCACCCCAACGCAAGCGCAGCTGCGACCAGGGTTTTTGACAATAAGCGGGCTTCGTGACCGCCCTTATCGAGTCCAGATCGCTGACGAAGCACTTCCGGATCGCGCGGAACAAAATCGTTCATGCCGTAGACAACGTCTCGCTGCACATTGAGGAACAAGAAGTCGTCGGCCTGGTTGGGGAGAGTGGCTCGGGCAAATCCACCTACGGCAAAACACTGGTCGGCCTCCACGATAAGACCGCCGGCGAGGTGATTTACAAGGGAGAGACTCTGCCGAGCGTGTATAAGCCGGGCGACTTCCAACGCTTCGCTAGATCTATCCAAATGATCTTTCAAGATCCGTATTCATCGTTGAACCCACGAATGACCGTTGGTGAAATCGTGGGCGAAGGATTAGGTTTGCACAGCGAACTCTCGCCAGAACAGATCAAAGACGCAGTCGCCGAGTGGCTGGTCAATGTAGGGCTAGAGCCGGACCACATGTCCCGCTATCCCCACGAATTCTCTGGCGGTCAACGCCAACGAATCGGGATTGCACGAGCCTTGATCATGGGCCCCGAGTTTGTCGTATGCGACGAGCCCATATCCGCCCTCGACGTCTCCGTGCAGGCCCAGGTCATCACGTTATTGGGTGATCTAAAGGAGTCACTCGGGCTCACAATTCTATTCATCGCGCATGACCTCTCCATGGTGCGTTACGTATCCGATCGAATGGCCGTGATGTATCTCGGCTCGCTCGTGGAGGTCGGTCAAGCCAACGACGTTTTCTTCAACCCTAAGCACCCGTATACAGAGCTCTTGATCAGCTCGAACCCTGAACCCGACCCAGAAACCGAACGCGAGAGGGTCTCCACCGCCATCAAGGGAGAGATCCCATCTGCTGTAAACGTCAAACCCGGGTGCCGATTCGCCGATCGGTGCCCGAGGGTCATGGAAGTCTGCAGATCGCAGACACCCGAACTCGCGGAGGTTCGAGATCAGACAAGTCAACGCGTCGTCGCCTGCCACCTATATCGGTGAAAACCTCAAAAGGTTTTTCACGCGCTGCGCCTGATCTGCTGTTTCTTGAGATGAATCAGTAATAATGAGATAGCCGCTGGGGTCATTCCGGCGATACGGCTCGCCTGACCAATGCTCTCTGGCCGAATGCGCTCCAGCTTTTCTCTGACCTCGTTCGACAGGCCTTTTACATCCTCATACCGCAGATTGGGAGGTAATAAGGTGGTCCCGTGCCTGCGCTGTCGCTCTATTTCCTTAGTCTGGCGCTCAATATAGCCCGAATACCGAGCCCGAATTTCCAGCTGTTGCCCGATCTGCGCTGCTTCTTCCTCGCAGAGGTCGCGGTAACCGTGCGCGAAGCCAACACGCTCAAGCCGCCCTACATCTTCGTAACTCACCTCGGGTCGCCGCAACAAATCGTATGCTGTTGCGTCCCGGCGAAGCGAACCGATCGCCGAATGCTCCGGGACATCGGTAGGACGTACCGAGATCGCCCCCAACCTGTCAGCCTCGCTCTCGAGCATTTGGCGCTTGCTCTCGAACGCCCGCCAACGCTCATCGTCGACGACGCCCAGCTCCCGGCCCGTTGGCGTTAACCGCAGATCCGCATTGTCTTCTCTCAGCGAGAGGCGGTACTCGGCCCGTGACGTGAACATCCGATATGGCTCCAGCGTCCCGCGCGTGACCAGATCGTCGATCAAAACACCAATGTAAGCCTCATCGCGACGCGGGCACCAAGCCGGCATCTCACGTACTGCCCTTGCGGCGTTGATACCAGCGACAACACCCTGCGCCGCCGCCTCTTCGTAACCGGTAGTACCGTTGATTTGCCCGGCGAAATAGAGGCCTTCCACAGCCTTCGTCTGAAGACTCGGTTCGAGATCCCTTGGATCGAAAAAGTCGTATTCGATTGCGTAGCCGGGCCGAGTGATATGAGCTTCTTCGAACCCGGTGATAGATCGAACAAACTCATGTTGAACATCGAACGGTAAACTGGTCGAAATCCCGTTGGGATAAACTTCATCGGTGTCGAGTCCTTCTGGCTCGACGAATATCTGATGGGAAGACCGATCCGAGAAACGAACTACCTTATCCTCTATGGAGGGGCAGTATCTTGGGCCGACACCTTCGATTGCGCCGCTAAAAAGCGGCGAACGGGACAGACCACTGCGGATTATTTCGTGCGTTCTCTCTGTGGTGTGGGTGATGTGACACGGAACCTGGCGCGGATGCTGAGCTCGCTTCCCAATAAACGAAAAAACCGGGGTTGGCTCATCCCCCGGTTGAGGCTCGAGTCGGTCGTAATCGATACTGCTTCCATCGATCCTTGGAGGCGTGCCTGTTTTCAATCGATCAACCCTCAGACCCAAAGCACGAAGTTGTTCGGCTAGCCTCACAGCCGCGGGATCTCCAGCGCGACCGCCGGAATAATTGGCTTCTCCAACGTGTATCCGGCCCGATAGGAAGGTGCCCACGGTGAGCACCACGGACCGAGCACTGATCCGAAGTCCCATCTGAGTAACGACTCCCTCCACTCGATTACCGCTTACCAGAAGATCGTCAACGCCTTGTTGCAGAAGAAAAAGCCCCGACTGGGTTTCCAGCTGATAACGGATCGCCTGCTTGTAGAGAAGCCGGTCGGCCTGCGCTCGCGTCGCGCGCACCGCATGACCCTTGCTGGCGTTTAACGTCCGAAAGTGTATGCCGGCATGATCGGTAGCACGCGCCATCGCGCCGCCGAGCGCGTCGACCTCACGGGCCAAATGACCCTTACCGATTCCACCGATGGCCGGGTTGCAGCTCATCTGCCCCACGGTCTCCAGGCTCTGCGTCAGCAGCAACGTTCGCACCCCTAGCCGGGCAGCGGCCAGGGCAGCTTCGGTACCAGCATGACCGCCGCCGACGACAATACAATCGAATTTGGTTGGGTACTCCATGGCTCGTAGGTGTCGGTGGCGGCCGATCGATTAGGCAGCACGTCGCTGCAGCCGATAGACGAACGCCGGCGGCAGATTGAACGGTATGAACCTCAGGAATGTGGCTTCTAGCCCCAGAGATTGGAGGAGCGAGCGTTCCACAGGGCATCTACCCCCGTAGGTAAACTGGTGGAAGTACCCCTTCGGATGCAGCGCACCAAACGCCTGTGATAATACTCGTTCCTTGCTCTTCGCTGGAAAGAGCATCAAAGGCAGTCCGCTCACGACGAAGTCCGCCGGCCCTGTTAGGTCAGCGATATGGTTTCGCGGCGAGACCGCGTTCGCCCTGATGACCGTCACGTGCGGAAATCGTTCTTTTAGAAGCTCCACGAATTCCTCATTCTGCTCGATGACGATGAGATCCTGTGGTGAAACGCCCGAATTTAGAATGGCCTGAGTCACCGAGCCAGTACCCCCACCCAGTTCGATCACCTTTGCACCTGGCCCCATCCCAATGACCATCGAGTTAGCGAGGTGTCGGCTGCTCGGCGCCACCGCTCCGACCGAGAACGGATCCTTCACTAAGGTTCGCAGGAATCGCCAGCTATGTACCTTAGGCTCCCGGGCTGCCATTCCCCCTCCAAACATATGCGGCGCCTTTTTCAATTGAATGAATTAGCGGGCGCCAACCACCCCAGCCGAGTCTATGGCTATTGTTCGCGCAGCCAACATACGCTTCGAGATTCGACTTGGCAACGACGGAACCGGCCCTATTTTCCTTTTCTACATCGGCTTGGGGGCAGACCTTCATAGAGGACCGCAGACTAAGTTTTAGGTAGGACATGATCCACGCAACTTGCAGTAGTACTTGCTGCTTGCATAGGCCCACGCTACTTTCCTATGCAGAAGCTGCTGAAGATCTCCCCCAAAAGATCATCGCTGGTAATCTCTCCGGTCACTTCGCTAAGCGCGGACTGAGCTGAGCGTAACTCCTCTGCAACGAGCTCCAGCGCTTTGGTATTGAGAAGCAGAGCGCGAGCATCCCGGACGTGTTTCTCCGCACGCTTCATGGCATCGACGTGCCGGGAACGCGCGCTGAAGGTTCCGGAGACCTCACCGCTATAACCCGCGAGCGCTTTCATGTGGTCTCTTAACAAGGACACACCTTCACCCGTTAGTGCAGATAGGCTTATCACCGTTAGCCCGTCCCGTTCCAAACATCCGGGTTCAGCAGCTACCAAATCGACCTTGTTCTGAATGATGGTAAGAGCAATATCATCACCGGCTTCGCGTCGTGCCTGCGCCAAACCTTCCTCCAGCTCATCCCGAACGTCAACGAGCCACAGCAGTCGGTCGGCCCGTTCAACCGCCAACCTCGCCCGGCGCACACCCTCCGTCTCCACTGGGTCTTTCGAGACTCGAAAGCCCGCGGTATCGGTGAGACTCACTGGCAGTCCGTCGATCGACAGATGCTCGCGTAACGGATCCCGAGTGGTGCCTGGTATCTGCGTGACGATCGCCGCATCGTACCCCGCAAGGCGATTCATCAAACTCGATTTACCTACATTTGGCGGTCCGGCGATCACGACGTTCAAACCGTCTCTGAGCACGGCCCCCTCCCTCGCTTGAGAACGAAGACGTTCTAGATATCCGATAGCCGCGTCAAACCGCGCCTCAAGATCACTAGTGTCTTCGAGCTCAAGCTCTTCATCAGGAAAATCAAGCCACGCTTCCAGTTGAACCCGCAGCTTCGTTAGACGCTCCTGAACCTCCTCGACGCGCCCCGAGAACACGCCTTCCAACGAGCGCGTTGCAGCACGCGCAGCTGCTCTGGACCCACTGTTCACCAAATCCGCAACCGCTTCCGCCTGCGCAAGATCCAGCTTATCGTTCATGAAGGCCCGCAGCGTGAACTCGCCCGGCTCAGCGGCTCTCGCACCAAGGCGCAGAGCGTTGTCGAGGAGCCAGTCACTCACCACAGCCCCACCATGACCGTGCAACTCAACGACGTCCTCTCCGGTAAAGGATCGCGGGCCAGGGAAGAACAACATAAGGCCGTGATCGACAGCCAGATCGTTATCGTCCCTGAAAGTACAGACGTGCGCGTAACGCGGCCGTGGCTCTATTCCCGAGAGTTCTCGGGCTATGGGCAAGGCATTTGTTCCCGACAGCCGAAGGATGGCGACCGCGCCCGCGCCAGCTGGCGTGGCGATCGCCGCTATCGTGTCATGGGTAGTGTAAGACAAGAGCGCGCGCCTCAGTCTTCTAGAATAGCCCCCAGTTTAAAGGAGAGATGAAAATCTTCACTCTCCTCGACGGGTGACTATCCGTCGGCTATCACCTTGTTTATACGCCATTGCTGGAGTATGGACAGCGTCGTGTTGGTCAACCAGTACAACACGAGGCCCGCAGGGAAAAAAGCGAAAAACGCCGTGAAAACAATCGGCATGATCTGCATCACCCTGGCTTGGACGGGATCCGGCGGTGCCGGATTCAACCGCGTCTGTATCAGCATAGCCGCCCCCATCAGCAGCGGCAGCACGAAGAACGGGTCCCTAGAAGACAGATCATCTATCCAGAGCATGAACGGTGCCTGGCGTATCTCGACCGTTTCGATCAGCACCCAGTAGAAAGCAAAGAAAAAGGGCATCTGAATCAGAATGGGCAGACACCCGGCGGCCGGATTCACTTTCTCTCGCTTGTAGAGCTCCATCATGTGCCGACTGAGCTCCTCGCGCTTATCTTTGTAGGTCTCCTGTAACGCTTTCATCCGCGGCTGTAATTTGCGCATCTTTGCCATGGACCGACCGCTAGTTTCAGTGAGCTTATAGAACACCAGCTTGATCAGAAACGTGATGATGATGATCGACCAACCCCAGTTACCGACCAGGCGGTGTATCCGCTCCAAACCCCAGAACAGAGGCTGCGCTAAGATCGTCAACATGCCGTAATCAACAGTCAGTTCGAGTTCCGGCCCGGCAGCGGTCAACTGGTCTTGCAGCTTCGGGCCCACGAAAAGCGTGAACGGAAATTCAATTTGGCCGCCTGCCGGCACTTCGGCAATATTCGACAACCCGGTAAGGATAAATTCGTTTCCGAGCGTAGCCGCTTGGTAGTGAAACTCGTCGGCGGGCGGCGGCACCACCGCGGCCAAGAAATGATGCTGAATAGCAGCCATCCATCCGCCCGCGAGTGACTGGTTAACAGGCTCCTCAATTAGATCTTCGACATCCAGTTTCTCGTACTCGTCGCCGTCATAGAGGACGGGCCCGCGAAAGGAGTAGGAATCCACCGAGGTAAAGGATCGATCCACCGGCGTGTGGTACCTGAGAATCCGGGCGTAAGCAGCGCCTCGCCAGATCTCATCAGTTGGATTTTCCAGGATGATGTTGAGGTCCACAGCATATTGACCGCGGCGAAAGGTATAGACTTTACGCGCGCGGAGTGGCCCCACATTCTCCCAGTCGAGCGTCACGCTCAACTCATCGGAACCGTCCCCGAGAGCGTACTCCATACGCTGGGCTGAGAACTCCTCCAGATGGTTGGGCTCACTCCCACCGGATGCGCTTCTGAGCCCCGTTTGAAAAACCCAGCGTTCCTGCTGTGGATAGTCCAACAAACGAATGGGGGTTGTTGATTCCTTGTCAATCGGGTATCCGGGAAGCTCGACCTGGACCAAATCCCCGCCCTGACCGTCAATGAGCGCCTGAAACACATCCGTTTGGATCCGGATAGGCCGAGCAAGCGCTACCGCAGCACCGGCTGTAGGTGTAGCCAGCGCAGGCGGCTCTGCGAGCTGCGGCAGCTCCTCGTTCCCTGGTACGGGCGGCACCGGCAACTGTTCGGTACCGGTTATCTGGGCAGAGGGCTGTTGGGCGGGCGCTGGATATTGTGTCACCCAGCCTGTGTAGGTGACCCATAGCAACAGGCTGAAAGTAGCCCACAACAGTATCCGCGTGCTATCCATGCCGCCCGGCTTCAGCTTGGCGCGCGATGCGACGAAAATGCCCCTGCAAACTCTCGATCAAAATCCCATTCTCCGCTGCCGGCGCATCACGCTTCGCCATGATGACGAAATCCCATTCCGGCAGCTCTTGGCACCGGTACACTTCCCGGCTCAGGCGCTTGAGCCGGTTTCTAGCCGCCGCTCGTTTGTCGACCTTTTTGGAGATCGCAAGCCCAAGGCGGGAATTATCGCAGGTGCCGGGTCGTGCCAGAACCGTGAAGTACCGATCGGTAGAACGAACCGGTCTAGCGAACACCCGACCGAACTCTGCCGTCTTGGTTAAACGTTGCCGACGCGGGAACCGTGAAGGCGATTGCACTGGATTAAGCTTGGCTCACGTGCCCTTAGGGGGACAGTCGTGCTCGACCCTTCGCTCGCCTACGTTTCAGCACCTGCCGTCCAGCCTTCGTAGCCATGCGCGCTCGGAACCCGTGGTTACGTTTGCGCCTCAGGTTGCTAGGTTGAAAAGTTCTTTTCATGGCAAGTCCGACACTGGTTCCGGGACGATGGAGAAAGTTTCAAGCAAAACAAAGAGATGTGCAGCGCCGAGGAGCGGGGAACTGTACGCGCGGCTCAGTGGGCTGTCAATAGCCGGCCCTTGAGTTTAAGCTCTGGATAAGCAGCGCTATTGACCTATAAACTGGCGCTGATGAACCTCGATTCGACTAACTATTAACGAAGAAAAAAACCACCGTGGCAGCGAACTCGGCGGCTCGCCCGTCTTTATGGAATCAGTGCCTTAGGGCACTGGAGTTGGAACTCTCAGAACAGCAATTCAACACTTGGATCCGGCCGCTACAGGCAGAAGGTAGCGATCACGGGCTCAAGCTCCTTGCACCAAACCGTTTCGTCGTTGACTGGGTGCAAGAGCACTGCATGGAGCATATTGTTGCTGTAACCGGACCGGTTCCTGTCCAACTCATCGTCGGTAGTCGTCGGCCACCTTTGCCCGCTGGGCCGAAAACAGATATCGGCAGCCGGCCGCGTCAACCCATGTTGGGTAGTCGGCTGAATCCAGCTTTCACCTTTGAGAACTTTGTTGAAGGGAAGAGCAACCAGTTGGCAAGAGCGGCGGCTCTGCAGGTGGGATCCAATCGGGGCCGCGCTTATAACCCCTTATTCCTCTACGGTGGCGTGGGGTTAGGTAAGACGCACCTTATGCACGCTATCGGCAACGTGATTGTCGAGCGTGAACCTGATGCCAAGGTTGTTTACATCCACTCTGAGCGTTTCGTCGGCGACATGGTGCGTGGTTTACAGCACAACACCATCTCTGAGTTCAAACGCGCTTATCGCTCTCTTGATGCTCTTTTGATCGACGACATCCAGTTTTTTGCGGGTAAAGAGCGATCTCAAGAGGAGTTTTTCCGTTTTGGCTGGGGCCTCACCGTCGCCATTGAACCACCGGAGCTGGAGACAAGCGTCGCTATTCTCATGAGTAAGGCAGCAGCTGAGAGGCAAAATCTGCCAGAGGAGGTAGCCTTTTTTATCGCTCAGCGCATTCGCTCTAACGTTAGGGAACTAGAGGGAGCGCTTCGGAGGGTAATTGCTAATTCACAGTTCACGGGTCAGCCCATTACTCTAGACTTCACCAAAGAGGCGCTTCGAGATCTACTGGCTTTACAGGATAAGCTCGTAACCATCGATAACATTCAGCGTA
>CAYLKA010000029.1:0-28510 GCA_964384125.1 uncultured Gammaproteobacteria bacterium | reverse complement strand
TGCGCGCGACCGCGGAGTCGGAGGGTGACTACTATCGGCTTCGAGGTAAGAAGATTTTCATCACTTGGGGTGATCATGATCTAACCGACAATATCCTGCATTTTGTGCTGGCCCGCACGCCCGAGAGTCCGCCGGGTATCAAAGGTATCTCGTTGTTTCTCGTTCCAAAGCGAATCCCATCAAAGGACGGCAAGACTATGGTGTCCAACGACATCACGACGGTGTCCATCGAGCGAAAGCTTGGCCTCCATGGGAGCCCTACCTGTGTCCTGAGCTATGGCGATACTTGCGGCTCGAAGGCCTATCTCGTTGGGGAGGAGAACCAGGGCTTGGTCTACATGTTCACCATGATGAATAAATCGCGTATCTCCGTTGGTGTTGATGGGATCGCCCTGTCTGAGCGTGCCTATCAGAACGCCCTTGCGTACGCCCGGGACCGAGTGCAAGGCAATCCCCCGGGATACACGGAACCCGGGCCCATCCTGCACCACCCAGATGTGCGGCGCATGTTGATGCTGATGCGCTCATGCAATGAGGCTATGCGTGCGCTGGCATACCGCGCCGCGTTCGTCTCCGACGTGGCGCGTACCAGCAGGGACCAGGAGACGCGCGAGCGTGCGGTGGAGCGGCTGTCGGTATTAACGCCCATCATCAAGGCATGGTGTTCGGAGCTTGGCCAGGAGATGGTCTCTCTCGGTCTGCAGGTGCACGGTGGTATGGGATTTATCGAGGAGACCGGAGCGGCGCAGCTTCTGAGGGATGCCCGAATCACGACGATCTACGAGGGCACCACCGGCATTCAGGCGCGAGATCTGATTGGACGCAAGTTGATCAACGACGGTGGACGGGGGATCCGGGTGCTGTTGGATGAGATTCAGGCGTTGGATCGCCCGTTGGAGGGAGCGGGGGAGCCGCTGAATCAGATCCGGGGTGCCCTAAAACAGGGGCTTGCCGCTGCGGGAGAGGCGGTGAACTACATTCTGACGATGCACCAGGAAGACGAAGCGTTGCCTGGTGCAGTTTCGGTTAATTTTTTGATGCTGATGGGAACCCTCCTCGGCGGGTGGCAGCTGGCCGTGTTTGGGCTTACCGCACTGAGGCGTCTTGATGGGGTCACCGGCGAGGATCAGTTATATCTCGAGGCGAGACTTGGAAGGACTCGCTTCTATGCTGAGCATCTGATGCCGAGGATCATGGGCTATCACGCCTCGATCATGGCTGGAAGCGCTAGCGTCACGGTGTTGAGTGATGCCCAGCTCTCACTTTAGCCAGCAGTAATGTCGCTTAGCCCGCTACTGCGGGGCGGCGGTGCTTGCGATTGGTGTGGTATCAGACTTCTGGCTGCCAGCTGAGGTGTCAATAGCGGCTGCGGTTAGGTGCGACCAAGTGTGCTGCGAATCGAGACTCTGATACCGCGACCCAGGGCTGGGAAGCCGATCGCCGGTTCGAAGAACTCGTCCGTCAAGTTGTCAATCGCGAAGCTGAGATCGAGATTCTGTTTGAGCTGATAGTTGAAAGTGAGATCGATGCTTTGATAGCTGGGTAGTCTGATCTCGCCTGTGGGTACCGATGAATCCAGGCGATGGCCGACGTAATGCAGGCCGAGGTAGGCGCGCCAGGCCTTTGACGGTGTCCACTTCACGCCCAGGCCACCTGTGCTCTCTGGGCGTTGTCTCAACCGAACGTTGGTGTCGAGCATGTCGATTTCCAGACGCGTGGCATGCGCCGAGAGAGCCCAGTGTTCACCGGCCCGATAGTCGGCGCTTAACTCGAATCCGTCGATGTCGACATGGGAACGGTTAACGATCATGAAACTGGCGGAGTCGAAGTCGATGAGATTCGAAAAGCTTTGATCAAAAGCCGCGAACCTCCACTGCAGCTGGCCCTGGATGTGAGCCGAATGTAGTCCGAGCTCCCAGCTATTGGCGGCTTCTGCTTCGAGCGACGGGTTGCCCACTAGGGGGTCCCCGAGGGCGAACAGGCTGGGCAGCTTGAAGCCCTCTCCCCAGGAAAAATAGGCTCGTGTCGGGAGACCGGGTAGATCATAGGCTAGTGTGAGCTTGCCTGTGCTGACGGTGCCCCCGCTTTCGGTATCGTCGACTCTAATCGCCGCGTCGAGCTTTAGTTGCTCAGTGATCCTGTAGTCGATCTCGCCGTAGGCGCCGAGGTTGTCGCGCTTAAGCTGATAGCTGGCGGGCACGACGGTTTCAGGCCCCATTGTGATCAGATTAGAGCCCATGCCGTTTTCTTCCTGGTAACCGATGCCGTAAGCCGCGTACAAGGAATCACCGAGTTCTGTAGTGAAAAAAATGTTTAAGGTATTCCGACTGAACTTCGCCACGCCCGCGTTTTGGGGTATCCCGGTACGAACCCCCTGCTCGACCCCTGGTGAGAACACTTGCTCATGGTGTTCAAAGAGTGAGCCGGCCACGTGGAGGCTGGTCTGCTGCGTGATCGTCTTCTCTGTATCGAATCCCAACGAGGAGTCTTCGGTTTCACGATGGTTCTTTTGACGGTTAACAGCTAGACGTTCTCCGCCACTGTCGTCCGGGTAGGCCTTGGAATCTGCGGAGGAGTGGCGCACGTAGGTGGACAGGCGTGGAAGTTCATCTGTAGAGAATGTGTATTTGCCGGTTAGGGAACGGTTTTGAAACTCTGCTGGATCCGAGAACCCTCCTTCGTTAATACCGCCCATCCATAGGGCGTAATGGCCGTTTCGTGATGCGGGGCCTTTTAACTGAAGTCCTGTTCGGGAGTAATCCCGTGAGCCAACCTCAACATCGACACCGGCGGTCAGGGATTCAGTCCCAGAGTGGGTGATGAGATTGATTGCGCCACTCAGCGCGTCTGATCCATATATCGATGATTGGGGTCCTCTGATTATCTCGACCCGCTCGACGGAATCGATATTTAAAGTGGAGAAATCGAACGACCCACCTCGGGAATTAGTGGGATCGTTCATCTGAATGCCATCCACGAGTACTGCACCGTAGTTCGGCTCGGATCCTCGTATAAAGATGGAGCCGAGATTCCCCCGTCCTCCGGGGAGGTTCACGTGGACACCTGGCACGTCTCGAATCAATTCGAACACGTTGCTGGCGTTACGCGTTTCGATCGTTTGCACATCGATGTTAGTGAATGATCCGATTTGAGTATCCGGTTTTGGGACACGGCTTCCTGTAACCGTGATCGCTTCCATCGTGGTGTCTGGCTCCTGCCCATTAGCGATCAATGATTGACCGAGACCGAGATTCAGCAGGCAGTAGGCAGCGCTCAAGCGCTCCAAGTGCACTGTTCTCGGTGGTTTCGCGATCATCGTCTAATGTTCACATGGCAGCCAAACAGAACGAAAGCCTATACTAGGGCCGATCCACGCACACGGAAAATAGTGGTTCAGGATAGCTACGAGCCAAGGACGATCTCACGCATGGGGTGAAGTAAAGGGGCTCGGTCGAGAAAGGGGAGGGCGATGCACGATCGACGGAGTTTTCTGAAGACACTGGCTGTAGCCACCGCCGGGTTATCCTTTTCCGGCTGCGAGGCACCACCGCCTGCTTCCCAGGTCCTGCGTCGCGAGATTTTCATTGCAGGCAAGCGGATCACGGTAGTCGACATTCACGGCCACTGTGCGGTAACGGAGGTGGAGGAAGTTATTCGCGGCACGAATGTTCAGCGTGTTATGTCACAGAATCGGGTTTTGGGCACACATCGCTTGGACGAAATGAACCGGCGTGGCATCGACATACAGGTCTTGAGTGCTAATCAGTACTGGTGGTACAGAGCGGATCGCGATCTGGCGCGCGATATCATCAGAGTTCAGGACGAGGGAATTGCGGAGTGGGTCCAAACCTACCCCGACCGATTTGTCGCATTGACCTCAGTGGCATTACAGCATCCGGAGTTGGCCGCTGAGCAGTTGGATTACGCCGTGAATCAGCTGAATTTCAGGGGAGCTTCGGTTGCTGGTCACGTGAATGGCGAGTCACTGACCGAACGGAAGTACGATCCTTTTTGGGCGAAGGCCGAAGAGTTGTCCGTACCGATCTTTATGCACCCCGGCGGTGCGGACAATATCCTTAAAGCGGGTGCGCTTGATGGTGCGGGGGATCTCGGGAACATTATCGGAAACCCGCTGGAGACCGCGACCTTTCTAACGCGAATGATCTTCGAGGGTACCCTCGACCGTTACCCAGGTTTGCGCGTCATCGGGGCCCACGGGGGTGGGTATCTTCCCTCTTACCTCGGCCGCACGGAGGTTGCCTGCGACGTTCGCAATAGTGCCAATTGTGCTAACTCGAAGCGCCCGAGTGAGTATCTGCGAGACCAGGTACTGGTGGACTCTATGGTTTTCTCCGACGAAGGTCTGCGACATCTGGTTGCCGAGGTTGGCGCTAGTCAGATTGTCTACGGGACCGATATTCCGCTTTTTTGGCCCGATTCCCTCGATTTAATACTAGATGCGGTTCATGTCAGCGATGCCGAGAAGGAAGCCATAGTTGGCGGGAATCTGGTCGAGTTGCTGCGGATAGGTGCTTAGCTAGGTATTAATGCGGGCGCTCCCGCCCGTTGAACGCTTGGCTAACGGTCTGGGAACCATATCCGTTTTAGCGGGGTGCGCTCATGTCATTTGACCTAGATAAGGAACCCTTGGAGGAGGCTGCGGCGCGGGCTGGTGAGCTTTTCTCTCGATTGTATCGAGGGCTAGAGTCTCGGCGTGTTGATCCCGGTTGCACGCCGGAGGAGCTCGCCCCACGTTTTGAGCAGACCCTAGTGGACGAGGGCGTTGGTCTACTGGCAGCGCTACAGGACTTTGGAGAAATGGTTGTTCCGGCTTCCATGGCTACGCCGCATCCTATGTACTTCGGTCTCGTCAATTCCTCACCGCTGCCGGCGGCGGCGCTCGCGGACATGCTGGTCTCGTCTATCAACAACAATCATGGAGCTTTCGGACAGGGGCCAGCTGCGGCTGCCGCTGAGCAAGAGCTCCTCAGAGCGTTTTCCAACCTCTGTTTCGGCCACGAAGAGGCGACAGGTATGCTTTTGCCCGGCGGTACCTTCGCAAATCTACAAGGACTATTGCTCGCTCGCACGAGCCAGTTTCCCGAGTGGGATCGCGCAGGCCCTCGCTCGCTGAGCCGAACTCCTGTGCTCTATGTTGCCGAGTCCGGCCATTTCTCCATTGCTCGCTCTGCAAAGGCTGCCGGTTTGGGTGAGGACTGTGTTATCTGCGTGCCCACGGAAGGGCGTGGTGCAATGCGGGTAGACGCTTTGGCCGATCGAATCGCGCGCGACAAGCGCGAGGGCCGACAGCCTTTTGCTGTCGTCGCGACGGCGGGGACGACGGGTACCGGCGCGATCGATCCACTGGATGAGATTGCAACTGTTGCGGAAGAGGAAGGGCTTTGGTTCCACGTGGACGCCTGCTACGGCGGGGCAGCGCTGTTGGTCGAGGAGTTGAAACCTCGGTTCGCAGGGCTCGAACGGGCGGACTCCATTGCACTAGATCCTCATAAGTGGTTTTTCGCACCGTTGACGGCGAGCCTGATTCTGGTGAGAGATCCCGAGATTGAGCACCGAGCTTTCGATATTAGTGCTCCCTACATTCCGCACAAGGAGAATATCGACTCTTTTCGCCGAGGGCTCCCGACGTCCAGACGTGCGTCGAGCCTGACCCTTTGGATGTCGCTGCGCGCGCATGGATGGAATGCCGTGCGTGACAGTGTGCGAGAAAACATCCGTCTAACTAGACTATTGGAGCGCGAGCTTGTGGAGGCTGGGTTTCGCGTTCTGGCAGACGGCGAACTATCTATGGCCTGTGTTCGTTTCGAACCGCTTGGCTTGAGTGCGGAAGCCGTGGATTCCCTGCAGGCCGATATCGCTAGGGATCTGGTGGCGAGCGGCGAAACCTGGTTCGCCACGCTCTTTCATGACGGCGAGTTGTGGATGCGGTTCAACCTCGTGAATATTCATACGCAGGAGCGGCATATCTACAGACTAGTTGAGCTGCTGCGCCAGGCTGTTTGCGGGCTCGGTTAGCTCTGTGGGCCGGGTTAGGGCTCGCTGCTGGCTGGTCAGCGTGAGATGACAGATCTCGCCGGCGCAAAGTAGGTCGTCGTGAGTGTGCCCCGCCGGGGTTAGTTGTTCGCTTATTCCCTCGCGCGTCTGGCCCGCCGCCGTTCTCGTTCCCTGGCCGCTCTCTCTCGCGCCCTGGCTTCCCTCTCAGCCCGCTTCTCCTCGTCAGCGTCTAAGTCCACCTGAGGTCTCTCGCACGCCAGCGTGGCATAACCGAGCTCTCTCTGCAGGTCCAGGTTATACATCATGTTGGCTACGGATCGTACGAAGTACAGGTTGTCACGGATATTGTTTTCGATCCGACTCAGTTCCTGTCTTCCCAGACGACTGGTTGAACGCATTGTTGCGTTGAGTTCGCAGCGAAAGCCCCCGTCGCTCCCGATCATCGAGAGGTTTCTGAAGCTGCCACGAGCCAAACTCTCGTCGCCCCTGGGCCAGGTGAAATCGTTCTGAGGTAGTACCGGCATGCCCAACTGCGCAGTAGCCGTATTGATAAAGAGGTGGCTCCCGAGAAGGGGTGCCACGATTATCGGTAGAGTTTTCGGAAAGCTCATCACGTCTCTCCCGTGGGATTTGTTCTCCGAACTGCTGGTGGCAGCGCCCCAGCTTCTTACGTGTAGCTTACCATCGAGTCAGTGGGTTTGGTGACCCAGTAGACCCTTCCCTTTCCGCCTTATTGCGTCGCGATGCTATGTTCCATGCGCTTGCGCAACTCCAGGGTAACGATGGGCTCGACACCGAACCACATTTTCCACGCGGGTCTGCCCTGGTGCAGCAGCATGCCGACGCCGTTGAAGGTGCGATTGCTACGTTCACGTGCTGCGGCGAGGAAGGGTGTTTCCAAAGGGATATAGATGATGTCAGCCGCTAACGCAGACTGGGGCAGTAATTCGAGGCTCAGATCGAGCGGTGGTTTCCCGAGCATGCCCTGGCTGGTTGTATTGACCGCCATCGCCACCCCGTCAAGTGCCTCGTGTCGCGCTTCCCAGGGAGACACTGTAATCGGGCCACCAAAATCCTTGGCGATTTCCTCGGCACGGGCCTGAGTCCGGTTAATGAGCCGCAGCTCCTTAACGCCTTCCTGGAGGAGTCCGTAGCAGATCGCGCGAGACGCGCCGCCACCTCCGATGACCGTTACCGGTCCTTGGTCGGCGCGCCAGCCCGGTTGCTCCTGCTTCAAGCTGCCGATAAAGCCATGCCAGTCGTTGTTCGTTCCGTATAGCGAGCCATCCCCGCGGACCACCACGCAGCTGATGGCACCGATGGCTTTCGCCACGTCATCAACCTCATCGACGATCGACATCGCTTCCTGTTTGTGCGGGATCGTGAGGTTGCATCCCGCGTAGCCAAGTGGTGCGAGGGCAAGCAGTGCCGCTGCTAGCCCTTCGGGTTCTACAGCCAGTGGCACGTAAGTGCCCGGCAGGTTGTGCTGCTCAAACCAGTAGTTGTGCATGAGAGGAGAACGCGAATGCATCACGGGCCAACCCATGACGCCCGCCAAAAGAAATCGGTTGGTTTCTGACATGGCGGAATATTAGCAGTGAGGTAATAACACGATTGGCTTGGCGAAAGGGTTTTAGTGCGTTTCAGTGTTCAGTTTGGAATGGAAGTGATTCCACGTACGAGTGAAGAGGTTCTCTGTCCAGAGCTTCGCCTGGCACGCGGCGATTTCCTCTTCGCTGAATGCGTAGGGCTTGCCGATTTGCAGCGCCCGATATTGCCTGTAGGCATTTTCCTCAAGGTAGTTGGCAAGCACGAATGCCTCCACGATGGTTTTGCCGCAGGTCGCCGCCCCGTGCGACTTCATCATGACCGCTGGTCGGTCACCCAGTGTGGCCGCGAGCCGCTGCGCCATGTCAGGGTTGTTGATTGAGTTGGGTGAATCGAGAACCGGCATTGGATAGACCAACGTGCCCTGTGCGTAGACCGGCTCGTAGCGTTCGCCGACCATGGTTAGGAAAGTGGACCACTTGGGGTGTGCGTGCACCACGGCTTGCACATCGGATCGAGCCTTGTAGATTCCGGCATGCAAATGGAACTCTAGCGGCGGCCTACCGTCCCCCTCGATCACGTTGCCTTCGAAATCGATTGTGCAGATGTCGCTGACGGTGAGTTGGCTACGTTGACACGAGCCGACATTGATTAACATCCGATTCTCGCTGATGCGGATGCTTGCGTGCCCGTTGTAGTCGATGATGTCAGAGTGCTCCAGCATGCGGATGCAGTCCACGAGTTGCCTTTTTAGCAGTCCTGTTTCGGTCATACTTGCTTCCTTAGGAATCGTTAATTCTTAGTCCTCACCAGCCAACTTGTGCGCGTACCTGGCCACGCCAGAGGCCCCACGCGCGCAGCCCGGCGGTTTGGTTCGGAACGTCTGCGAGACGGCCTTCCTTTTGGTTCAGTGCTGCGATTGAGCTCCCGTTACTCATAGCGGCTGCCCAGTGTTGGATGCGCGCATTGACCTCGGTGTACACGGCTCGAAATACTGCGACCTGCAGGCTCGGGCCACAGGCGACGGATCCGTGTGCGCGCATCAGCGCGACGGGGTTAGTACCGAGGGTGCCGGCGAGCGCCACCCCCCGGGGTCCATCACTGACGAGCATGTCAGTGGCGCCGAATTTCTCACTGATATCGAACACGGGTACACCGTCTGCGAGAAAGGCTGCGTTGTGGAACATCGCCTGCATCTCTGCGTCAACCAAACCGAACGGAATGACAGACGGTGAGTGGCTGTGTACAACCGATATGACGTCCGGCCGGGCCTTATAGATCTCGCCGTGAATGAAGCGTTCTAGAAAGCTGCCTCGCCCGTTAGGGTTGCAGGGAACGCTGTCCAGGTTGTATTCGATTATGTCTTCAGGGCTAACGAGCGCGGGTGCGATGGATTGGGCCATCAGGTAGCGATCGGGTGCTCCAGGATGGCGCATCGAGACATGACCGAACCCGTCGACGACGCCTTGTGCAGCTAGAATGCGACTTGCAGCCGCTAGGTCCGCGATCAACTCAGCCGGAATAGGGCCTGCGGATTCGGGGGTTTCACTCATTTCTCGTCAACCTCCTCAGGCGACCCTGTCAGATAATGACCTTGGTCATCAACCCCTTGGGAAAAATCTCCTCCGGGGCAAATTGCCTGCGTGCTATTCCTTGCTGCCAGGTGTACAGCGCCATCTGTTCCCATGTTGGGCGATTCTCTTCGATCCCGTAGGGAAAGGTGTCTTTGCCGAACCGATCGCGCATCTTACGGGCGTAGGTTGCAAGCCATGGGAGGGGGTAGCGCGACACTGCTGGGTCGAAGAGGCGTTCGATGCTGCGACGTTTTGACTCGACGAACGCGTTATAGAGGTTTCGCCCGACCCAGGGGTTTTCCTCCAGAACTTGTCTGCGCATCGCGATGATATGCATGATCGGCCATACACCTGTGTGCTCGTAGTAGTCCTCCTCCATCTCAAGGTAATCGGGGTAAAGCCGTACCACGTCGGGGTGGCCTTCTAGAAAACACGTTGGCGGTCGCGCGATGATAGTGCAGTCGATTTCGCCTGTGGCGAGCATCTCGCTGAGGGATTTGTCCGGTACACGCGTCAGTCGAACGCCCTCCGGAAGATTGAGTTCAACCTTCTCCTCGCGACCCGGGGCATTGGCACCCGCTTGGTACCAATGCACGTCCGTGAGTTTGACGCCCATATCGTTGTGCATCCAACCGCGCATGTACACGGCGGCTGAGTGTGCCCACTCCGGTGAACCCACCTTTTTTCCTGCCAGGTCGGCGATCGTTTCGATCCCGCTGTTGCGGTTGACGTAGAAGGAGCTGAATCGGAACAAACGCGAACAAATGACGGGCAAGCCGATGATGTCGGGGGCGTTGCGAGTCACCTCTGCCGCGAACTTTGCGAAGGATAGCTCGCAGACGTCGAATTCACGGTTAGCCGTGAATCGCGCAAAACATTCGTGATGGCCTAGGTTCAGCCAGTTGTGGTCGATTCCTTCGGCCTTGACGTGTCCAAGCCGAAAGTCTCGAAAATGGTCGTAATCCGTCGTTGCGATAGACAGCTTTAGTTTTGACATGTGTTTTTCCGGCCCCGGCTCGAGCGCAGATCACTGGGGGCGATTACGCGGAATAGGGCACCCAGACGCGGGTAAGTGGGATGCCCGCTTGGCAGCTAGTCCATGCCGGGTGTTCTCCAGTCTAGCAGCGTGCCGTCTTCTTTGATGATGGTCTCCCACATGGCCGCTGGACGTCCATCACGCATAGGGTTTCCGGTTATAGTTATTTTTGCGCCTGGGGGGAGGTCGTTTTTTCGAACACCACCCTGCATCATGTCTTGAGGACCTTCACCTTCAAATCCCCATGTGGTGATAGTTCCATCGTCATTTTCAATATCTACAATTAGCCAGGAATGGGGGTTGATATAACGGAACTCTTTAACAGTGCCAACTAATGTGACAATTTCATCTCTATTAAACATTTCTGCAGAGTGATGGGCTGAAATTGGGGCTGTAGAAGAGACAAAACAAGCTAGTGTGAAAAGTAGTGCGAATAGCTTTTTCAATGTTGTGTCAATCACGTAAATCATCCTGCGATTTATTGGTCGTCCAAATCAGTAAAGTCGAAATCAAGAAATGTCGTTCCACCGTCTTCCGTTTCTACCACAATATTATTCTGACTATGACAATTCCACCAATATTCTAAACGGAGTGGTGAACCTTCCTCCTGGTGGATCTGTTTATATATTTGACGTGTGTACCATGGTTCTTCCAGGGCCTCTGAGTCATAAATCCAGACGTCGACTTGAATTGTTTCTTCATCAGTCTTTTGCCAAATTTCAATGCTTTCTAAGGCAGTGCTGAAATAAGGTTGTACCCTTCCGATCCAGCCACCATTGGTATACATCGTGTGCGTAATGAGTTTTTGGCCGTCCCAGAAACCAATTGAGTCGCCATGCTCGGTTTCGTAGGCCCAATCCTCTGGTGTATGGCCTCGACCATCTGTGTAAATGCGGCGAACTTCATTTCGAGCCTGACCTAAATGCCATGTCTGATGTGGGGTAACCGCAAATTCATGAGGGCGTCCATTTTTTAGCATTCCCGGATAACCGCGTGCTTGACCGCAACCTGAATGAGGGTCCGAAATCCGCCCTTGTTCAGCTGTTGCGAGTATTTCGTTAAACATTGCAGCGTACTCACCTTTAAGGGCGGCGGTAGTTTGTGGGCCAACTTGGTCCGAGTCGAACCACCGGGGAACGGGTCCTGATCGTTCCCACAACCCGCTCCAGTCGGGAACCTCCTCAAGGGATAGCGTCCTGTCTTCCGTCATGGTTTCTAATGCCTCGTAGAACGTCCATGCCGAGTCAAATTGCAGCCCGCGCTCGATCATGCGTTGTTTTGTCTCGGGCCAGCTTTCCGCGCGTGAATCATCCTGCGCGGATACAACCGCAGGCATGATCAAGCAGGTGAGGAACGCTATTGCGAATGTTCTCGGAGTGACTTTTCTCATAACTACTTGCCCTATCATCGTACGTTCCTTAAAAGAATTTATTAGGGGCCGTGCTGAACCGTTCAGCAGCTTTTCTAAATTCCACTCGCGCCTCCTCGAAATCGAACGGCCGCTCGCATAAAGTTTCCGCATCCCACTCGCTACGTCCGGGTTTGAAGAAATCTCCGCCGTAAACGTGAATCGCACCGGTAAAACGCGTGATCGGATTCGTGACTGAATGAATCGCATCAGCCGGCAGGCGGTAAATGTCCCGCGCCGACAACGAGGTGGCACTGATTGGTTCGATGGTGGCGTTATTGCGATTCCATAAAATATTGTTTTCGCGACCTGTGTAGATCCCTATTGAAGCCCACATATTGTGATTGTGGGGCAGCAGCGAGATCAGAGGAGGCCAGACCACGTTTAAAATGGTGACCTCATCGTCGTTGTAGATCCTATGAAGATCGCCAAGTTTGGGCTCCCCGATTTCTGCTATAACGGCACTCGGATTCAAGACTGCGCGCTGCAGCACTTCTTCGACGGCAGCCTGACTATCGGACTCCCGCCGGGCAGTTTTGACATCCGTGATAAATCTATCGAGGTCGAAACTAGGCGTGGAGTTCTGCATGTTGGCCCTAGGTAGTTGTACTTAACCTTGTCAGGCGGACGCGCATGGATAGCTCCCAGCTATGGATCATTGCGTGGTTTTCTTTAATCATCATACCCTCATTAATACCTCGATTGTCAGTGGAAGGTCGGGAAGGGTACAAGCCGCTATCAGGCAAGTAATAGGTTGGATTGCAAAGAAAAACGTCGTCATTAAAAGTTGCACGCATTTGAGATACAAGCCGGCGCAGCCGGTTGGAGTCGTTGGCTCTCCAGGCGTAGAATCAGTCCACTACAGCTGGCAATCTGCGGCACCCAAAGTCGGTTCCCGAACGCTGGAGGGTATATATGAAGCTGTTTTTTGCGGTGCTCATTCTGTTTGCGGGCATGATGCCCGCGGCAGCGCAATGGCTGGATCGCCCCTGGCCTGGTATTCCGCGCACGGCTGAGGGGAACCCGGACCTCACCGCGCCGACGCCGCGTGGACCCGACGGCCACCCGGATTTAACGGGTGTGTGGAACGGGCCGCCTCCCGTCGCTCAGCTCGACCCCGCCAATATGAAGCCGTGGGTCAGCGAGCTTGCCAGTCTGCGTCAACAGGACTACTACAAGGCGCGCCCCTTTTATCAGTGCCAGCCAAGTGGGCCAGAGGTTGAACGGTCTGGTGGCTGGAAACGCTTCCTGCAGACACCGACAACTGTTGCGATCCTGAGCGATAACCTTACTTATCGCGTAATCCACATGGACGGCCGCGAGTTGGAAGCTAGGCCTTTGTCAAGCTGGTCGGGGTACTCGGTGGGGCGTTGGGATGGCGATACGCTGGTAGTCGACAGTGTTGGATTCAACGACAAGACTTGGGTGAGTCGCTACGGAGTCTCGCACACAGAGGCGCTTCGGGTCACAGAACGCTACCGGCGCACGGACTTCGGCCACCTGGAGGTGGAAGTTACCTTTACCGATCCTGATGCGTTCTCGGAGCCGTGGGGCTTTGCGGTGAACATGGAGCTAGCGGCCGATACGGAAATGCTCGAGGCGGTCTGCGAACGGGACAGCGAAGATTGGGAGGGCAACCTTTCGGACGCCGCCAATCTGGGAGTATCCGTGGCGCCCGATGTGCTTGCAGGGTACGTTGGCGTATACACCGGGATATATCAAGGAAACGAGCGGACGTACGAGGTGTCGCTCTCCGAAGGCCAATTGTCCGCTACCGTCGTAGGCGCCTACAGTGCGTCTGGCCTCGGTGCCGCTGGTGTCGACGAGGGGGCGTCGCGCCTGTTAGTGCCCCAAACCGAGACGCTGTTCGACGGACTGGGACTCGGTTACCGGTTCATTGTCGGCGATAACGGCGTGGCTACAAATCTCATGGTGATTCACGTATCTGGCGACTATAACTACTCGCGTCAGAGATAACCCCCGTAGGCGGTCCCGTCTCGGGGCCACTGAATTTTGATAGCCGGGAAAGTGGAAGACTCAGATGAAGAAAAATGCGAGTTTATTGGCTACTGCTGTTTCGATGTGCCTGGTCCTCGCATCGCTCTCTTCGTATGCACAGCAACCGCTGCCTTCGAGGGCCTTGACGATACTTCCGCCTGCCGGGCTGCCGATTGTGCCGGTGATGGAGGGTTGGTATGACAACGAAGACGGCTCCGTGACCATCTCGTTCGGCTATCACAACAAGAACGATCTGGGCACGATAGTCGTCCCGTTCGGTGAGAATAATCGGATCGAGCCTACTGAGTTTGACGGCGTTCAGCCCACGTTTTTCGATCAGACGAGGCACACCGGAGTTTTCACCGTGACGCTGCCGGAAAATAGGCGCAACGAAAGCGTCTGGTGGCATATCAAGACCGGCGAGAACTCAATTTTCAAAGTGCCGGGCCGCGCCTCTAGCGAAGCTTATCAACTGGACCGACGGCCCCGTCCGCAGGGTACCGTGTCTCCGCTGGTGTGGTTCGATGAGGACGGTGAGCGCAGCTCGGGTCCCGGCGGTATCGTGACAGGCCTCGACGAACGGGCCCGAGTCGGTTCGCCGGTGACATTGACGGTGCACGCCATGGACCCGTCGGAACGCGATCCCAACGATCCGCGGTTCGACGAACCCGTCGCGTTGTGGGTGAACTGGGCAGTCCACCAGGGACCGGAAGCCGTCGTGTTCGAAAGGCATGAGTCGACCGAGGTCGTTGAACCTGTCGCGCCTCGGGTATTTCGCAGAGGGCGACCGCCGCGGCAACCCGAACCGCAGGACGTGATCCTGGCGGAAGGTTCCGGTACCGCGAACATGTATGCGACGTTTACCGAGGCCGGGGAATATCTGCTGCGCATCCAGGTCGATAACTGGCCGGCACCGGACAGCTCAGAAGAAGATCAGTGTTGCTGGACGAATGTCTACCAACGAGTAACCGTGCTGCCTTGACGGGAGCCGAGGTTGTTGCAGTAGATAAACGATGTTGGATTTTTTTGCGATTCTGGGCTCATTGAGCCTAATAAACGCCTAAACTGAACGATATCCAGATGGCGATTGGGGGAACGGCATGAAATTATTGCATTTCTGGAACCTGCACTGGCCGAGTGTCTGCAAAGCTCTCGCTGCAGGCTTGGTCTTAGCGGTCGTGTACGGCACGCATGCGCCGAGTCACGCTCAGACCGCGGCGACCGAAGAGATCACCTATAACAGCCACATCGCTGAGATCATCAACGAAAACTGCGTGGTCTGTCACCGGGAAGGTGGCATTGCGCCCATGCAATTCACATCCTACGAGCAGGTCCGCCCCTGGGCGCCGATCATCGGTTACAGGGTAGAGCGCCGGGAAATGCCTCCGTACGCCTACGATCAACATATCGGCATCCAGGACCTTCTCGGAGACTGGCGTCTCGCACAGGAAGACATCGATACGATACTGGCGTGGGTGGACCAAGGCGCGCCTTTGGGCAACCCCGATATCGTCCCTCCGGCCGCTGAAGTGCGCAGCCTCGACGAGTGGAATTTCGCCGAGGAATTCGGCCAACCCGATCTCGTGCTCGCATCGGAGCCGATCGACATACCGGCGTTCGGCAATGACATGTGGCACAGACCCTATACCCTCACCGGGCTCAACGACACGCGTTGCATCAAGGCGATGCAGGTCAAGCCGAGGGGAACAGCCAAATCCGTTGTCCACCATGCGAATTCCAGTGTGGAGATTCCGAATGGCGACGGCAGTTTCGAGCGTTTCAGTCAGCTCACTGAGTACGCGATGGGCAAATGGGGAGAAGTGATGCCCGAAGGCGTCTGTCGGACTTTACCTCCGAACGGCCGCATCGCTTGGAACATCCACATGTACCCGGGGGGGCTCGGCACGATGGCGCCCGGCGAGTTGATCGAAAACAACGTGGTGGAGCTTGGCGTGTGGTTCTACGATGAAGACTACGAAGCCAAATATGAGCAGGACCTGAACTTGTACCGCATGGGTGCACAGAGCGATCTGATCATTCCGCCGAACGGCTATGAAATGACGCAGGGATTTCATTCCTTCGATCATCCAGTTCGCATCGATAGCTTCCAGCCGCATGGACACCTTCGTTTGCGGGCTGCTTCGTTCGAGATTTACTATCCGGAGACGGGGCTTACCGAGTCGATCAGCCAGATTTCCAACTGGAGCGCGGTCTGGCATCACAGTCACTTGTACGAGCCCGACGTTGCGCCGCTGGTTCCGACCGGTGCAGTGCTCGTGCTCAAGCAGTGGTACGACAATACGGACAATAACCCGAACAATCCGGATCCTGATCTCTGGGTAATGGGCGGAAGCCGGACGGCCGACGAAATGACCCACGCCTGGCTTGCCGTGACTCACCTCGACGAGGAAGGTTATCAAGCCCTTCTGGCCGAGCGGGAACACCGCAAGGGACAGGAGACGGCGGAGCTGACGAGCCGGACTAACTAGTCGCTCAGCTCACAATCAGCCGAAGGGGGTGATGGCTACAGCTACAGCCCCTCTCCGGCCTGCATGTTCGAACGAACGGAATAGCACTATGACCCGCCAGGTACTTGGACACAGAATGCCGGCTCTCGCTTCTTCTGTCTTGGTTTCGCTCGTTTCGATACTTTTCGTTGTTACGGCAGCTTTCGCTCAGGCCGTCGGCGAGAAATTCAGCGATGTTGAACCGGAGCTCGCAAACTTCATCGACGCTGCCTATATCGCCCAGGCCGCGATGTTCTCCGGCATCTCGGCCATCGATAATTCGCCGGCGACGGCTGATGCTCGCAATGAGTTCGCAAGAAGCCTGCAAATGCGCGCCAATATGTCGATGGCTCAGATGATGGCGATGATGGCGATGATGAGGACGGATACCGGCATGCAAATGCCAGGTCCGTTCGACGAGCAGGAATCTGTCGTCAGCAGCGAAATGATGGGGCTGCTCCGGACGCGACCTACGCGCAGGGATATCGAAGTCGCTTACGAAGACTTCAGCTTTCCGAGCCAGGCTGTCGAAGTGATACGTCGAGGCCGTTTATTCGAAAGCCGGATCTACGAGATATTTGCCGATAGTTCTGTAAGCGACAAAACGGCGGCGCTGGTTGACGCGGTAGCAATGTATGTTTCTGCGGGCCTGTCCGTGCCGGCACAACCCAAGCCCGCAAGGCTGTTATTGGATCACCCTTACGCCGGCGTTTTCGTTGACGCCTATCCGAAACTCAGCAGCGTCTTGTGGTCGACTCAATGGCTGCGACTCGCGACCATCGAGGCCATGATTCTGCAGGAGCAGGATACTTACTACTGGGGAAGTCTTGAAACGGTCAGGGAACGGTTCGAGAGTAAGATTGTCGACAGCGCTCGATCGCCGTTGCCCGTCGAATTGCCGAGGGCGCCCGCAATCGCCCCTACGCTGTTCACGCTGAATGCCGAAGCGTCTATTGTCCTCGATAACCTCAGCATGTTCGAAACCGTTCTGGCCGATATCCTGACTTATCCGAATCTCGAAGATAAGTCAGCACTGGTGGACTTGCTCGTGGAAGAGTTCACGAACCATGCCGGGAACTTTGATCCGACGATCGATTACGTGGTTTCCGCCTTGCGCGGCGGGATTTACAACCAGGGTGGTCCGGCAATAGGCGAGTTATCGCAATCGGAACGCAACCAGTCCCGCATGGAAATGGGGATGCAGCACGCGATGATCATGGGGACGCCTTGAACAGATAGCGGCTCAGAAGGTTAGGTCAACCAAAAGCCGCGCTAGGCGGGCTGTGGGCAAGGGGCTGTTTGGTTGAGGCGGCGACAATCACATCACCTTATATATTTATGCGATGCGTTTACCCAACATTGCGCTGAGCCTGCTTTTAGTAGTGGCAGTGCCGACCACTGCTCGCGGTGAGGATGATGACCAAGCGCACGGTCACCACGCCGAGGAGCTGGAGGAAATCATCGTTCAGGCAACGCGTTCGCGCCGTCGTGTGCAGGATGAGCCGATGCGCGTCGAGGTGCTGGCCGGAGAGGAGGTCGAGGAAAAACTGCTGATGCGTCCGGGTAACATCTCGATGATGTTGAACGAGACCGGTGGCCTGCGGGTGCAGGTCACCTCGCCCGCCCTTGGCTCCGCCAATGTCAGGATCCACGGAATGCGAGGTCGCTACACCCAGCTGCTCGCGGACGGACTGCCGCTCTACGGCGGTCAGGCATCTTCGCTCGGCCTGCTGCAGGTACCGCCCAGCGATCTCGGTCAGGTCGAGATCATCAAGGGCGCATCGTCCGCGCTCTACGGCGGCCAGGCGCTGGGTGGCGTGATCAACCTGGTCTCGAAACGCCCGGACGCTGACGCGACAGGTGAGGTGATTCTGAATTCTACGACCCGCGATGCGCAGGACCTATCTGCCTATGGCGCGGTGCCGCTCAGTGGCCACTGGAGCGGATCCTTGCTGTCGAACTACAACCGCCAATCGGCCCAGGACCTGGATAATGACGACTGGATCGACATCCCGGGTTATGAGCGTTTCTCGGTCCGACCCCGACTTTTCTATGACGGACCCGACGGGTCGAGTGTCTATCTGACCATCGGTGCCATGGCAGAGGATCGGCGGGGCGGCACGGTGGACGGCGGGCTGGTGCCGGATGGGCAGCCATTCCAGCAGAACCAGGATACGCAGCGCTTTGATGCTGGCCTCGTGCTCGAACGCCCCGTTTCGACCTGGGGAGTCGCTCAGTTGCGCGCTTCCGGAACGCGCCAATCCCACGACCACCGCTTTGGCGAGTTGCTCGAGAAAGATCAGCACGAAACGATGCTGATCGAAGCCTCCCTGGCCGGTGAGACGACTGCCACATCCTGGGTCGGTGGCTTGACCTACCAGGCTGACGATTACGAGGCGGAGACCTTCCCTGCTTTCGGTTACGGCTACGACGCACCGGCGCTCTTTGCCCAGGTGGACCACGATCTGGGGGCGGATGTCAGTGTTGCCGCGAGCGCCCGGTGGGATGAACACAATGAGTACGGCGATCAGTTCAGCCCGCGCCTCTCACTGCTGTATCGTCCCGGGTCGTGGACGATTCGCACTTCCTGGGGGCGCGGCTTCTATGCGCCGACACCCTTTGTGGAGGAAACCGAGGCTGCCGGGCTGTCGCGGCTCGAGCCGCTATCTGGCCTAGAGGCTGAGAGCGCGGAGACACTATCGCTCGATTTTGGCTACGCCGTGGGTGCGTTGGAGGCCGGGCTGACGCTGTTCGGCTCGGATATCGACGACGCGGTGCGGCTGCAGACCGTGGCGCCGGACCGGGTGCGGCTCGTCAACCAGGACGGCGTCACCCGCACGCGCGGCGTCGAGGCGCTGCTGCGCTGGCGCCAGGCGCCGTATGTGGTAACAGCCAGCCATCTCTACCTCGATGCCAACGAGCCAGCTGGCGATGAGCCGGGTCGCCGGACCGTTCCACTGACACCGCGTCATTCGGCGGGCCTGGTGGCGATGTGGGAGCAGCACGACCGTGGCCGCATCGGCCTCGAGTTGTATTACACGGGCGAGCAGGCGCTGGAAGATAATCCCTATCGGAACAAGAGCGAGGGATATCTTCACCTCGGCCTGCTCGGAGAAATCGTGCTGGGTCGCTACCGTTTGTTCCTGAACCTCGAAAACCTCCTCGACGTTCGCCAGACTCGGGAAGATCCGCTCGTCCTTCCCAGCCGTCTGGCGGACGGCCGCTGGACCGCGGACGCCTGGGCACCGCTCGAGGGGTTTATTGCCAATGCCGGGGTTCGTATCAGCTTGGAGCCCTAATCCCGCTAGCTACATGGCTATCCACCTCACGCCGGTCTCGGTTCTCGGAGAATCGCCGCGGACACTCAATTCTGGGTGTGCTCCGCTCCGTCGGTTTTGCCGCTGCGAGCCCAATTCAGCCTGAAATAGACCAACAGGCCCTTGAATAAGGACCTGTTTTCCTTAGGGTGTTTGGTGGAGGCAGCGGAAATCGATACCCTATAATCGCGCTCCTGATCCTATTCCTGAGGTCCGCGAGCCGCGAGCTGAACAACGCCTGGCGGGAACTGCGAGTGGCGCTATCGGCCGCCCGTTCTTAAGGACGTCCGAATACCCGCCGAAGCGAGTACTGGGTGCGACCAATGTCCGCTTCTCTTTCCGAAGTCGTCGTAACGTAGATACACGCGAAAGTTGTGGCTGATGCCCTTGCGGGCTGTGGGATCAGGGATGAACCCCGCCTAGGTGCTCTATCTTTTGATCCAGTGCGGAGACGGAAGACCCGGTCGGGAGACTAGGCGCAGTACCCTGGTACAAAGTTCTCGAGAGCGGGCACAAGCACCTCAGTCCGCTGGTATCCGCGCATATGGGTTACGAACGCTCCTGTGTCGTCCGCGAGGAGCAGCAGCGGCGTCGCTTCCACTTCGCCAATGTCCTCTTGCAGGGTTCTGCTGATCTGGTAAGCAGGAAACTCGGCTCGCAGTCGTCGCAGAGTATTCTGAAGCGCGCGCCTGGTACCGTTAACGCCAATGGCTATTGCCTGGAAATTCTCGCAGCTGGCAACGAGTTCGTTGAGCACCCGCGTCTGCCTGAGACACCAGGAGCATTCGGGCTCGAAGAATATCAGTACCGTCGGCTTGCCAGTGTACTGATCGAGATCGTGTTCCGTTGCGACCTCGTCTAGGCTCTGGAGGGTGTACTTCAACAGATCGACGGACTGCGCCGGCACCACTACCGGAGCTGCCCACAAGAGCAGCGCCGGTAGGCAGAGCCAGACCTTTGCGACCACCCGGCTAAAAGGAGTGCATGAATCCAGCATAGACCTCTCGACCTCTGAGCAAGCCGTAGATGTACGCAACATCGTATCCGCCATCTGCATCGAACATCAACGGAGAATCTTCGTCACCCGCCTGAGTGTTGTCGAAGAGATTGTTGGCGCCGACGTAGAACGTCGTTCTGTCACCCAGATCTCGGGCCACACGCAGATCGGCCCAGTAGAAGCTCGGCGCGTTTGTGGATTTCGGAATCGTCAGCGCCGCGTCGTTATAGCCCTCGTAGCCGTATGCGAGGAGGTTTCGGCTGCCGACCCCACTCAGAGACGCATACACTTCCCAACCCTCCGGATCCCAGTCGAAGTTCAGGTTCGCCTGCTCCTCCATCGTCGCGACGCCGAAAGACGACTTGAACGCGTCGTCATGATTGAACTTGCTCGCGGTGAAATTCACCAGGAAGTTGTCGGCGATCTGATACCCGACGGCGAGATCCACCGCCAGCACCGATGCATCGCCCGATAGCTGAGTCAAAAGAGGCACACCGTCCTCGGTCTCATCCAGGGCCGAAAGATTCTCGACGTTGGTGTTCGTAATTGAGAACGATGAAATTATCGCATTGCCCTCGTGTGCCAATGAATAGCTGGTCGACAGCGAGCGCTCGAGTTCGTTTATGTCAATATCAAAACCGACGCCGGCGTCCAGAATGCCGTGGTCCGTCTCGAAAAACGACAAGGGAGCGCGGTAGCCCCGGCCAACAGAGAAGCGCGAAGTCCATTCGTCATTGTGGGAGTAGCTCATGTCGAGACGCGGACTAACTATACTGCGATCGATCTCGACACCGGGTTTCGTGGGATCGACGAAATCTGCCTCGACCTGATCGGCTCTCACCGCCATCTGCACCTCAACCGAATCCGAGACCGTCCAGGTGTCCTGAAGGTAGAGCCCGAGGACGTCGTAGTTGAAGCTGTCGGATACGTAGTTAGTCGTCGGATCGCCATCGTTATTTACCAGCTCTCCGGCTTTGGAACGAGAGCGCATTTTTTCAGTGCGCGAGTCCGTCCCGAAGGTCAGGTGATGATTGTCGTTGAGCGAGTAGTTGAAGCGCGCGTCGAGGTACAACATGTCGTCGTCGGCGTCGTAATCGAAACCCTCATAGAAGGAATTTTGCACGTGGGACGATGCGCTTGCGGACAGGGATACATTCCAGTCGTTCGAAAGCTCACGAAGCCAGCTTGCGGATGTCTCCAGTCGCTCGGTGTCGACCCATTCGGTCGTTTCCCAGGCATTGCCGATGTAGCGATTACGAACGTCGTCGCCAATGAATAGCTGAGCTGCTTCACCCAGAGATTCGCTGGCAATGGCGGCACTGATGCTCGGCGTTTGGTCGCCAAGCATGGGTCCGCCGAACATTTCCTGATGAACGTGGCTGAGGCGAAAGTTCAGATTGTCGCTATTTGTCGCATCCCACGAGATGCGGGCTGTCGCAACACCATTGTCCAACAGCGGATTCTCGCTGACGCCGTTGCCATCAGCATCGAACTGCTTCCGTTCGTCGAACTGACCGATAAACGTAGCGCGCAAATCGCCCGATTCGCTGGCCAGGGTGCCCAGAAGGCCGATTTGCTGAAACCCGTCTTCGCCTGTCCCGAGATCGATATCGAATCCATTTTCCAGTGACTCGAACGTTACGACGTTCACAACACCGCCGATGGCTTCGGGCGCAGTCAACGACGCACCGGCACCGCGCGCTATTTCTATACGCTCAACCCCTGTTGTCGCTATCGCATCGACGGCGTAAAAACCCGAAAGAATCGTATGGGCGGGCAGTCCATCAATCATGATGCTCGTATGCTCGGCCTTGAGGCCATTGAGCTGAATGCGTTTGTAACCGCACATCGAGCACTCGTTGGAAACGATGACCCCTGGCTTGTCCTGCATTGCTTCCGTCAGGTTTACCGAGCGCGTCGAGTCCAGCGTCCCGGCGCTGATTTCCTCGGTGCGAACGATGGCATCCTTCAGGTTTCCGGCCTGCTCGAGCCGGCCCCGTACGCCGATCACGACGACCTCTTCTTCTGCCGCCGCTGCAGGGGTAGCCTCATCCTGGGCTGTGGCCGAGACCGACGCCGCGAGTAGTGCGGGTAGCGACGCTATACGCGTCCAGTCGATCAACCGCCGTTTCATTTGCTCCATGCTTCACGTTTCCCCGTGTACTCAGAAAGTTGGTGGAAATCGTGCAGCCATCCAAATGCGAATGTAAGTCAATAACGGTTGTTAACCGTTAACGGTTAACAAAACTTGTTAATGGTTAGTAAAAAATTCATAAAAACAATATCTTATAGAGAGCTTGGGGACCGACAGAATAGAACCTCTTCTTGCCTTCCATACTATATTTTTTGCGCCAGGTAGCGCCGCCTTTAGGAGTAATGAATACGTGCAATCCGCTTCCGTCTGCGAGCTTTTGACCCGTTGTGATTTTGCCAGGAAGGCTCTGATTGCCCTGTCCGTAAGTTTTCCTCTGATACCCCCATTATGACCGGAGACTCTTGGATAGCCTTGATCTTCATAGAATATGTAAGTTGCTGTTTTATTGAAGAAAAAAGCCGTCACTTGGACGGCTTTGGACTTTGCTGGAAGCAAATATGGTGGAGGCGGCGGGAATCGAACCCGCGTCCGTAAGCCCTACGTCCTGCGCTCTACATGCTTATTCCGTCTTTGTTCTTACTCTGTACTACCCGACGGACGGGGAAAACACAGAGCCAGTTCGGTGTGGTTTTAGCGTTTAGGCCCCGAACGAGCCCTAGCGCGAGCTTGTGGTGATAACTCCTGGAACCGGACGCACAAGCACGAACCGGGCAGAAGGCAATAAGCTGGTTTTTAAGCAGCTAGTGCGTAGTTGTCGTCGTTGGCAACTAAAAGGTTTGCAGCTGGTTTTACGAGGTGCTCTGCCCCTCGACATGCACTCAGGGTTTCGTGACCCGCGTCGAAGCCAATCGCCCCCTGTAGGGCACAGTTTAAGGGCGAAAGCTAGGTTTTCAAGGGATTTATTGGATTATTAGTTACCCTCGAGTCTGCGATTTAAGCAGCCGAGCCCGGTCCCGCTCCCAGTCCCGGTCCTTCTGGGCGGCTCGCTTGTCGTGTCGCTGCTTGCCCTTACCGAGCCCTATGGCCAGCTTGGTTCGACCATTACGCCAGTAGAGTTCCAGCGCTACCAGAGTGTAGCCGCGACGTTCCACCAGCCCCGTCAACCTGTCGATCTCCCTCCGATGCATAAGGAGCTTGCGTGTTCGGGTCGGGTCGGTTTTGACGTGACTGGACGCAGAGGCCATGGGGGTGATGTGCGAGCCCAGCAACCAAGCTTCCCCGTCACGCAGGGTGACGTAGCTTTCGGACAACTGTGCCTTGCCTGCCCGAAGGCTTTTGACCTCCCATCCCTCCAGGGCCAATCCTGCCTCAAACCGCTCTTCGATGTAGAAGTTGAAACGAGCCTTCTTGTTAAGAGCGATGGTGGAAGGTGATCGTTTGGCCTTCTTCTTGCTAGTCATGATCCGGTAATGATCCTAGAATCGAAAAGAAAAAAATACGCTTCGGGGAACTATAGTGGCTCAATCGTCTTTCGCGCGTCGTACATCGCTGCATGGGCAATGGTCGTCGCGCCTTGCTTTCGTCCTCGCCGTCTCTGGCTCAGCCGTCGGACTCGGCAATATTTGGCGTTTCCCCTACGTGGCCGGAACCAATGGTGGTGGGGCATTCGTGCTTGTGTACTTGGCCTGTGTTGTCGTCGTAGGGCTGCCTCTGATGATGTCGGAGATCCTGATTGGTCGGAGAGGTCGGCGAAACCCGGTAGCAACTATGCAGTTACTGGGCGAGGAGGAGGCTGGTACGCGTCACTGGCGCCTAGTGGGAGGGGGCGGTGTTGTGGCTGCCTTCTTCATTCTGTCTTTTTACAGCGTGATGGCTGGTTGGGCGTTGGCGTATGTTTTGAAAAGCGCCTCCGGTGCGTTCTCGGGCGCTGGAGCGCAGGACGTAGAGCAGGTCTTCGACGGTTTGACCGGAAGTTGGATGAGCACGGCGCTATGGCACACCGTCTTTATGGCCTCCACCGTCATCGTGGTAGCGCGTGGCGTTAAGCGCGGCCTAGAACAGGCCGTGCGGGTGTTGATGCCGGCATTGATAGGCTTGCTCATCCTGTTGCTCGGTTACAGTATCGTTGAAGGAGACTTCGCGAGCGGTCTAGCCTTCATGTTTGAGCCTAAAGTTGAGGAACTCACCAGTGCCGGTGTGTTGGCAGCGCTTGGACAGGCATTCTTCAGTTTAAGCGTTGGTATGGGTGCGGTTATGGCGTACGGGGCTTATTTGGCTGACGAAGCGTCGATAATTCGCACGAGCGTGGCCGTTGTGTTGGCTGACACGAGTATCGCGATACTCGCGGGGCTTGTGATCTTCCCCATCGTATTTGCCAATGGGCTCGATCCCGCTGCTGGTCCCGGGCTGGTTTTCCAGTCTCTGCCTCTAGCCTTCGGACAAATGCCGGGAGGGGTGTTTATTGCGACGACCTTTTTCTTGCTACTCACATTCGCGGCCTGGACCTCCGGTATCAGTCTGCTTGAGCCGCCTGTTGCTTATTTTATGGAGAGTCGTGGCCTGACACGTTCCGCCGCTGCTTCCTTGGTCGGAGGAATAATCTGGGTGCTCGGTTTTTTTAGCGTTTTTTCCTTTAACCTTTTGTCGGAGTTTAGGTTCTTCCGGGGGACCTTCTTCGATAACCTGGATTTTCTCACCAGCAGCGTCATTTTGCCGATCGGCGGATTGGCGATTGTTGTGTTTGCCGGCTGGGTAATGAGCCAAAACTCCACTTCAGATGAGCTTGATCCCGGCGCCGGTGGGGTTTACAGCATGTGGCGATTCTCAGCGCGCTACATCGCCCCGGTCGCGGTGCTTCTGATTTTCCTGAACGCCATCGGGGTCATCTAACTTTCGGTGCGTACGGTCCAACGAATTGAGCGCGTCCGTTACGACGCTACGCAGATGTTCGATCTGGTCAACGACATAGAGTCTTATCCGGAATTTCTTCATTGGTGTCAGGCCTCGTATGTAGAACGTAGCAACGAGCGGGAGGTCTTAGCCACATTGGATGTCGGGTTGGGCGGAATGCATAAGCGGTTCACCACGCGGAATGCGCTGGACCGCCCACGGCAAATGGAAATCGAGCTGGTGGAAGGACCGTTCAGGAGTCTGCGTGGTACCTGGCAATTTGAGAATCAGGCGGAGGCCGGCTGTATCGTAGAGCTTGGGTTAGAGTTTGAGGTGGCCCATACGCCTCTGGATATGATGTTCGGAATGGTTTTTGAGGAAATCGTGCGTTCCCAAATCGCGGCGTTCATACAGCGCGCAGAAAATCTCTATGGCTAGAGAGGCGTCGTTACTACATCAAGGCGGGTCGGGTAAGGGGGCACCCCAGGATAGGGTGGCTCAGAGTAAATTTTACGATATGGGTAATGGAATGGCGTCTCGTTCGAATCTGACCACTCGGTCTTCCTGAAAGAATACGATGAACCAGCGTCTTTCCACGTCACTCGAACGCCCGAGGGTGAGGTAGTAGGTGTAGTCCCATCGATCGTGGTTAAAGCTGTCTGAAACCATTGGCGTCCCCAACAGGAAACGAACCTGATTCCGGGTCATGCCCACCTCTACCTGCTCAATGGCCGAATCTTCGAGCAGGTTACCCTGCTCAATATCCATCCTATAGATGCAGGCCGAGAGCGAGAGCGAGATTGCGGTGAGCTTGATGGCGTTGCGAATACTGTTAGAGCCGTAAAGGGCCACGGTGGAGCGTACCTCCGGTCTGGGTCATAATGACTCAGCTTTCATCATACCTCACGAGTTGAAATCGTAGAACGTGGAACGCCAAGATCTTCGTAAAGCAGGGTTGAAGGTCACCTCTCCGCGCCTCAAGATATTAGAGGTGCTCGAGACGAGTGCTGAACGCCATTTGAGCGCCGAGGCGATCTATAAAGCCTTGATCGATGCCGGTGAGGAGTTTGGCATCGCGACCGTGTACCGAGTTTTGACCCAGTTTGAGCAAGCTGGATTGGTCGCGAGACACAATTTCGAGGGCGGGACCTCGGTGTTTGAGCTAGCTGACAGGACCCATCACGATCACATGGTGTGCTTGGATACAGGGAAGGTGATCGAGTTCATGGAGGAACGCATTGAGGAGCTTCAGGCCGAGATCGCGGATCGGCACGGCTATACGATCGAGGATCATAGCCTGGTGCTCTACGTTCGCCCGAAGTCTTCCTGAGTGGTATTCGCTGCGCCCTTTTGCGGGGCGATGCGTATCGAACGAGCGGCGTTAGTGAGCGGCGCGTTCGATCATTTCCTCGGCGTGAGCCCTCGTGCGTTCTGTGATTTCTACGCCGCCGAGCATTCTCGATAACTCTTCCACTCGCTCGTCCGAGCCTAGTGCTCGAACGTTCGTTCGTGTCGTGTGACCGTCGGTCAGTTTCATTATCCGGTAATGCTGTTTTCCTTGGCTTGCGACCTGGGCGAGGTGTGTGACACAGAGGATTTGGCGTTCGCTAGCGATTTCGGAGAGGCGTCGTCCGACGATCTCAGCGACCCCACCGCCGATACCAGCGTCAACCTCGTCAAAAACCAGGGTCGGTACGGTCGTGGCGCCGGCGCTGACCACTTCCAGTGCGAGATTTACGCGCGACAGTTCCCCCCCTGACGCTACCTTTGATAGGGGCCCAAACGCCTGCCCGGGGTTTAGTGCAACTTGAAACTCGATACGATCCAACCCGTTCGCATCGGCTTGCTCTTTCGGTTTCGATTCGGCGACGACGCGGAAGTGGCCGTTGGGTAGCCCGAGTTCAACGATCTGACTCGTGACAGCCTCGCTGAGGGACGCGGCGCTGGCGGATCGCGCTGCACTCAGCGTGTCGGCGACTTTGAAGTACGCCGCGCCAGCCTCTTCAGTGCGCTCCCCTAGCGCGTCGATAGACTCAGAGGTCTCTTGAAGCTCTTCGATTCGCGCGTTAAGACCGATTAATAGACTCGACAGTTCATCCGCTTCAACCTTGTGCCGCGTGGCCAGTTCGCGAATCTTCGCTAATCTTGCGTCCACCCACTCAAGCCTTTGCGGGTCCGGCTCCAGGCGGTCCCGGTAGCGTGCGAGGTCCCCAGCTGCTTCTCGAATCTGAATTTCCGCCTCCCCCAGCAACTGTGCGGGTTGAACCAGTGCCGGATCCAGGTCCGCAAGCCCGTCTAGCGTCCGCTGAGCGCCGGCAATTAACTGATGAGCCGATATTTCGTCCGCTTCATCCAAGGCGCCGAGAACGCTGTTCAAAGAGCTTAACAATCGGTCTACGTTCGCTAGACGATTACCTTCTGTTGTTAGCGGCTCCACCTCGTCATCACGCAGATCTAGTCCCGCCAACTCCTGAGCCTGGAACTTCAGAAGCTCGAGCTGCGACGCTCGATCTTCTGCACTCTGGGTTCGGAGCGTGAGATCCGCTTGTAATGTCCGCCAGGTGTCGAAGCAACGGGTGACCTCCTTAGCCAGCGCTTGATGGGCACCGTGGTAGTCCAAAATCTCCCTTTGGTTGGAACCGCGAAGCAAGGCTTGGTGAGCACTTTGCCCATGTATGTTGACCAGCAATGAGCCAAGCGCGCGAAGATCCTGGCCTGTGACTGGGTGGGTATTGATGAAGGCCCGGGAGCGCCCCTCTGCGTTTACGACCCTGCGAAGGAGGCAGCAATGATCCTCGTCCAGCCCGTGCTCTTTGAGCCAGCGGATTGCAGGGTGGTTCCCCGGGCACTCGAATAAGACGCTAACCTCGGCTCGTTCAGCTCCAGGGCGCACAGTCCCCGCGTCGGCGCGGTCGCCGAGGGCCAGTCCCAGTGCGTCCACGAGAATAGATTTACCCGCCCCTGTTTCGCCGGTCATGACACTCAGACCTGGCTTGAATTCGACCTCGATCTTATCGATTACCGCGTAGTTTCTGATTTTGATCAGGCTCAGCATTAATCGGTCGAATCGGAATCCGACGTCTGAGCTCGATTGGTTTGGCCCCAATTGAGCTTGGAGCGCAAGAGGTCGTAATAGCTCTGCCCTCGGGGGTGCAGTAGCTGCACGGTCTCTTCAGCGACACGAAT
>CAYLKA010000028.1:9910-28993 GCA_964384125.1 uncultured Gammaproteobacteria bacterium | reverse complement strand
GGCGGTCCCGCCTCGGACGCCTCTACTTCATCGGCGGTAAGATTTCAGAGCTGTCGCGCCGACGTCCGGGCCCGTTCAGCCTGGTTGATCTGGCTATGCCGGAATTGGGGCGATTGAACCAAGAGACCGGCGAGGCTGTGGATTTTAGCGTGCTTCGGAATCACCAGCTGTTGTCGTTGGTACGTTTGGAGTCCAGCCACCCTGTAGGTGTGGGCAGTTCCACCAGGGGCGTTTCCATGGCGGTGCACGCAACGGCAGGCGGCAAGGCGATTCTTGCCTGGCTCCCAGAGGTGCAGGTCGACAAGGTGCTCACGGAAACGGGACTCAGGGAATTCACGGACAACACAATTACGGATGCCCAGGTTCTTAGCGCTGAGCTGCGAAATATCCGGCACAACGGGTACGCTTCTGATTGCGAGGAGTTTCAGGTCGGTGTGAGGTGCATCGGGTCCTGTGTCCGAGATTATAACGGTGCCGTTATCGGGGCCGTGAGTTGTTCCATGCCTGAACTGCGAGTGACGACGGAGCTCGTCGAAAAGATTCGTGACGCGGTTTGCAGTTGTGCAAAGGTATTGTGCGAATGCCTTGGTTCAACAGACTAGGCCGCTAGCGCAACGGATAAAAAAGTTGGTTTCTAGTAAAAAAGTCTGCTGGTTTGGTTTGGGTGCTGCGGTGGCCTGCATGGTCGTGTTTGCCGTTCGTTTTGCGACGGCACAGGACGCTTATCCGCAGGATGTCGTTACCCTCATCACCCACTCGAGTCCCGGTGGCGGCAGCGACGTGTTCTTGCGGCAGTTGGCGCGTTTCCTAAGCCCGGAATTAGATGTCGATATCGTTGTAGAGAACGTGCGCGGCGGCAGCGGCGCACGCGCTATCGCAGAGCTTGTTAACTCGCCTGCCGACGGCAGCACCTTTTATGCCTTCACGCCGACGATTATCTATACGTCGCTGCTGAGCGAACCCGCATACACCTTTCGTGATCTGGAGCCTCTCGTCAACGTTTTCTTCGACGAGGCTGTTATCTACACAAGAGCTGATGGGCCGTTCGAGACGCTCGCGGACGTCATCGAGATAGCGCGGACTCGGCGAGGACGCTGGGGCGCGTCCACACCGGCGTCATTGGAAAGGCAAGCTCTTGAGCAACTTAAAAGCGCAGCGGGGCTTGGACCCGCCATCGTTACCCATGAAGGCGGGGGGGACCTGATGTTGAACGTGCTCAACGGTACTCTGGACATCGGGGTCGGTGAGGCGCAGGAGATCCGCAGTCAATTGGAAGCGGGTAGGCTCCGGGTGCTAGCGGTCTTCAGTGGCAAGCGTATGGAGGGTTTGCCGGAGGTGCCGACAGTTACCGAATCCGGCTATGATCTGGTCTTGACGAAGTTTCGCGGGTTGGCAGCACCTCAGGGCACGCCACCGGAAATCACGACAGCTTGGGAACAGGCTATTCAACGCCTGCTGAATAACTCCGAATACCGCGCCGTCTACGAAGAAGAGATGCTGACTGCAACTTATATGTCTAATGAAGAGTTCGGGCGTTTCATACATACCTTCGCCGAGAGAACGGAAGGTTTTCTTCGAGACACGGGCGTTATCCAGTAACGCATTGCGAGAAGTGGAGGAGAGAAGTTGGCGCGGGATCTCGTTTGCTCCGTCGTACTCTTAGTCGTCGCCGCCGGCTATTACTACCTCGCGAGCGGGATCGGGACTAGCGCTCTCGCTGACGAGGTCGGTGCGGCGGGTCTGCCCACGTTCTATGCCTTCGCGCTCGGTAGCATCGGACTGATCATGGCATTACAGGCGGTCGTGAAGGGGTTTCTGAATCGGGTCGAAGTGGCAGAGGCCGTGGACCTGGGGCTCATGCTCCGCCGAGCGGGTGGGGTGTTGGGCATCGGCATCGGTTATCTCCTGATCGTGTCCGTTGTCGGCTACATGATCGCTCTAGTCATCGTTCTTGCCGCGATGCTGATCTACTTCGGTGAGAGGGCGAGCGCACGGATCGCACTCGCCGCGACAGTAGGAGCTGGCCTGTTCTGGGTTTTGTTCGATCGGCTTTTGGGTATCCCGATGCCAGGTATCTGGAGTCTTTAACGGTGGAAGCGGTTTTTCAGGGACTCGGTTTGCTGGTCAGCACGCCAATAGTTTTCGTTGCTATGGCGGGTGTGGGTTGGGGTATCTTGGGAGGTGCGCTACCAGGCATTTCACCGTCCATTGCTATGGCGTTGTTGTTGCCGCTCACCTACGGGATGGACCCAGGGCTTGCGATCGTGTTGCTTGCGTCCACCTATGTAGGCGCCGAATACGGTGGATCCATACCTGCGATACTCATTAATACACCTGGTACGAACGCTGCGGCGGCGACGGTGTTGGACGGCTATGAGATGCAGCGCCAAGGGCGCGGCGGGGAGGCGCTTGGCATCTCTCTTTATTCGGGCGTCATCGGGGCGTTCTTCGGTCTCATGATGTTGATCCTGCTGTCGGAGCCTTTGGCCGAGGTCGCTCTCGCATTTACGCCGATGGCTTATTGTGCGCTGGGCATACTGGGCCTTAGCGTCATCGTCTCGCTATCGGGTAACTCCCTGATGAAGGGTCTCGGGGCAGCGGTGCTCGGCCTGATGGTGGCTACGGTGGGATCGGACCCGATCTCCGGTGTTTCCCGTTTTACTTTCGGACAACCCGAGCTTTTGGACGGTATCGCGCCGATCATCGTTATGGTTGGACTCTTCGCCGTTAGCGAGTTGTTGCGACAGGCCAGTGCGCCGGTGTGGGAGAAGCCTACTGGCGCCGGCACGCAGTTGAAGTTACCCGATGGTCCGATGCGCCGACGCTTGGTGAAACCCCAGCTGCTCGGTTCTGCTATTGGTACGGTCGAAGGCGTAATGCCGGGTGCTGGGGGGACGATTGCTTCATTTATGTCTTATAACGAGGCGCGGCGTTGGTCGCGCCATAAGGGAGAATTCGGCAAGGGTTCGCCTGAGGGTGTTGCGGCGCCGGAAACCGCCAATAACACCGTAGCCTCGACGGCGTTGGTGCCAGTATTGAGCTTTGGTATTCCGGGTTCTAACTCCGCCGCCATTTTGCTCGGTGGTCTGCTGGTTCATGGACTTCTTCCAGGGCCGCGATTGTTTATGGAGAACGGAGACGTTGTTATTGGCCTCTACGCGGGACTCTTCGTAGCCACCCTGTCGTTGTTGGTTTTGGGTATGGTGATACTCCCGGTTTGTTTATGGCTAGTAAATCGCCCTAAGGCGTACCTCATGGCCTTTATTTACGCGCTCATTTTTTCGGGTATCTATTCCATAGACAACAGTCTCTTCGATCTAGGATTAGTGCTTGGAGCAGGCGCTGTTGGTTTCTTGATGCGCTTGACCGGTTTCCCGTTTCTTCCTGCCGTCCTAGGAGTCGTGCTCGGTTACCTGGTCGAGTCAAATTACCGGCGTTCTCTGGTTCTTTCCGGCGGAGAGCATGCAATTTTTTGGGAGGATCCCATTGCGTTCGGACTCCTGATCGTAGCGACATTGTTCATCATTGGTTCGTTAGGCACACGTAGCTGGCTGGGTTGGCGAGCGCTGCGTGGACACACGCCACCGGAGTCGGGATGAGCGATGCTTCACTAGGGCAGATGTTGGCCGAGTGGATCGAATCCGTCCGGGTGGAGAGCTTGCCCGCTGACGTGGTTAGAGGCTGTGCCGATACTGTCATCGACACTGTGGGACTCAGCCTAGCTGCTCGAAGGACCGACTACGTGGCGGCGTTGCGTGAGGCATGGACCGGTGAGGGCGGATGTACGGTTCTTGGGTGGTCGGAAAAACGAGATGCTCCCAGTGCGGCCATGATCAATGGCACTGCCGCCCACGGTGAGGATTTTGACAATACTTTCGAGGGTTGTCCCTTGCATTCCGGAGCCGTGATCGTACCGGCTGTGCTAGCTGCAGCGGAGGCTTTCGGTTTGACCGGTCAGCAGGTCCTCAAAGGGCTAGCGGTTGGCACCGAGATCATGTGCCGGTTGGGCCTAGTTGCCCAGAAGGGTGTTCACACGGCTGGGTTCCATCCCACCGGGGTTCTAGGCACGATGGCAGCGACGACGGGGGTCGCTGCCGCTCGGGGTCTTTCACCCAAAGAGATTGTGAACGCATGGGGCGTTGCCGGCAGCATGGCGGGCGGGCTTATCGAGTATCTGGCTGACGGCACCTGGACCAAGCGTATGCATGCCGGATGGGCAGCCCAAAACGGTTTGCGTGCGGCGGCGATGGCGCGTGCTGGTTTCACTGGGCCTGCGACCGTCTTCGAAGGCCGGCACGGACTCCTGCATGGATTCGCGCCGTCAGTGGAGCCGGACTTCTCGATCATGACGGGCGAGTTGGATGAAACGTGGTGGACGGCTCGCATGGCTTTCAAGCCCTATGCTTGCGGTACCATGACACAGCCGTTTGTCGACTGTGCCATTCGCCTCGCTAACCGTGTGAACGTCGAGGATATCGAGTCGCTGGTTTGTACCGTCGGAGAGGGTACAGTGCATCGACTGTGGGAGCCTCTAGCGGATAAACGCCGGCCACTCAATGCTTACGCGGCGAAGTTCGCCACGCCCTTCTGTGTTGCGGTCGGATTTCTCAGAGGCGATGCTGGTTTGGCGGAGTTCACAGAGGACTGCGTAAGTAACGAATCGATTCTCGGTTTGGCTCTGCGTGTTGGCTACGAGATTGATCCCGAAGACGAATACCCACGCAACTACACTGGCCGAATCCGGGCCAAGTTGCGGGATGGGAGCGTCATCGAGGAGTATCAGCCGCACCTGCGTGGGGGCAGCCGCTCGCCGATGACTCGGGAGGAGTTGCTTGCCAAGTTCACGGCGAATTTGGATTACGGAGGCCTGGGAGCAGTATCCGCGGAGGGGGTGGCCCGATTCGCGGACGGCCTCGCGGGTTCGGATGTCGCTCTAGATCTCAGTTCTCTCGAGCTAAAAGACTGATCAGTAGGAACTTTCCGCCACCCCGAACTGGTTTCCAGCGGGATCCGGGGAGCCTCTTGATAGAATAGCTGCCAACTGCCGTAAGGAGCACAAACCATGCAAAAAAATAGAAGAGTTCCCTTCACAGTGAGCTTATTCGGTGCGTTTTGCATTACATCATCCGCTTTTGCTCATCACGGCACGGTTGCGAACGGGGCACTCTATTTAACCGAGAGCCTGCTCGAGTTCGAAGGCGAGATCGTTGAAGTCCTCTGGCGGAACCCACATGCTAGAGCACGAATGAGCGTGATTGATCCGAACGGGGAGGAGAAGGTTTGGGAGCTCGAGCTCGGTCCGACTCCGCGGGAGCTGGAGAATCAGGATCTGTACGCGGACGACTTCCTCGGGCGTGTGAGGGTTGCAGGCTACCAATCCAGGCGTGATCCGAACGAGATTGGTGCCATGCACATCTTGCTACCAAGTGGTGAGGAGCTCATCCGGAGTCGGAGTGCGGGACCATTGTGGTCCGACACTCGCGTCCCAGAGGGAACTGAAAATCTCGATCCATCTAGGGTCGCTGAGGCCAGGCGGGCTGCGAATAGTATTTTTCGCGTCTGGGGTCCTCGACTTCTGAGTCGTCCAACGGCCGCCGACTTTGAGACCCAGTTCACCGACCGAGGCCGAGCGCTTCTCGCCCAGTTCAACGCGGTGACCGACAACCCCGAGCTCGAATGCCGTACCGGTGTTGTGCCGAGCATGATGGATCCCAATGCCCTGGAGATCGTGGATGAAGGTGATCGGATTATTATTCACGCCGAGGAGTACAACGTACGTCGAACCGTTTATTTGGATTTCGAGGCCGGAGGCGTCGAACCAATACCCTCGACTTATGGTTTTTCCGTGGGGCACTGGGAAGACGATGTGCTGACCGTCACCACGACGCACATGGACTATCCGCTGATGCTTCCAGACGGAGTGCCTCACTCTGATCAGGTTGAATTATTCGAGAGCTTCTCGATATCGGACGACCAAACGATGCTGAACTACTCAGTTACAGTGACCGATCCGGTTGTTTTTACCGAGCCGGTTACGATTGAGCGCCAACGTCGGTGGAATCCGGGCTATGAGATTCTAGACTTCGACTGCGTTCTCTCGTGGATAGGAGAAGAGGGCGATTGAGGTGGTCCAGAACTGGTCTCTACAGTGGAGATGGTTCTTCTCTCATTGGCCCATGTGTTGCGTGTCAGGGTAACCGTATTCCGTCTGTTTTGAGACTTCAGGATCTGAGTCCCGTTTCAAAAACCGTGGCGTTATTGCCCGTCTTCCTCTAGGAAATTCTCGAACTGGGTGAAGTCCAGGTAGTCTCCGGAACAGCTGATCTCGCTGAGTTCCCAGTGAGGTGGCGCTAGTCGGTAGTAGAGCGTTTCGGCCACCCAGGGTGCGGCGAGGGCGACGGGATCTTCCATAACGATGTCGACCTCTAGGTTGAGGTTGTCGATACGCCGGAAAATCTCCGTGACTATCAACTCGCTGCTGTGCTGGTACCCGGACCGATCAATCCAAGTCCGCTCGTCGATGCCGATCGTCGTGATGATGAAGGTGGTGTCGTTTTCCCAATGGCCCGTCGAGTGGCCTAGCCAAAGCGGAACCGGATCCTCCGGGTGTTCGCGTCCATCAGTGAAGATGCGCCGTATCGTGTGATCGTACTCGTAAAGCATGATCATTTGCCTGTCCGTGTAGACGATCTCGAAGGGATAGGGATGAAAGTAAACTCGTGGTACGCCGGGTGGGTAGCACCGCGTTAGCACAGGATCGTTGGTTTCGGTTAGCGAAAAGCTGCCTGCATTGGAATCCCTTGAGGCGGCGAATAGTTCCTCTCCCCAAGGCGTGAGTTGCGGTGGGGTTGGCGTCCAGGTGGCGTTACTGTAGAACGCGCCCTCAGGTCTGAGCCGCGTCCAGACCCCAGAAAGATCACGAGTGGGGGGCGGGCCGTTCTCTAATGGCTCCACTTCTACGGGGGTCCCCGTTCCGAACTGGGAGTAGCTGGGCGCAGAAAAACACAGCCCCATCAACAGCACGAATAAAGAGCGGTAGCTTGCACGGGCCATGCTGTCACCTCCAGTCAGGATTGCTACTCGTGGCTCGCCGGGGTTCAGTCTAACACTATCCTAAAAGGGGGCTTTTTGCCGCTGAGCTTCAGGATCCGGTAGAGATTTTCTGCAGTTCGAGGGGTAATTCGCGTGCCGGATAATCCCAGCTGGCGTTAGAATGGCCATGTCGTCGCAGTTGCGCGGTGCCACCAGTTAGGGAAGGATCACAAGCCCAGCGGAGTGGGAATGGAGGGCCTAGACATGATCAAACAGGCTGGAGTCGCTTCACTACTTTTCTCTGCGTTCGTCTCCTTCGGGGCGGGAGCGCATCATTCGCGTACCGCATTCTTTCATATGGGCCAGACTGTGGAGCTTGCGGGCGAGATTACACGGGTCCAATGGCGACATCCTCACGTCCGCTACTGGATCCAGGCTGATGAGGAGTTTGGAGGCGAGCTGTGGGAGCTGGAAACCACCGGGCCCAGCCTTCTGGAACGCCAGGGAATTAACCAGGATATTGTGACGGTAGGCACTCACGTTCGGGTGGCGGGGCCACCGTCAAAACTCACTGAAAATGTCATGGAGGCGAGCCACGTGCTATTGCCGGACGGGCGTGAGGTGTTGCTCCACTCCGGGGGTGAGCCAATTTGGACCGATAACACCGTCGAGCGATCCGTGCAGGAGTTCGACGATGAGGTTATCAGGACCTCCGAAGAGACGGCCAACGGTATTTTCAGGGTCTGGAGCCGGCCGGGCTTCGGTCTGGGTGGTCGGCAATCTCTCTGGCTGGATAGCTATCCGCTTACCGATGCCGCCCAGGCTGCCGTGGCGGCCTGGAATCCGGTGACCGATATAGAAATTGGCTGTAAGCCTAAGGGTATGCCGGTGCTAATGGCTAGCGGTTGGCCAGTCGAATTCGTGGACCAGGGCGATCGGATATTGCTTCGGGCCGAGGAGTTCGATCAGGAGCGCATCATTCATTTGGTCGGAATTACGGGTGATGTTTCGCCATCGCCTCTCGGGTATTCGATTGGATATTGGGAGGACACCGAGCTCGTGGTCGCTACGACGGCCGTCAATTCCTTGAGCTTCAGGTCGGGAATACCGTTGAGTGAGGACGTGGAGTTAGTGGAGCGCTTCAGCTTGAGCCCCGATGAGCGGCGCCTCGACTATGAGATCACCGTCACAGATCAAGCGATTTTCACTGAGCCAGTGGTCATGAATTCTGATTGGGTCTGGCGTCCGGGTGAGTCTATTAAACCCTACAACTGCATCGAGACTCCCGGTTCCTGGACTGATCGCAGCACAAACTAAGTTTGATCACATGGAAAATAAAACCCCGGACGGTTTTACCGCTGTCCGGGGTTTTTTCTTTTGAGGGGGTTAACGCAGGTTGTCGTGGTGGGTGTCGTTGACCCTGATGCTCATGTCTCGTTCGAGGCAGGGTGCTGCCTCGGTGATTTCCAGATCGGTTAACTGAGCAATTCGTGGGACCAGCTCCCAGGGTTCCTGCAGTATTTCAGGGTCATGGGCGGTCGCGCGCCATTCTAGCGTGTCCTCGTCCCGAGTGATGCGCTCAATGACCCGCAGGTCTGTGGTGTGGAAGGAGCCGTCGTCGGTGAGCCACGTTTCGTCGTTGAAGCTAACTGTCTCGACCACCAGGGCGTCGTCTTCCCACCAGCCTATAGAGTCACCTAGGGCGCTCGGCTCGACGTCGGTGCGGTGTGGCCGTCCATCCATTGGTACGACGCGAAAGTAATTACCCGTGTAATCGTCGTAGAGAAAAATGATCTCGCTGGGAGTCTGAACGATCTTGTCCGGTGGACCGATGCGGGGTAGGCCGGGAGCGCGGCAATGCATTACTGGATCTTCTTCGACCTGGCGCGCCTCAAGGTCTTGGACCTTCGCCATGTACTCGAGTTTGTAGGTTGGGCGATCCCCCGTCGATGGTGATCGTGGGTTTGCGTCGCATCCCGTCACGCAGATCGATTCACCGATCTGTACGGGCGCCACCCAGTCGATTCCTGAGCCGTTGTCCCATGTTCCGGATAGATTCGGATGACCGTCGGCCGTAAGGGGTGTTTCGGCGCTTGCCGTTAACGGCAGCGCTAAGTACAGCGCGGCCGCCAAGCCAACCGAGTGTTTCGAGACCTGTTTGCTCGTGTTCATGGTAGTCGGTTCCCCAGTTAACCGTCTGTAAAATATGGCTTTTGCTGACCTGCAGGCTATCACAGCCAACCCCCATTTTGAACCGAGCTTTCCGCTCTGGGTTGCGCCTTCGAACCCTTTCTTTTTCGGCGACGCCTGCTGAGGCATTTCTCTTGACTCTGGACGCGGAAGAGCTTTATGACATGATGGTGGATCGCTATGAGCACAGCAATTTGCTCGATGATGGGAACCTCTCAGCGGAAAAGCCGAAGCAGCACCGGCTGCTGAAAACGCAGATCGAAGCGCTGCGGGTCGGAACCTCGTCAGCCGGACGCTATACCGTACAGCAGTAGGTATGCCTGTTTAAATGGCGGCTGCGATAGCTTTTCCGAGCTCTTCGGTGTTTGCTTTGCCACCCATGTCCGGAGTGAGGTTCGCGCCTTCCCGCAACACGTTCTCAATTGCCGTCATGATGTCGTCGTGTGCGTCTTGGCATCCGAGATGCTGCAGCATCATGGCGCCGGCCCAGATGGTCCCGATGGGATTGGCGATACCCTCTCCAGCGATGTCGGGCGCCGAGCCATGGACCGGTTCAAACATTGAAGGATGTTCCTTTTCCGGGTTCATGTTGGCGGAAGGCGCAATGGCAATCGTGCCAGTACAGGCCGGGCCGAGATCTGAGAGTATGTCGCCGAAGAGGTTGCTGCCGACGACCGTGTCAAAGTGTTCAGGCATGCGCACGAAGTTCGCCGTGAGTATGTCGATGTGGTACTGATCGACTATAACGTCTGGATAATTCTTACCCATCTCCTTTAGCCGAGCATCCCAATACGGCATCGAATGAATGATACCGTTTGATTTCGTCGCCGAAGTTAGGTGTTTCTCCGGGCGCGATTGCGCGAGCTCGAACGCATAATTTTGCACACGATCCACGCCGCGGCGGGTGAAGACATTTTGTTGGATGACGACTTCGTTCTCCGTACCCTCATATTGAATTCCGCCGATGGCGGAGTACTCGCCCTCGACGTTTTCTCTGACCACGTAGAAATCGATATCACCGGCTTTCTTGCCCGCGAGGGGGCAGGGTACGCCCTCGAAGAGACGCACGGGGCGCAGATTAATGTACTGATCGAACTCTCGGCGGATAGGAATCAATAGGCCCCAGAGTGAGACATGATCCGCGACGGTCGGGAAACCGACGGCACCGAGGTATATCGCATCGAACGCCCGAAGTTGATCGATACCGTCTTCTGGCATCATGGCGCCCGTTTCTAGGTAACGTTCGCAGGACCAATCGAACTCCTGCCATTTGAACTCGAGTCCGTGTTTACTGCCCGCAGCCTCGAGTGCTCGGACCCCCTCCGGCATGACTTCCATGCCGATCCCGTCGCCCGGGATGAGAGCAATATTTAGTGTGTTCATCATCAACTTCTAATAGTTCATTCCGCAACCATACAACTCGTCGGTGGGGAACTTCGTGATTACCTCGACGCCCGTTTCGGTCACCACTACCTCGTCCTCCAGCCGAACGCCGTCGTACCCGATGCCGGCGTAGGTTTCGAGCGCAAAAACCATACCTGGCTCGATTTCCACCGGATGCTCGAGACTATAGGCTCGGGAGATGATGGGGAACTCCCAAAGTCCAACGCCCAGGCCGTGCCCGTACTGCAGGCCGAAGACTTCCATCTCGCTATTCGCACCCATAGTCTTGGCATCCGGCCAGACGGTGGCGACCTCAGCGCTGGTGACGCCCGGTTTGGTTGCCTCAATGCCAGCGAGCTGGTATTCGAGGCACCGCTTGTGGATATCCTTCTGCTTCTGAGTGGGCTTACCGCAGCAGAAGCAACGGTATACACAGGTGTGGTAGCCGTTATACATGCACACGATGTCCATGAAGATCATGTCACCCGGCTGAATGAGGCGGTCGGAGCTCAGATGGGGGTGAGGATGCGTGCGATTGCCACTAGTGACCTGAACGTTATGGACCCACTGTGCGCCGAGCCGATGCATCTCATATGAGGCGACGGCCTGGAGATCGTTTTCCTTCATTCCTGGCGCGATGGTCTGGGCGATTTTGTGGAAAGCCCCATCGACGATGGCAGCACCGTGCTTCAGGCACATGATCTCGTCTTCGTTCTTGATTGCCCGGGCATACTGCATGACGCCTTGGCCATCGGTAATGTTATAACCGTTTTCAATGAGCGCCAGGATGATCTGGGATTCGACGATGTCGACGCCGATCCGGGCATTCTTCTTATCCATTCCATGGTTGTCGAGGACCATGTCCAGGTCTTTCAGGAAACCCTCATAGCACTTCCAATCCCTCGGGAGGGCTCCGTGCATCGTGCCATGGGCGGGAAAGGTCGTTTCCGAGACCCAGGGACAATAGAGTTTCTCGGCGGCCACCTCCGAGCCAAAGCCGAAAATGTGCGGATATCCGTCGCGCGGCACGATGGCGTAGCGGCCCATGTTATCGACCTCAGGAGAGGCAACGGCGGTCGAGGTGGAGTAGCGCTTATTCCCGGTCTCGAAGAGAACCAGGCACTCGACGTCGAATTCGTCCATGTACTTTTTGATTCTTGAGACGCGGTACTCTCGCATGCGGTCCATGTCCATCCGCTGCTCATAGTCCACCTGCGCCATTCCATGTGTGCCTTCTCTCACGACTCAGTCTCCTTAAATTTATCGTGTGAAAAAAATTGCTAGGGTTATTGCTCTATCTAGACGACTTTCTCAACCTGGTGAGATCCTGCAGACCGCACCACCGCTTCAGTCACCGCGACACCATGAACCATTTCACTTGTAGGAATCATGAACGGTTGTGTTCCGTTAACTGCATCAGAAAAACGTTCCAGTGCGGCTTTTACAATATCGGTTTCTTCCGCTTGCCAGTGCTCGAGAGGGCCTTTAATGGGTTTGAAGTAACAATTACCAAAACATTTTTTGCGTCGTTCTTCAGAAGGAGCGCCAGCGATATGGGTCATCCCTTCAAGCCTAACATGTCCCTTCGATCCAAAAACCTGAAAACTGAATCCTCCGCCAGTAGCTGTCATAGTGCTTAAGTATCCAGACATACCTTCTTTCATCCGGAATAGAATAGATGTCGTGTCATCAGCATCCACTTCAACTGCGCGTCTAAAACTTTGGCAATACACCTCGTCTATTTCACCGCACAAATCAATCATTCCGTCAATAGCATGCACGCCCATTGGCGTTAAACCCCCGCAGGGGGTTTCTTCTTTGTTCGCTCGCCATGCATCGGCAGAAAGAAACAAGGCGTTAGGGAATGTCATATTAGCTTCACAGTGGAGAATGACGCCGAGTTCGCCTGAATTAATACGCTCACGTAGTTTTGTTATTTCCGGGTGAAGTCGGCGGTTGTAGCCAAGCCCAAGGGTTACACCGGCCTTCTCGGTTGCGTTTACCGCACTTTCAGCATCAGTTTTACTGAGTGCAAATGGCTTCTCGCAAAAAACGTGTTTTCCAGCCTCGGCTGCCGCAATGGTTTCTTCGGTATGCAAGGAGTGCGGGGTAGCAAGTACGACCGCATCAATCTTTGGATCGGTAAGAACCGCGTCGAAGTCCCGAACCAAATCCATCTTGTGGAGTTTTGAAAATTCCTTGGCCATTTCAGAGGCAGAACGGGAGACGGCGCCGATAAAGCGAATTTTCTCGCTGATACCAGACACGGATTCGACAAGTGTTTGTCCCCACCAGCCTAGGCCCACAATTGCAGCATTAAGCATGTCCTTCTCCGTCAAAATTCGGCGACTGCCGTGACCGCGCCCGAAAGCGTCGGCCAAAGGGTCGACTACGACCACTGTCGTCAGATGTGCTAAGAAGCGCTCTGGAGGGTGCAGATGGTTCGACGTTAGATCGCGAGGAGACGATGTTACCTGAACCCCATCGGGTTCGGGTGATTGATGATCGCGCCTTTCGCCCCCCTTCTGGTCCCTGGGATTAGCTGTTAAGCTTTCCCGCCGCCCCCAACTCGGTTGGGGGCGACTTTATTAGGAGCATGGCACGGTAGAAATATACCGAGTAAATGCTTTAAGTATTATTATTAATATATTGATTTATTTAGATTAGTTAGATCTAGAAACGGATCAATGGAAGAGGTTGTCATGGGCTCGTCCGACCCATCCGAGATTCCCACTAACGCCCCGAATATCGATACCGATACCCGGTTAAAGCTCTACCGCACCATGTACGAGTGCCGGGTGTTGGAGCAACGAGCGTACGACTTGTTCATGCAGAATCTGGTCAAAGGGACGAGCCACCTAGCGTTGGGGCAGGAGGCGGTGGCTGCTGGGTTCGGTACCGCTATGCGCCAAGACGACTACACGTTTTGCACCTACCGGGGCCACAATCACACGTATGTCCGGGGTGTGTCCATGACCTCCATACTGGGTGAGCTTATGGGCCGGGAGTGCGGGCTCTTGCGCGGCAAGGGCGGTTCCATGCATCTCACTAGCGTGGAACACGGCGCCATGGGTTCATATGCGATCATCGGTGCCCATCTGCCTGTTGCTGCGGGTGCTGCATGGTCGGCGCAGTATCGCGGCACCGAGCAGGTCGCCGTGTGTTTTTTTGGTGACGGCACGACGAATATCGGTGCATTTCACGAGGCGCTGAATTTTGCAGTAATTTGGAAGTTACCCGTGGTTTTTGTGTGCGAGAACAATTTGTACATGGAGTACACGGCGATTGCGGATGTCACCGCGGTAGAACGCCCAGCCGCTGATCGGGCGCAAGCGTATGGCTTAGAACCCATCCTTATCGACGGGAACGATGCAGATGCGGTGTACGAGGCGGCCGTTGCGGCGCTAAGCAGAGCCCGCAAGGGTGACGGCCCCAGTTTGATTGAGGCAATGACCTATCGCCACGGTGGGCACTCCCGTGCAGACCCCGGCAAGTACCGTCCAGACGAAGAACTACAGGAATGGCTCGCGAAGGATCCGATACCTATGTACCGTGAGCGCTTGATCTCTTTAGGGATAGATAAGGAGGCACTGGAGGCCATCGAATCCGAAACCAATGCCGCTATCGAAGCCGCGACGGAGGAGGCTCGAAATAGCCCGCCGCCGCCAGTGGATATCGCCCATATCGATGTTTGGGCGGATGGAAGTGCGTCATGGCGGAACTAACTTATCGAGAGGCCGTGAGTGAGGCGATCGCTCAGGAGATGCGCCGCGACTCGAACGTGGTTTTCCTAGGTGAGGACGTTGCGGCAGCAGGGGGGGTGTTCAAAACGACGGCCGGTCTCCTGGATGAGTTCGGACCGGATCGAGTCAAGGACACGCCGATCTCCGAACAGGCGATCATCGGGGCTGCCATGGGGGCGTCAATGACGGGTCTTCGCCCGATTGCTGAGATCATGTTTTCGGATTTCTTCGCAGTTTGCTGGGATCTCGTTGCCAACCAGATCGCTAAGACACGCTACATGACGGATGGCCAGTGCAGTTTCCCGTTGGTTCTACGGAGTGCTAACGGTGGTGGTAGCCGCTTTGGTGCCCAGCATTCGCAAAGCGTCGAGAATTGGGCGATGGCGGTGCCAGGCCTGAAAGTGGTCGCGCCGTCGAATGCGGCAGATGTCAAAGGGCTTCTCGCTGCGTCGGTGAGAGATCCCGATCCCGTAATGTTCTTCGAGCAGAAATCTCTGTATGCGACGAAAGGTGAGGTGCCGGAGGGCGAGCACGTGGAGCCCTTGGGTGTCGCGGGCATCGTCCGTTCCGGGACGGATGTCACAGTTGTCGCCCTTGCTGCGATGGTGCCTCGCGCATTAAAGGCGGCGGAGATATTACAGGATGAGCATGGTGTGTCCGTTGAGGTTGTGGACGTGCGTTGCCTGGTGCCGTTGGATACGAAGACCATTCTTGATTCGGTGTCGCGGACGGGCCGGTTGGTGACGGTTGAAGAGAACCCGCGACTTTGTGGCTGGGGCGCAGAGATAGCATCCATCGTCACCGAGGAGATCTTCTGGAATCTCGACGGTCCGATCGTACGTGTGACCACGCCGCATATCCCACTGCCGTCAGCCGATGCGCTTGAGGATGCGGTTTTACCGAGTTCGGAGCGGATCGTCGAGAACGTGAAGCGACTGGTTGACTGAGACCCTATGATGAATGTCTTGATGCCCCAGCTTGGAGAGACAGTGACCCAAGGCACCGTTGTGGCTTGGCATAAGAAAGAGGGCGACCAAGTTTCCAAGGACGAGATTCTTGCGGATGTAGAGACCGATAAGGCTGCGGTGGAGATACCGGCCCCATCGGATGGTGTTATTTCTTCGGTCCTGGTCCAGGAAGGGGAGACAGTGGATGTAGGCACGGTGCTCGTGGTCATCAACGGCCCGGACGGCACCGCGGAAGATTCCAGTGACTCAGCGACTGACGAGCAGCCCAAGACCGATTCCTCTTCAGAGGCCCCGGAGTCTTCTGATTCAGGTAAGCGGCCCAGTTTGTCTCCGGCCGTGCGACGCCTGATTGCCGAACATCGACTGGAGGCGGACGCGATTCCCGCTTCAGGGCGGGGTGGGCGCCTCACTCGGAGCGACGTTATGTCGTTCATCGAATCTCGCGCAGTTGACGTCTCCGCAGAACCGGCCGAATCGGCCCCCGATCAAACGAGACCTTCAGCGCTGCAGCCGGCTGTGCCGTCATTCAGTGACGGTGATCGCGTACCCTTCGATCGCATCCGGCGCGTGACTGCCGAGCACATGGTGCGCTCCAAGGCCACCAGCCCCCACGTCCTTCAGGCGGTCGAGGCTGACTTTAGCGCGGTGGAATTTGTGAGGTCGCAATCAGGAGAGCGTTGGCGCGCCGATCACGGTTTCTCGCTCACCTACCTGCCGTTCATCGCGCAGGCTGTGTGTATTGCTCTAAGGGACTTCCCGCGACTTAACAGCAGCGTCGATGGCGACAGTCTGGTCCTGCACAAGCGGATTCATCTTTCCGTTGCTGTTGACCTGAATTTTGAGGGTCTTGTTGCGCCGGTGATCCAGGATGCGGATGGGTTGACAGTGTCCGGGCTAGCGCTTCGCATCCATGAGATAAGTGCGAGAGCGCGTGAAGGGAAACTCTCGGCGGACGAGTTCACCGGCGGCACTTATACGCTCTCCAATAACGGTTCGTTTGGGACTCTTTTGACCGGAGCGATAATCAATCAACCCCAGGTAGCGATACTGTCCATCGACGCCATCAAGAAACGTCCGATGGTCATCGAAGGCTCTGCCGGTGACTCCATTGGAATACGCCCGATAGGCATCCTTTCTCAGTCGTTCGATCATCGTGCTGTTGACGGGGCATACTCTGCTGCGTTTTTGCATAAGATCAAGACGCTCCTTGAAGAGAAGGATTGGTCAGCCGAGTTGTGAGTCGAGTTTAATCCACGGACTCCAGGAACGGTTGTGCCGATGGAAGAGCCGCTTTTCTCTTGGTTTCTGCTTGTGGGCAGAGTTTTCCTCAGCTTGATTTACCTTGTCAGCGGTCTGCACAAGGGTATTTATTTTCAGAAAGCGGTAGCCGAGTTCCAGGAAGCACGTGTGCCGTTCACCCGGATCGCCGTGGTTTTGACAGTTGTGCTTCATGTAGTGGCAGCGTTGTGCCTCATCATTGGGGTTTTTGTTCGCGAGGTGGCGATGGTACTTGCGATTTTCACCATCGTCGCCAACTGGCGCGTGCATGACTTCTGGAATTTGCGGGATGGTCCCGAGAGATTACTGCAAAGTCGCTTCGCGCTTGCACACCTTGCCGTTGTCGGGGGGCTGTTGCTCCTGGCAGCCATCGGACCCGGTCGACTCGTCTTTCTGCCGCACTAGTGGGCCTCCTGAGAGAAGAGGGAAAACCGCGAAGTTGGGGTAATTACGGGTAGTATTGGGCCAAGGAAAACCATTATGAGAGCGCAGTCAGCGCTTAGCTTGAAGCAACTACAATCAGTGTCGAGGGCACAAGATGAACAAGAAGACGATGTCTAATGTGGTGTTACGCCTATCTGTACTGTTCTTACTGGCGTTTTCGTTTCGTTCATACGCGCAACAGCTACCGAATCCAGGAAGATTCGAAGGAGATATAGCTCGATTCGAGGTTCAGGATCGGACTAATCCCCCACCGGAAGGTGCAATCGTACTGACTGGGAGCTCAAGCATCGCCCGTTGGAATAATCAGGCCCCGGCGGTTTTGGCCCCTCTGACGGTTATCCCAAGGGGGTTCGGCGGTAGCGTTATGAACGATGTCTTGCACTATCTGGACCGTGTCGCACTTACCTACAAGCCGCGAGCCATCCTGATTTATGAGGGCGACAACGATACCGGTAGCCGCAACCCAATTCCAAAGGAGCTGATCCTGGATCAGCTCGCGCAGATCATCACTAAAGTCCATGAAGAGCTGCCGGAAACTAGAATCTACGTTCTGTCTGTCAAGCCGAGTGTCTTGCGTTGGGGCGTCTGGTCTGAGGCACAAGCAGTTAACGCTGGTTATAAGGCCATGGCCGACAATGACCCGCTCGTCTACTACGTTGATGTGGCGACGCCGTTTCTTAATAGCGACGGAGCTGTAATGGATGACATCTTTGTTGCAGATAATCTCCACTTTAATGATCTGGGTAATCTGATCTGGGGGGCGACTATAAGAGCTGCGTTGATGCCGATCGAAGCCCGCTTCGAGTGAGTGCCTAAGGTCGGATGCTTAGAACAAGAAGGGAAAGTCGTGTGAAAGAAAATACCATTACCCATGGAGGTATTACGGCGGTACTTGCTTTTTTTCTAGCAGCAAGTGCGAGTTCCTACGCACAGGACCAGGTCCAGTCGATGGACGAGAATGGAGCGCCGATTTTTCAGGTGGACCCGTTCTGGCCAGGCCCATTGCCTGATCGTTGGAGCATGCAGCAAGTGACTGGTATCTATGTGGACCACATGGATATTGTCTGGTTCTTGAACCGTCCAAATGGTGCTGAGGGCGACGAAATAGGGGGGGGAGAAAGTCCAAACCGTATGGCCTGCTGTGTTAAAGGACCCGAAGTTGTTGCGATGGATCAGGACGCTAATGTGGTTCACGCGTGGGGCGACGCAGAGCATCATCCCCGTTGGCCAAGGAGTTTGCAGACTGTTATTGCCGACCGGGATGGGTACGTGTGGGTAGGTGGTCTCGCTCCTGGGGACAGCATTCTCAAATTCACACGTGATGGCGAGTTCGTCTGGGATTTCGATCATCGACCGCCCGAGGGGGTTCGCCCTGAAGAGGACAACACCGCGACCGAGGTTCTGGATCAGAAAGGCCGGTTTCAACTAGACCAGCAAGCGAGAGAAATCTATATCTTGAGCTGGAAGCGTGTATTGGTTTATGACATGGATACAGGCGAGTTCAAGCGAGGTTGGGGCGGTCACGGTATGCCACTGAGCGATATTACCAACGACCCGATCCCATCTTACGAGTGGAATGGCACGCGGCCGCCGGAGGAGGAAAATTTTGTTCCGGCGCTGCACTTTATCGAAATCTCTAACGACGGGCTTGTCTATGTAGGAGAGCGTGGTCAGAACCGGATGCAGGTCTTCCAGAAGGATGGTACTTGGGTCAGGGATATCTATGTCGCCGAAGGCACTCCTGCCGAGAGATTGGGCCCGACTCAGTGTGGGGGTGTAGGTACCCGAAAGGAGCTGCCTCCCTGCGGCACGATGTACAAGATGGTGATCTCTAAGGATCCGGAGCAAAAGTTCCTTTACGTCGCCGATACCGCTAACTCGAGCGTGTGGATCGTCGACCGGCAAAGCGGCGAGACCCTCGGTTCGTTCGGCGGCAATGGCCGTTACGCTGGGCAGTTACACTGGATCAACGCTATCGCTACGGACTCGGATGGCAATATCTACACCGGTGAGGTTGAGCACGCTAAGCGCATTCAGAAGTTCGT
>CAYLKA010000028.1:2324-9810 GCA_964384125.1 uncultured Gammaproteobacteria bacterium | reverse complement strand
AAACCGTAACTTAAGTCGCTTGGGGGATAGCGATGATGTCTAAGCAAATGCTGTGCGCCGCTTTACTTGGCGCTACGATCAGTCTAGTCCTTTCATCTGCGCTCATCGCGCATCACGGCCCGGTCACTAATCCTGCCCTGTACGAGGCTGACGGCCTCACGGAGGTCGAGGGTGTTATCACCGATGTTTTCTGGCAGAACCCACACCCTCGATTCAGAGTGAGGGTGCGAGACGAAAATAATCAAGAGACGACGTGGGAGTTGGAGTTGGGCGGGAGCCCGATCAGTTGGGGTCGCCAGAGCCTTGGTGCAGAGGATTTTCCAGCCGAGGGGGATAACGTTAGAGCAGCGGGTTATCTATCAAGGCGTGATGAGCACTCTATGGGCGTACTGCACATGCTCTTTCCCAGTGGTGTGGAACTGGTCAATGGTAATCGAGAGCTTCGTTGGTCGGACGTCCGTTTAACCGGCACGGGACAGCAACCCGATTCGGCTAGAGTAGCAGCGGCCGAGAGCGCCGCGCGCAGCATCTTTCGCGTTTGGTATAGAGATGCGGATGGTACCGGTGCGCACCCACCGCCCTCGGATTACACACCCCTGCTCACGGAGAGGGGTAGAGCACTGGCTGCAACATACGATCCAGTGAGGCAAAACCCTGAGCTCGAGTGTCGACAAGGGATGCCGGGAACTATGTTCGATCCGGTGCCGATGCACATCGTCGATGAGGGTGACCGCATCTTGATACGTGTGCAGGAGTACGACGTAGAGCGAATCGTTAATTTGAGCACCGACGCTGTTGGTCCTGGGGCAGAAAGGACACCCCTTGGTTATTCTGTGGGGCGCTGGGACGGCGATACGTTGATTGTGGATACCACTCTAGTCGATTTTCCCTACATCGACCCGTATGGCACCCCTCAATCGGACCAGGCAACCTATCATGAGACGTTCACGTTGGCGGAGACCGGCGACGTCTTGAACTATGCGCTGACCGTTACAGACCCGGTGATGTTTGTGGAGCCGTTCACGCTCGAACGGCCGAGGGAATGGACACCCGGCGTGGAGTTGGTGCCCTTCAACTGCATCGCGGAATGGGCTGACGGTTAGCGTAGGATCGCCCGCGCTAGGGTTGCGGTAGCTAACTGTTTCTGCGGGATGTTAACGTGCGCCGCGGTGCTGACGGTACGGCATTCAAGGGGAACCTAGTCGGGCGCCTAAGCGAGCGGATGAGACGGCGGATGCCGATCCAACTACCCGATAGCGCACCAGCCGTGACGCCTAGCATCAGGGGCCACATCAGGAGATCCCAGATGGGACGGCTACGGATCAAGCTCGAGAAGTCTCCGCGATGAAGCGCGTTAAAAATCCAACGTAGCCACCGACGCTCCCTGTCGACCGCGAAATTGAGCTCACCGCTGACGCTGTCGAGGTATAGCCGTTCGCCGTCGTCGTACTGGATCCTGTAGACGGGGAAGTGGCGAACGTTGTGGTGACTGAAGTAGTAGGCGTCACCTGCATCGATCCAGCCGGATTCGCGGACCGGTACTGCAGGCCGCATAATCTTTCCGGCATTGTCGAAGAATGATTCAGGGAGTGGATCGTCCATTAGGGTATCGCTGTTGAGTCGAATGCGTACGCCCTGGGCATCCGACGCTACAAGATTGAGCCGCCCGCCTACAACGGAGCCTTCAAGGCGGACGGTAAAGGCGGGTATATACGTACCTGGGAGCGTGAGAGCGAAATCGCTTGCTTGCTCAAAGTCGAGCGATGCGCCTCGCAGGCGCTGGTCCTCTGAGAAGAAGCCGCGGCCTTCCAGTGCTCCCCAGGGATTCACAGAGAAGAGTCCGCTCACGAGCCACGTCAGAGTGAACAGTCCGAAGATCAGTCCCGCGTAATGGTGCCAAAGGCCCCAGCCCCGATAAGGGGACTTCCGGCCGTTACGCCGTGTTCTGAACTGGCGTAGCCCTATGTAGATGCCAATTATGGTGAGGAACAGGCTAACGATTGTGAGCCAGATGACCGTCTGCAGCCAAACGTAGGTGTGCTGGCGAAGGACCGTCGGGTAGAGCCAGTGAGGGACAGCGCCGATCCAGTTCCAGAATCGTGTCCCGGCCGTCGTCATCTGCACGACCTCTCCGGTGGTGCTGGAGACGTAGAATTCGGTACGCTGGGAATCGTTCATTGCGAAGTGATATAGAGGGATATGCGTTTGATAGGCTGGGTAGATCGTCCATTGATCCTGTTCGATTGCGCCTAGTAACTCCGGTTGTCCCTCTAGCCTGAATCCCTTCGCGGCGATGGCCGCGATCGCCTCTGCCTCGTTCTCGAAGAAACTTTCCAGGTACTCTCCGTTTTCTAGGTCCATCACGTACTGGTAACGGCCGTCCAGAAGGCGCAGCACGGGTCGCCCCTCGAGCATCTCGATCCGAAAACGATCTAGCGCGATGTTGCTGAAATCGTCGGGTACTTGGCAGCACCCCTCGAGCGCTAGCGGCTGGAGTCCGGCTAAACGTTCCTCTGCGGTCAGGTCCGGGTACTGCACGTACATCATCACGAATCCGGATAGGCACCAGATGGTGATCACCAACCCTAGGGCAATGCCCAGATAACGGTGTATTAGAAAGAGCAGTCTGACCATAGACCCCCAAGAATAGACCACGGATCCGCGCCGGGCGAGTCAGGTTTTTCCCTTGTGCAGTGTTGCCAGTTTGCGGCTATATTGATCATTGACTCTTTCTGGGTTCGAGCTGATTTTTATCGGCCTTTGGATTTTATTCTACCCCGAGGCCTCGTTTCTCTTGAACGGGTTATACCTTTCTTTTTTTAATAAAAACAAATAGGTGCAAACTGTTTATTAACCGTTATGGATAGGCTAAGGTGGCACGAGACGCACAGCAGTTGATATGAACGACATAGAGAGCATCACAGGAGAGGCCGATAAGATAGCCGAGAGTGGAATTCTTGGCCGGTCTCGCACCTACGGGCGGCTTCTTGCCTATCTCGTTCGTTGCTCTGCGGACGGCGGGCGCCCTAAGGAGATTGAGATCGCCGTCGATGTTTTCGATAAGGGGAGCGATTTCAATCCGAATCAGGATTCCCTGGTTCGTGTCTATGTTCACAACCTTCGTCAGAAGCTGGACAAATACTACGCTAAACACCCGGATACCGATGGTATGCGTCTGGCGATTCCCAAGGGGGAGTACCGCCTTGCCTTTGTCCCCGTCTCGCCAGCCGTCCAGGTAGGGGGTGTTTCCAAAATGCCGCCGCTATGGCTTAGCGTAGTTGCCGGGTTGCTGATACTTAATCTTGCGGCGGTGCTTGTTTTTGAATGGGGTTCGGCGCCGGCAGGGAATTACGAGGAGGTCGCGGGGTCCCCGGTGTGGTCGGACATCTTGGGTGAGGAGTTTCCGCTGTTAGTGGTTGTAGGCGACTATTATATCTTCGGCGAGCTCGATGAAGCTGGTAACGTGAGCCGTCTCGTGCGGGAGTTCGACGTCAATTCAAGTGACGATCTGGATGAATTGTTTGTTTACGAGCCGGATCTGCAGGCGAGTTACCTAGATCTGGATCTTACTTATTTGCCCCAAGGCACCGCTTTTGCGCTCAAGGATTTGCTCCGGGTCGTCTACACCTCGAACAAGTCCGTTCGGGTGACGTCCATGTCGGAGCTTCGAGTGGCTGATCTCAAATCTCACGACATACTCTATGTCGGCTACATCAGTGCGTTAGGCACGCTCATGGATTTCGTATTCTCATCCTCGGGTTTGCGCGTGGGTGAGAGCTACGACGAACTCTTGAATTGGCGGACGGGGGAGTATTTCACCAGTGGTGCTGGGCTACCGGAGGAAGGTAACTACCAGGACTATGGCCTCATCTCCACTTTCCCTGGGCCCGACGGCAACCAGTTCTTGATTGTTGCGGGCACCCGTGATTCAGGCGTCATGCACACGGCACAGGCGCTCAGCGCTCCTGCCGATATCGCTATGCTGGAGCAGGCACTGGCTCTCGGTTCGGAGCCGGGTCCGCCGGCGTTCGAGGCGCTCTACGAAGTTACCGGGTTCGATCGCATGAACCTTGACGCTATGGTGGTCTACTTATCCTCCCTAGATTATGGTCAGATTTGGGGCGGGGAGCTTACCGCTCGTTAGTTTGCTGCTAGTAACTATTCCGACCTAATTAGAGCGAGTCTGTTGCGTGGACACTTGTTTGGAAAGCAGGTGTGCATGTCAAAGCGCACCGTGGGAAAAACCCTCTTCGGCGTTCTTGTAACTAGACTACAAGCCCACGAGCGCCAGAAGCTCTGCAGGGTAGGTTTGGCGAGCTTCAGCGTAGATCGGCTCAGCTATTGCGACAAACTCGGCTCGCTGCTCCGCAGTGAGATCAACGACTTCACCGCCGGCAGCCTCGATGAGCCTCCGCGCGTCAATCTCCTCACGGTCGTGCACCTCGCGTTGCAGCCGGACAGCGTCGGTAACGGCTGTGCGCATCTCCTCCTGCAGATCCGTCGGCCAGGCGTCGAAACGTTCCCGATTGACGAAGATCGGGCGTGACAAATACGAATGCGCCGTCGTCGTGTAGTAGCGTTGAACGTCATGAATACCATAGCTCACGACGTTCTCAAACGGATTTTCCTGACCGTCAACTGTGCCTGCTGCCATGAGTGGAATCGTTTCGGGCAATTGCAGCACGGGGCCCGCCGCGCCCAGAAGCTCGAACAGGCGCAACTGGCTGAGATGTGGGCGAATACGGAGACCACGCGCATCAGCCGGTGTGCGCACGGGCCGTACGCTGTTGGAGATGTGGCGTAAACCATTCTCGAAGAAACCGAGGACGCGGTAGTTCGTCTCTGACTCGATCTGCGCGGCGGCCGCTGTACCGAGCGGGCCGTCCATGACGGCCCGCGCACTGGCCTCGTCCGGAAAAAGAAACGGCAACGCGGCGATGTTGAGCGCGGCAACCTGGTTCGCCATCGACAGATAGCCAAGGGTAACGAGGCCTGTGTCGACGAGCCACAGCAACGAGTTTCCGGCCGGGTAGCCGATATCGATGACGTTGTAGACGTAGCGCACCTCGGCGGCATCACCGAAGCGTGCTTCGAGCCGCTCGCCGATCAGATCCAGGCCCCTGCCGAAGCTGGATTCCGCCGGAGCATAGCCGCCGAGAATAATGAGCTCCGTACCGCGCCTCTGTGCCCGCGCGACGTTCAACCTGGCGTCAATCACCGAACCACCGGCGCCGAGCGCTACCGCGGATTTTAGAAACTGTCGTCGTAACATCAGACTTCTCCAACATCGGTTTTTCGGCGTCAGGTTAAGCAAACGCCGCACGCTATCGTTCTCGTTACCCTCTAGTACCCAGATAGCGGCTTCCGGACCCTCGGCGATACTGCGGATCTTATTGGGGCAGGATATCTAGAAACCGTGGCGCTCTCAATTTCCAGTGGGGCGTGAACGCCATCCGACTTGGAAAATTCCAGGGTACGTCCCACGAGGACACGGAAGACGATTTCGCAGTAGACTCCCTGAATTGCCACATTACACCTCAATAGGGGTGATTATTCTCAGAAAAAATTATGTCCATGCTATCTAAAGATTCTCCAATCACATTTCAGGACAAGCTACCTAAAGAGGGGGTAGATGTTGTGATAATTGGAGCGGGAATCATTGGGATTTCTACCGCATGGTTCCTTATGAAAGATGGGCTTTCAGTGCTCGTCTGTGAAAAAGGTCGAGTCGGTGGCGAACAATCGACCCGCAATTGGGGGTGGGTGCGGCAAATGGGACGGGACGAAGCAGAGCTACCCATTGTTACGGAATCGTTAAATATTTGGGACGGTCTTGCTGATGAGATTGGTGAGGATGTTGGTTTTGCCAGGAAAGGATTGTTGTTTCTGGCGGAGAATGAAAAAGACCAAAAGAAATTCGAAAAATGGATGGAAGTTGCAAAACGACATCAGCTTGATACTCGAATATTAAGTGCCGCGGAATTAGGAAAAAAAATCAACCACACTGAGCATAGATGGAAGTGTGCAATGTACACCCCAAGCGATGGGAGGTCGGAACCCTTTATTGCTGTTCCTGCAATTGCTCGTGCAGCTCAGCGGGCAGGCATTAGAATTATTGAAAATTGTGCTGTGCGCACAATAGAAACTCAAGCAGGGATGGTATCGGGCGTTATTACGGAGCTTGGCACTGTCCGCGCGAATGCCGTGGTCTGTGCAGGTGGTGCCTGGTCCTCCGCCTTCCTTGCTAATCTTGGCGTGACCTTCCCACAATTGCTGGTGAAAGGCACGGTAGTACGAACCAGTGCCGTTTCAGAAGGATACGCCGGTGGTGCTGGGTCATCTAAATTCTCTTTCAGACGTCGCCAAGATGGTGGCTACACACTATCGTTAGGAGATCACCTAGACCATTCCCTATGTGCCGATAGTTTTCGATATCTCACCGATTTTCTACCGGCACTAAAGATGACATGGTCCGGCACAAGAGTTCGTTTCGACGATGGCCTGATAAAAAGCCTATTCCCTATGCGTAAATGGGAGGGAGACGAAGTTACCCCTTTTGAGAAAACAAGGGTGCTTAATCCGAAACCTAATCCGCGGGTAGTCAGAAAAATTCAGAAAACTATGGCAACCAATCTGCCCATATTGGCAGAAACACAAATCGAAGAAGCCTGGGCTGGAATGATTGATGCGCCGCCGGATTTTGTGCCCGTAATGGACGAAATCTCAAAGTATAAAAATTTGTTTCTCGCCTCTGGTTTTAGTGGTCACGGTTTTGGAATCGGCCCGGGCGCTGGAAAAGTTACGGCAGCTTTGGTTCAGAATAAGCCAGTAGGTTTCGATCTTAGCCGATTTAGATTTTCTCGATTCAGTGATGGTAGCCCTCTCACTCTCGGTCCAGCACTTTAGGACATTAATCGGGTTTGGTTTGTTTTATCACAAAAAGCGTTAGACCAAGATCTGATAAATTGGACGCACCCCATCTGAGGTAGCCAAGGGCGGGCCCGGCTGAACCGCCAAAGGAGTCTGGATCAAGCCTGGTCCGTTCTCTGCAGTACTGGGGCCCTCCGGCTGGTAGACAAACCGCCTCGGCACCACCACCGACCCCCACCGTAGTGCCCGGTCATTAGTTGATAGCGGTTGCTTAGGAAAAAAACCGGACGTTCAGTTTTTCACCCTCAAAACTTCCGCTGGGAACACAGTAGCGGAAGCGTATATTGGCCATAACGGTACGAAGTTGTTCAACCTGTCCCGTAGCTGTGGGTTCCCTCAGGGCTGGAGGAACGGCCCCTCCGAAAGCAGCTCTATTTGGCGCTCGATCCACTCCGTAACCCCTGGATGTGGAACGAGGCCTTGGCCGTCGGCGATGTAGTCCAAGCCTTCAAGGACGTCAGCGTAAGGCCCAAAGCCGTGTACTCTGAAAGGGATAACGAGAACATTCCGGCTGGCAGTGTTGGCGGAGCCCACAAACTCGCGAATCCGCCGCTCC
>CAYLKA010000028.1:0-2314 GCA_964384125.1 uncultured Gammaproteobacteria bacterium | reverse complement strand
GAACGGAAGCGTCTCTCGAATGGCGTCGGCGTGCTCTTCGAGCGCTTCAAGCCAGCGTGCATTTTCCTCGTGTTCGGCTGGCCCATGAGCGAGTATCAACACGTCTTCGTTTGCCGGGTCCTCACTGAGAGCCTGAGCACGATCGATCAGTACGCCGGTCATTTCCGGCGCATTCGCGAGCCCTTCCGTGTTTAGCGCGTAGGACGCACCAGTGTCTATCCTCCAGATCGCCATCGAATGCCCCATACCGTGATCCGCTTCGGTCGGGCGCATGGGTGCGTCTCCGACGAGGCCGAGAATCTGCTGCGTTCGCTCGTACCAGCTATCCCCGCTGACGAACAGTCGCCCCACCACGATCTCCTCGGCGCCAAGTGCCTCGAGTTTTGCAGCGGGCACCTCTATGTTGTAGTCATTGCGCAGAGGCTCTACAGCGGACAGCACGCCTTCGTTCCATTCGGCCGAACCGCCGTGAGCCATGACCATCACGCCGGGGCCTGGTTCCTGCGCTTGGGCAGCGACAGCTGTTGCTGCGGCAAGAATCATTGCAAGAAAAAGTTGTTTCATCGTTTCCTCTCTCCCGGAGACGAAACAGATCAGAAATCTGGTCAAAAGTGTTTAGCGTCTAGGTAGCGGAAAAGCGTGTTCTTAGTTACCAAGGAATTATTTGTTGAGTATGAGCTTCCCTGTGCGGGTTTCCCTTAACACGTAGCGCTCGCCTTGATGGAGAATTTCGGCGCGGTTCTTCGCTTTAAATAAATCTTCACTGCGGTATACAGGAACCGGATCTACTCTCTTGCTAGGAAGTTTATTTTCCTTTTCCACGTCTCCCATGAGGTAAAGAGTAGCTTGTTGACATTAAATTGTAAATGATTATCATTCGCATTCGCATTTAAAGCGATACCTTCCTGAGAATTAAAAAGGAAGTTTTTCCTTTGGATAGGGATTTTCGCTTCTAAAAAAGCCAGCCGAATAGCCCCGTTGCCTTTCAGCCAGCCGACTCAATCACCTTTTAGACAGGGGAGTTTGGAGTGATCGGATCTGAGCTGACTAACAATAATGTACGACTGGCTGGTGACAGTCGGGTCTGTGAAGCGAATTTCTACGCGCTTCCGTTTGTGGCCCAAATGGTTATTTGGGCTGTTCGGAGGCGTTTGGTTGAGGCCCATCACAGTCACCCTACTTCTTCTTCTGATCTCCTCTCTGTCTTTCACATGGCAGGCTGGGGGGATCTGTATGAATCCCTCCTAATGGTGGCTCAATTAATGTTGAGGGATGAAGCTGCTGGCAGTTTGGTTATACATGGGTTCGGATGCCATCACATTGCCTCTCACGAGGCTTATTTTCTTAACGCTCTAGCACACATGCAGAACGGTAGGCGCACTGAATCTGCATTATGCCTTTGTGAATGTCTGTCTCCTTCTAGCGCCCGATTAGCGTTGCCCGCGCTTGAAAAAATTATAAACAAGACGCGTTCTAAAGAATTTAAATTTTCTTATATAGATTTAACTACGATCAAATCGGAAGAATCTGGTGTGCCTCCTCCTGAGCAACTGAATTGAACGCCATTATGAGGTTTCAGTTTAGGGAAATTATAAAATATTTAGTTGGCGCATCTTTATTGGCACTGCTGGTTACAACGACAATTTGGATGACAATGCCCAAGGTTCCAGAGAGCGCGTTAACGCTGACGTTTCATTTTCCACTCTTCTTGTTTGTTTCGATTTCAACTCTTTTGGTTTTTCCGCATGCGTGGAGAGGTTTTATTTATTTCGCGGCAACTATAATTTTATTTTTAGAGTTAGTGTTTTATATGAATGTAGTTCAAGCATGAAAAAAGTGATTAAACATGGATGTAACAAAAGATAGTTTTTGGAGAGGAATATGATTGGGGTAAAGGAACAGTTTCCGGATTTTACGTTAACTGGAGTAGATGGAAAAAATAATTTTATTAACGTATCTAAATCTCACCTTGTTGGTTGGTCTGTAATCTATTTTTATCCCAAAGATTTTACGTTTATATGTCCTACTGAAATAAAACAAATGGATAAATTGGTAGATGAGGATGTGAGTGTTATTGGTATTAGCGGAGACAATGAATACTGCAAGTTAGCCTGGAAGCAAAGTAACGAGCTTATTTCGATTATTAGGCATAGCTTGCTCGCAGATAGGGGATTGGGGCTCTCTAAAGAGCTGGGCATAGTTGATGTCGATGAGGGCGTTTGCTTGCGGGCAACTTTTATTCTTGATGAAAAACATGATGTTATGCATGCTTCTGTTAATGAGCTGGACACTGGGAGAAATGTTAAGGAGGTCA
>CAYLKA010000027.1:13218-29616 GCA_964384125.1 uncultured Gammaproteobacteria bacterium | reverse complement strand
TAGGGCAATGCTCATAATCGGGAACGCCCAGTCGCGGGCGAATCCCCAATAGGCTATTACCACCATGAGTGCTGCGGATAGGGCCAGATAGCCCGCGCGAGCCAGACCTTGGAGTCGGGTCAGCCCCGCCCATTCCCAGACTCCGCCCAGCCAGAACATCCCGATGATCCAGCCGACCACCCAAGTTGGGGTAAACAGGACCGCCAAAGTGATCCCGCTGGCTAGGACGAGCGCCGTGATCACGCGAGTCCTCAGCAATGGGCGGTCTCGACCTGCTCTCCGGTACGACCGAACCGGCGCTGGCGGCTCTCGTAGAACGAGAATGCCTGCTCCAACTCACCAACATTGAAGTCCGGCCAAAGCACATCGGAGAAATAAAGCTCACTGTAAGCGAGACTCCACAGTAGGAAATTACTGATCCGCCGCTCCCCTCCGGTCCGAATCAGAAGATCAACATCGGGAAGCTTGGCCATTTGCAGCGCCTCCGCATACCGCGCCTCATCAATCTCCTCCGGGTCTATCATGCCGGCGGCTACCTCCCGAGCGAGCCGCCTCGCCGCGCTCACCAAATCACCTCGGCCACCGTAAGCCACCGCCAACGTGAGCTCCATGCGACCGTTGTTACGGGTTCGGGCCTCCGCCACGCGAATGGTTTCCTGCAGCGTCGGATGCAGCCGGTCAATCTTGCCCATGAAGGTCAGCTTAATCCCGTTCTGGTCAAGCTCATCCACTTCGCTGTTCAACGCTTCCACGAAAAGCGCCATGAGGAGACGGATCTCCTCTCCGGGTCGCTTCCAGTTCTCGCTAGAAAATGTGAACAGAGTGAGGTGTTTGAGGCCCAGATTGGCACAATGCTCGACGATCGCACGCACTGGCTTAATACCAGCCCTGTGTCCGGCTTGTCTTGGTAGGGCTTTCCTTCGGGCCCATCGACCATTGCCGTCCATGATGACGGCCAGATGCCCTGGGACGGTAACGACGGATTCTTTTTTAGCCGAGGCCACCATCAGAACTCCATTATCTCCTTCTCCTTATCATCCAGGAGTCCGTCCATCTGAGCGACGTACTTGTCCGTCAGCTGCTGCACCTCGTCCTGAGCGCGACGCTCGTCATCTTGCGTAATCAATTTTTCTTTCAGAAAGTCTTTAACATCACTCAGAATATCCCGACGAATATTCCGCACAGCGACCCTACCGGTCTCGGTCTCGCTCCGAACGACTCGGGCCATCTCTTTACGGCGCTCTTCCGTCATCGGTGGCAGGGGCACCCGAATGGCCAAGCCGGCGGTAACCGGAGTGAGGCCGAGGTCGGAGGTAAGTATGGCCTTCTCGACCGCTGGCACCATCTGCTTTTCCCAAGGCGACACGAGCAACGTACGCGCATCCTCGACGGACACGGTAGCCGTTTGTGATATAGGAACCCGGGAGCCGTAGTACTCAACGGTAATGTGTTCCAGTAATCCTGTGTGGGCGCGACCCGTCCTCAGTCTTTTGAACTCTTCCTTTAGCGCTTCGACGCTCTTTCGCATTCGCTGCTCGCCATCTTTCTTGAGATCGTCAATCATTGTCCGTCTCCCTAAAGCTTGGCATTCGCCACCGAGGTACCCAGCGTCTCACCATGCATCAGCCGAACCAGATCGCCTGAGTTGTTCATATTAAACACCACTAGCGGAAGATTATTGTCTCTGCACATTACAACTGCAGTAGCGTCCATAACATTAAGCTTTTCAGTAAGAATTTGATCGAAAGAGAGGCCAGCGTAGCGGGTAGCGGCGGGATCCTTCACGGGATCTGCGGAGTAGACTCCATCAACTTTGGTGGCTTTTATTAGGACTTCGGCGCCGATCTCAATGGCACGTAAACTCGCCGCCGTGTCGGTGGAAAAAAACGGATTTCCCGTGCCGGCCGCAAAGATGGCGACCCGACCCTTCTCTAGATGTCGAATGGCTCGTCGTCGAATGTAATCTTCGCAGACCTCGTGTATCTGCAGCGCGGACATAACGCGGGCCACGACGCCTTGACGCTCTAGCGCATCCTGTAGGGCAAGCGCATTGATGACAGTACCTAACATGCCCATCTGATCGCCGGTCACGCGATCCATCCCGGCCTCTGCGAGTCCAGCACCGCGGAATATATTTCCTCCACCGATGACCAGACCCACTTGCACGCCAAGCCCCACCACCTCGGCAATTTCTGTGGCAAGACGTTGAATTACTGGAGGATCAATGCCGTAATCCTGGGATCCCAGGAGAGCTTCCCCGCTCACCTTGAGCAGGACGCGCTTATATACAGGGGAACTTTGCCCCATGCATCCCTCACTTTTTCCTTATATTTCAGCGCACTAGGCTGCGCCCGCGAGTAATCCGAATCTCGCGCTAGTTATCCAGCTAGGTTAACGGCTCTGCGAGGCTTGTGCCATTACCTCCTGCACAAAATCATCTTCCTTCTTCTCAATTCCCTCACCTACCTCGTATCGCAAAAATCCGACGACCGTTGCCCCAGCCTCAGTCAACAAATCCCTGACCCTCCTGTCCGGATCCTTTACGAACGGCTGCCCAGCCAATGTGACTTCGTCGAGGTGTTTTCGCAACCGCCCCTCGACCATCTTTCGAACGATATCCTCCGGCTTACCTTCCTGTGCTGCTTGCGCGGCTAGGATCTCACGCTCCTTATCAAGCTCATCCTCGGGAAAGTCGTCCGCACTCACGTAGTGTGGTGAGGTTGCCGCCACCTGCATCGCAAGGTCCTTCGCCAACTCCTCGGTGCCGCCATCGAGCTCCACCAACACGCCAATTCGGCTCATGTGGACGTAGGAACCCACCAACCGCTCGCTTACCAAGTGGTCGAATCGGCGCACCGACACGTTCTCGCCGATCTTCGTCACGAGCTCCTGACGCAAGACCTCTAGACTCTGGCCGCCGACCTCCGTTGCCATCAGCTCCTCGACATCCGCAGGCCGACCAGATAGCGCTGCATCGACGACTGTCTCGGCGTAACGGGCGAAATTCTCGTCTTTGGCCACAAAGTCCGTCTCGGAGTTGATCTCCAACAGTACGTGGTGGCCGTTGTCCGGATCTCCCTTTACCAACACAAGACCCTCCGCAGCGACACGCGACGCCTTCTTGTCTGCTTTCGCCTGCCCTGACTTTCGTAGCAGTTCCGCTGCCTGTTCGAGATCACCGTCCACCTCTACGAGGGCTTTCTTGCAGTCCATCATGCCCGCGCTAGTTCGTTCGCGAAGTTCCTTAACCAATCCCGCTGTAATCGCCATCACTGATCCTCTGGTCTGGTATCGCTTTGTCTAACCCTATGCGGCGGCTCAGTCGTCCGCGGCCTTGGTCTTCGCCTTGGTCTTCGCCTTGGTCTTGGCCTTGGCCTTGGCCTTGGTCTTGGCCTTGGTCTTGGCCTTGGTCTTAGCCTTGGTTTTCGCCGAGGCCTTCTTCGTCGTCTTTGCTTTCTTTGCCGGGGCGGCGGGCTCCGAGGTCACCTCCGCTTCAGGCTCAGTGGAAACCCCCTCGGCAACTTCCTCAGAAACCTGCTCCGCATCCGTCCCGGATGGCGCAACTTCATCGGTGGAAACTGTCTCCACAACGGCCTGTTCAGTCACTTCTTCTGCCTGCGCCTCATCCGTTGCCGGTATCTCGGCTTCTACCTCAGCGGACTCTGGAAGCTCGCTGGACGCCTCGTCCCCCTCCACCGGTACAGTGACCTTAGGCGTTGGTTTTTTCTTGATTACCGATTTCTTGGCTGCCAACTATTTTCCAGAAGACTATTACTTTGTCAGGCCCGAGCCACCGACTTTCGGCCGACCTTCCTCATCCAACTCAACGAACTCATCGTCGCCGGTGGGGACCTCAGGAATCGACGCTCTGCCAGCTAGAACCGCTTCTGCGATCCCCTCCGCATAAAGCTGGATGGCCCTCATAGCGTCATCGTTACCTGGAATAAGGTAGTCAATCAGATCCGGAGAGGAGTTCGTATCCACCACAGCGATCACGGGTATGCCGAGTTTAGCTGCCTCTTTGATGGCGATCTCTTCGTACCCCACATCGATGACGAAAACGGCGTCGGGCAATGACTCCATGTCCTTGATTCCACCCAGCGTCCGCTCGAGCTTGTCTAGCTCACGGGAGAGCCCTAAGCGCTCTTTCTTCGTGAAATCTCCCCCGCCCCCCTCTGCGGTGATTTCCTCGAGATCTTTCAGTCGTTTTATCGATTGACGAATCGTCTTGAAATTCGTCAGCATGCCTCCGAGCCAGCGGTGGCTGACATAGGGCATACCGCAACGTTTAGCTTCCTCGGTAATAGCCTCTCGCGCGGCGCGCTTCGAGCCGACAAAGAGCACTGTGCCTTTATCTGCAATCAGCTTGCGAACGAACTCGCTCGCTTCGACGTACAGCGGTAACGTCTTCTCGAGATTAATGATGTGTATGCGGTTTCGCTCCCCAAAGATGAACGGTGCCATCTTCGGGTTCCAGAAGCGGGTTTGGTGACCAAAATGCACGCCCGCTTCAAGCATCCGGCGTATGGATACGTCGGCCATGGAAGCTCCTTTTTTCGGGTTAATCCTCCACGTCGCCCCCGCGAGCAACCCCTTAACAGTCTGGGGCACCCCGCCACGGGTTTCGGCGCGTGTGTGTCGTTAATTGCCTCTAAGGCGCGCGCTTTATACCATAGGCGCGTTGCAGCAACAATCGTTCGGCCCCCTAGAAGCAACCGGGCCGTGCGCCTTTCCATCCCTCTTAATCCCAATAGTACGGGGTCGCCTCGCGGTATGAGCGTAACGATAAAAACACCCGAGGAGCAGGACAAAATGCGTGTCGCTGGCAGGCTCGCCGCCAGTGTGCTCGACATGATCGGAGACCATGTGAAGCCTGGAGTGTCCACCGAAGAACTGGACCGAATATGCCACAAGTTCATCGTCGAAGAACTCGACGCCATCCCAGCACCTCTGAACTACAGAGGTTTTCCAAAATCCATCTGCACCTCGGTCAATCATGTTGTCTGCCACGGCATTCCAGGTGAACGCAAACTCAAGAACGGGGACGCCGTCAACATCGATATCACGGTGATCAAGGACGGATTTCACGGCGATACGAGCAGGATGTTCTTCGTGGGAAAAGCCGAAGTTCTGGGCGAACGACTGTCTCGGATCTGCTACGAGGCGATGTGGCTCGGTATCGAGCAGATTCACGCCAAAGCCCGCCTCGGCGATATCGGCGCCGCGGTCCAAGCCCACGTTGAAAAAAACCGGTTTTCAGTGGTCCGAGAGTATTGCGGCCATGGGATCGGGCGGGGTTTTCACGAAGACCCACAGGTTCTGCACTTTGGCCAGCCCAACACAGGCGTGGAGCTTTCAGAAGGGATGACCATTACCGTGGAGCCCATGGTCAACGCTGGAAAGCGGCACGTGAAGCTTTTGAACGACGGCTGGACGGTAGTCACTAAGGACCATTCGCTTTCCGCACAATGGGAGCACACCGTGCTGGTGACGAAGTCAGGCTACGAGGTTTTGACGCTCGGGGCGAAGGGCCGTTGATGGTGCAAGCGAAGCTAAAACCGTCATCCGAATCCCCTGCGCTGGTGGACAGAGACGCCTTAGAAACCGCGCTCAAGGGCCCGGACAGTGCGATTCAATTCTTTCGCGAGGCATTACATGAAACAGACCGGGGGCTGGCTCATCGTTTCCATGACAACGAGCCTATCGAAGCCCTGGTTCGGGATCGAGCCCTGGCAATCGATGAGGTCATCCTAACGGCCTGGAGGCACTTCACCGATCTGGACGATCAATGTGCCCTAGTTGCCGTCGGCGGCTACGGCAGGGGCGAACTCCACCCCCATTCTGATATCGACCTGATGGTCCTACTGAGCCAGAACGAAAGTGTCGACGTCGACGAAGCCGTGAGCCGCTTCTTGACCTTTCTTTGGGACATCGGGCTCGAAGTTGGACATTCCGTTCGCACAACAGAGGAGTGTGCGGAGCAATGTGAAGACGAGGTTACCGTGCTGACCACACTGATGGAATCTCGATTGCTCGCGGGGCCAGTGGCGCTCTTCGACACGATGCGAGAAAAAATCTCCAATGATCGTATGTGGGGCTCGGCAGCTTTCTTCGAAGCCAAACATGTTGAGCAAATCGCAAGGCACCGCAGCTACGACGACACCGGCTACAACCTGGAGCCCAATGTAAAGGGGAGCCCCGGGGGCCTGCGGGATATACAAATGATTAGCTGGATCGCCCGCCGACATCTGGACGCAAAGACACTCGAGGACCTCATCGACCATAAGTTTCTGACACCAGAGCAGCTGCGGGTACTCAGAACCGGACAGGCCTTCCTGTGGCGGGTCCGATTCGGACTCCACCTACTGGTAGGTCGCCGGGAAGATCGACTCTTGTTCGACCATCAGGTGAAGCTCGCCCAGATGCTTGGTTACGAGGACGCGACGTACACACTCGCAGTCGAGCAGCTCATGCAACGCTACTACCGCACGGTGATGGAGATCAGTCGCCTAAATGAAATGCTGCTCCAACTTTTTGAAGAGGCGATCCTCCTGGATCCGAAGGCGCCCACAACTGACATGGGGCAAAGGTTCCAAGCGCGCAACGGATATCTAGAAGCGAGGAGAGAAGATATTTTCGTCCGCGACCCGTCGGCACTGCTCGAGATCTTTCTACTCCTGGAAAGGAATCTTGAACTGCGTGGCATCGACGCAAGAACAATCGCCCTGATAAAACAGCACCTCTACCTCATCGACGAGGAGTTCCGGCAGAACCCCCGCAACCACCGACTCTTTCTTGACATCATCCGAGAACCTCAAGGCGTCACTCGAACCCTGAAGCGAATGAATACCTATGGGGTGCTGGGGCTCTACATCCCGGCCTTCGGCAGAATCGTAGGGCGCATGCAGTACGATCTTTTCCACGCCTACACTGTCGATGCCCACACGCTCTTCGTCGTCGAGAATCTGCGCCGGTTCTCGTTGCCGCGGTTCGATCACGAATATCCAGATTGCAGCCGCATCATGCAGTCGTTGCCAAAACCAGAAATCGCCTACTTGGCCGGCCTCTTCCATGACATCGCGAAAGGCCGGGGCGGCGACCACTCGGAATTAGGCGCCGTAGACGCCGAAGCGTTCTGCTTGGAACACGGCATGAGCCCCTACGATGCGAGGCTCCTAGCGTGGCTAGTAAAGAATCACCTCCTGTTGTCGCTGACATCCCAGAAGAAAGACCTTAACGACCCAAGCGTTATCAATGATTTCGCGCACGCCGTGGGAGACGAAACACACCTGAACTATCTCTACGTACTGACAGTAGCGGATGTTCGTGGCACGAATCCCAAAATCTGGAACTCTTGGAAAGAAACACTATTCTGGGAGCTCTACCAGCTGACAAAACGCGCACTGCACAGGGGGCTTGCCCGCCCGATCGACGCCGACGAACTCATCCAGGAAACTCAAACACAAGCGCAACTACTCTTGACGCAGAGCAATCTGTCGCCGAAGGCGTGGGATCCCATCTGGTCGGAGTTTACCGATGAGTACTACCTGAGACACCGACCGGAGGAGATCGCCTGGCATACCCGCGTGCTAATTGAGGCTGGCGCAAACGAAGACATCGTTGTCGATGTAAGCGATCAGGTATCCGAAGGGCTAGCAGCCATCATGGTCTACTCTCCGAAGAGGCTGCGTTCGTTCGTGCGAACGACGGCTGTGCTCGACGAACTCGGCTTAACAATCGTCGATGCGAGAATCGTGCCAATGAGTGGAGCTCAGACGCTCAACACCTACTGCGTGCTCGAAAGCGATGGCACTCCGATCTCCGAATCTAGACGGTTACAGGAGATTCGCTTCAGGTTGCCCAGAGCGCTCATAGCGGAGGACGATGATACGTTAAGGGTCAATCGCCGGGCACCGCGGCAGGTTAGGATGTTCTCCACTGAGGTTCGGGTCAGTATCTCCCAGGACCCGATCAACCGCCGAACCGTGTTGGAGATGGTGACCGGCGACCGGCCCGGGCTGCTGTTGCAGCTCGGTAATCTGTTCGAAGAGCATGCTGTGGTGCTGCACAACGCGAAGATAACGACACTGGGCGAAAGAGCCGAGGATGTATTCTTCATTACCACGAACGAGAATACGCCGCTGGACGAACGCCGCTGCGAGCAACTCGCGAACGCGATAGAGACAGCCCTATCGGAGCCCAGCAAGGCTTAAGGTATGACACCCGCAGGAGACCCGACATGTCCAGTTTGAGCAACGTCATCGAATCGGCGTGGGAAAACCGCGGAGATCTAAATCCCTCTAACGTCGACTCAGAGACCACCGAGGCAATCGAACACTGCATCGACGGCTTGGACTCGGGTGAACTGCGCGTCGCTGAGCCTCAAGACGGTGACTGGATTGTTAACGAGTGGTTAAAAAAAGCGGTCTTACTCTATTTCCGAGTGACCAATAACGAACCTATAAGCGGCGGTTACACACAGTTCTTTGACAAGGTTCCGTTGAAATATCAGAGCTTTGATAGCGACAAGCTGGCATCTTCTGGAACCCGCATCGTACCCGGAGCTCTAGCGAGACGCGGTGCCTACATCGCTCCAGACGTCGTACTCATGCCTTCGTACATTAATATTGGTGCTTACGTTGACCGCGGCAGCATGATCGATACCTGGGCAACCGTGGGTAGCTGCGCCCAGGTTGGAAAAAACGTGCACATCTCTGGGGGCGTTGGGCTCGGCGGCGTCCTTGAACCACTACAAGCAAGCCCCACCATCATTGAGGACGATTGTTTTATAGGGGCACGCTCGGAAGTAGTTGAGGGTGTGATTGTCGAACGCGGTAGCGTTATCGGTATGGGCGTCTATATTGGGCAGAGCACCCGAATCTACGATCGATCAACAGGCGAAATCAGCTATGGAAGAATCCCTTCATGCTCGGTTGTAGTACCCGGCAATCTTCCATCAGAAGATGGTAAGTACAGCCTCTACTGCGCCATCATCGTCAAACGCGTAGACGAAAAGACTCGAGCTAAGACCAGCCTCAACGATTTACTACGCCCATCCTAAAAAGCGAGAGTCTGGTCTTAGGATGGATCTGGACTCTCGCAACAAAAACTTAATCGGTTCGTGTCTTAATATTGGAAGTAGAGGTCTGCCATCAACCTATTGTAGTCACGCAGCTGACCTGCAGCTTTACCTCGGTCACCTATGACGTATCTCACATTAAAAGACCAACCCCCAACAAACCTATAACCCGCACTCACCGTGTGGCCGCTAGAGTCACTCGTACCACCACCGAAATCCGAATCAGTATAGGCACCAACTACCGAATTAGCCCCTAGATCCTGATAGACATACCCCATCATCCAATCTCCCGGGTTCGACAACTGCCGATAGGTCCCCCCAAAAGCATACCCATCTTCATAAGCATCAGCGGCAGTATTCGTTACGTAATCCGCAAATACTCTCACCGGCTCCCCGCCCAGCTCGAAACTCAACTCGGCAAATAATTCGATTTCCTCGAAACCGTAGAGATAATTACCATCGGCATCGACTTGGTTACCCTGAGAACCCTGCCCGATAGTTGGGAATAACGGTGAGAAACCCTTGGTATTAGTCGTTTCGTAGTAGCTCGCTCCGGCTGTCAGATCGATACCATCGCCCACCGCGCCTCTATACCCTGCCTGCAACCCCAATAACATGGAGTCCACATCACTACTGCGCTCTTCCGCCCAAAAAGCGGAGGAGTTAGCAAAGAACCGGCCTGAACTGTATCTAAGTGCAAGTCCTTCAGGCCGAAGATCGCTATCGTAGATTAAGTGATGACCCCCAGGCCTAAAGAAGGGATTAGACATTTTTCCTCCAACGAGATTAAGACTGTCTGTAAGCCCCCAGTCAAAATACGCCAGATCTATGCCGAGAGGTTTCCTGTAAAAGCCATCATCAAAAGTCTGATTGCCAGAATCATTGGATATCCCCCCCGAAGAAAAGCCGAGAGCCATCGACGTATTTTCTGATAGATCAGCCGCTATGTTGGCCCGCGCCCTGACACGATGACGATTCCTGAAATCTTTATAATCGTCATTGATAGCCTCATGACGATATCGTACATCCCCGAAGAGACGTAATTTCTCTGTCCATTCGGGTATCGCCTGTTGAGGTGGTGGAGCAATAACAATTTCCTCAGCTTCCACCTCTATCCGTTCTGCCGCCCTCTGCTCGATCTGGCCTAAGCGATCTGAAAGCAGGGCAATCTGCGCCCTGAGTGCAGCTATCTCCTGAGCCTGATCCGTCTGTGCGCGAAGAGGCGCCACAACGAAACAACTGAGGGCAACAATAAAAAAGGCGGTAGATCTCATGACTTAACTCCGTGTATCCAATAGATCTGCTAGAAGAAATTATTCTGCTACCAGACTGTTACAGTGGAGTTACAGGCCAGCGACAAATCCAACGAACAGTCGTTCGCGGCCCTTTAGCTGGTGCAACTGTGGAGTAGAGTCCTAGCCGGCGACAGAACGGAGGGAAGAATTGGTACGTCTAGCCGAACCCAGCTAAAACTAATCAACCCTACCCAGCACTACCAAAGAAAAACCTGAGGAGGTAGAAGAAAAGGATAGACAACGCTGCCCCAGCCGGGATAGTGACTACCCAGGAAACAAAGATCCTACCCACCACACCTAAGTTAATAGCGGTGATACCTCGAGCCATTCCCACGCCAAGCACGGCACCTACTAGGGTGTGTGTCGTAGATACAGGCATGCCAGTACCTGATGCAAATACGATAGTAAACGCGGCGGCCAACTCGGCAGAAAATCCACGGGTGGGCGTCAGTGCGGTAATGCGGTCACCGACCGTCGCAATGACGTGACGGCCGTACGTTCCGAGACCTAAAACGATTCCAAAACCCCCAAGCATTAGAACCCAAATCGGAATGGGTGAAGCCTGCTCTATCAGTCCGGTGCGGGCAATACTGATGACAGCAGCAACCGGGCCGATTGCGTTTGCTACGTCGTTTGAACCGTGCGCAAACGCCATGCTACAAGCGGTGATGACCATGAGCACTGCAAAGACCTTTTCCACCGTAGCAAAATGAAATTCACGATCTGCTTTCTCATCCACGTGAATTCGCATCACAAACCAGCGCCCACCCAACGCTACTATCAGGCCAGCTCCGATCGCGATCGTATAGCTCTCAAACGTCGTCAGGGCAAGCCCAACATGGGTAAGGCCCTTGAATATCGTGATCAGAGCAATCAACGTAACTGTTACAAAGACATAAGCCGGAGCGTAACGCCGTGCGCGCTCGAGGGGATCCGGCCGCACCAGTATTAGCCAGTGAATAGAGTTGTATATGCCGTAAGCAATGATTCCTGCGGTGAGCGGTGAGGCAACCCAACTAGCGACGATAGTTCCCACTTGCCCCCAAGAGACGGACTCGGTACCCAGTGCCACTACCCCGAACCCAACGATCGCACCGATAATGGAGTGGGTGGTTGAAACCGGCCAACCCTTACTCGAAGCAATCAGTAACCACACAGCAGCGGCCATAAGAGCAGCAAGCATTCCAAAAATTAAAAGCTCCGGATCCCCTGCCACGTAGGTAGAGTCAATGATGCCCCTTCGAATGGTCGACGTTACCTCGCCACCCGCAAGAACAGCACCGCTAAATTCGAATACCGCTGCAACCAACAGTGCTTGACGGATGGTTATTGCCTTAGACCCAATCGACGTTGCCATCGCATTGGCGACATCGTTGGCACCAATCCCCCACGCCATAAACAGGCCGAACAGGGCAGCTAGTGTCAGATACAGTACTTGGTCTTCCATGAAATCTAGTGGGATATCTAGTGGGATAACAGAACTTGGATGCGCCGCCCGATTCGATCAGCTACATCGGCAATGTCACCAGTCAATTCGATAATGCGATAGAGAAACATCACATTGACGGGAGGAAGGGTATCCTCAATAAGAAAAAGCTTAGCGCGAATCTTCACCTGCATAACATCTGTATCGTCCTCGATTTGATCCATCTCCTGCACCAGAGACTCCACCAACTCTGCCTCAGCGCCACGAAAACCGGATTCATAGAGTTCATCCAATTCTCGAATGCCTTTGCGCGCCTTTTTTGCGGCATCGACATTACGAGAGACGTAGGTTAGAAAATCTTTCTGGATAGACGCCGGGATTTCCATACGTCGCCCTAACACCAGACCCGAAACATCTCTAGCCCTGTTCGCAATCTGGTCCTGCGCCATCATTAGCTCCATGAGATCCTCTCTAGGAACCGGCATCAAAAGGCTCTTAGGCAACTGGCTTCGAACCTGCCGCTTGAACTCATCCGCTGCATGCTCAAGATCGACGATTCTATTTCTACTAGACTCCACTTGATCCCAATCACCGCTCACAACATGCCCAAAGAACGTGATCAACTCCTCCGAACAGCTGTAACACGTATCCATATGACTCTGGATTGGCCCAACGGGAGAATCCCCAAAAATTTTAGTGATATAACCAGTCATGACCTACCCTCTAAACTAATCTCCTGATAGCCTAGCGTTAACTATGCTAGACACCAAATGTTACGAAATTATTACAGCGCTCAGACTTCTCTTGGATGATCGTCATTCAGCACTTTCCTAAAATTGGAATAAATCAAAATTGTGAGTAAGAGAAAACATTCACCTATTGACGTCGTTGAACTTACCCGCGCCCTCATTCGTCGACCCTCGATCACACCATTGGATAGCGGTTGCCAGGAGATTATTACGGACATACTCAGGGGGTTGGATTTCAGCATTGAACCCATGCGTTTTGGCAAAGTGGATAATCTGTGGGCGCGTCACGGTGATGTCGATCCCGTGTTGTGCTTCGCGGGCCACACCGACGTTGTGCCTCCAGGGCCCCTGGAAGACTGGACGGTCGATCCGTTCGCGGCAGAGATCTGCGATGGGCAGCTCGTTGCTCGGGGCGCTGCAGATATGAAATCTGGTCTTGCCGCTATGCTAACGGCCTGCGAACGTTTCATCGAAGCATATCCAAATCATGCGGGTTCCATTGCGTTTTTAATCACAAGCGATGAAGAAGGCGAGGCCAAAGATGGGACGTATGAAGTGATGAATACCCTCGCCAAACGCAACGATCATATTGACTGGTGCGTACTTGGCGAACCATCAAGCACCAAACAACTTGGAGACACAATCCGGATCGGACGCCGGGGCAGCCTGACCGGACTAATGACTCTCCACGGCGTGCAGGGCCACGTAGCCTACCCCGCGGAGGCTAGAAATCCGGTGCACGACCTAGCCAAGTTCATAAGCGCCATCAACCAGGAACCATTAGACAAAGGCAACAGTGATTTTCCTCCAACGAGCTTTCAGATGGTAAATGTACATTCCGACGCAGGGGCCCCGAACGTCATTCCAGGGGAGCTCAAGTGCCGGTTTAATTTTCGCTATTCGACCCAGTGGACCCCAAAGACGCTGTCTGCACACGTGGAAGAATTAACCTCAAAACTTGGGATTAACTGCAATATCGAATGGCGCAATGCGGGGGATCCGTTCCTAACCCGAAAAGGCCGACTATCTGAAGCGGTCCGTCGCGCGATAAACGAGCGCACGGGACTAGATCCCGAGTTATCCACCAGCGGCGGAACATCCGACGGGCGTTTTATCGCACCTCATGGAGTCGACGTGGTAGAGGTCGGTCCGATCAATAAAACCATCCACAAAACCAACGAGGAAATCCTCGTTGAGGACATACCACTTCTGACCGATATCTACTATCGAATCGCAGAACTGCTGCTGGTGGAAGACGAGTAGCAAAGACCGTCCCGGTTCAGCTCGACTGTCCCTAACAGACCGAACAGTTTTCCAAGCCCTGTTAGTTGGGCAGGCGGGTCCAATTCGCCGCCACCGCAAGGGCGCCCAGCAGTACAAACCATACAAACGCCCAGCCCGGCATACTGAGCCCGAGAAACTGCCAGCTGATATCCGCGCACTCGCCGGCGCTGGTCAATACCATACGCACCGCCTCAAATGGCCCAAATACATCCAGCATATAGTCGAGACCCGCTCCGCAGTCAGGCGGGACTTGGTCCGCGGGAAGGTTTTGGATATACACATGCCGTGCCGCAACAGCCCCACCCATGACGTTCGCGGCCAGAGCGAGCGCTCCGTAGAATCTAGCGCTTACGCCGCCTGGGCTGTGCAGGCCCGCCACTAAAAACACCAACCCACCGGTTATGAAGGCAACGCGCTGAAAGATACACAGGGGACAAGCCTCTAATCCAAGTACATGCTGCGCAAATAACGCGTAAGCAATCAACCCCACAACGGCACAAACCCCCGCTAGGTTAAGCCAACGCCGTTGGTGCTTCGTATTAATCAAAACCAGGCTCCTGCTTGCTGTTTGCCCGGGAAATCGCTGCTTCAATGTTCTCGAGCCCAGTGTGGCGGATGTCCTCACCGTATACCATGAAGATGACATACTCACAGATATTCTTAGCGTGATCGCCTATACGCTCCAGGGAGCGAGCTATCCAGGTTATGTCCATAACACGTTTTATTGTGCGCGGATCTTCCATCATAAAAGTAATTGCCTGGCGATAAATAGTTTCGTATTCCTCGTCTACGATGTCGTCGGATTTCACCACCTCAAGCGCTTCCTTATCATCGAGCCGCGCAAAAGCATCCAGGGCACGATGAATCATCTCCTTAACGTGGCGAGCCAGATTTCTGAGGTCTCGATAGTTCGTGGATGGGCGTTCGACGGCTGCCAGTCCAGCCGCTAGCATGCCCATTTTTTTTGCCTCATCTCCGATTCGCTCTAGATCCGTAATCGTCTTAATTATGGCCAGAATCAAGCGTAGATCGCTGGCCGTGGCTCCAGGTGCCGCTAGAAGTCGGCTGCACTCCCCATCGATGCTCACCTCCATTTTATTGACTTTGGAATCATCGTTAGCTACCTGCAAACCAAGCTCGCTATCCGCCTCCGACAACGCTCGGGTCGCACGCTCGACTTGCTCTTCCACTAGGCCGCCCATATTGAGAACAGCCGTACGCACTGACTCCAAGTTCTCGCCGAAACTGTGTGTGGCGTGTCCGCTTTTCATAGCAATCAGTTAACTACAACCCTTTGGGGAGACCGCGGAGAGGCAACCCGGGTCTCGGGAAAATGACATTCAAAAATGCTTCCCTTGCCCATCTGGCTCTCGATGCTCAAGCGCCCGTTGTGCCGTTGCACGGCATGCTTAACAATGGCGAGACCCAGACCTGTACCACCTGTCTCCCGAGAACGCCCCTTGTCCACCCGATAAAAGCGCTCGGTAATGCGAGGAATATGTTCCTCCTGGATACCAATCCCTGTATCCGCAACAGAAAAAACTGCAACAGCACCATCTCTGCGCCACTGAATTTGTATATCACCGGCTTCGGATGTAAATCTGACGGCATTGTTGATGAGATTAAAAAATATTGAGTGCACCTCAGACTCATTCCCGAGCAATGCGAGCTCCGCGTCCAGTCGTAGCTCTAGACGCGGTGATTTAGAGCGGCCAGAAAACTCCGCATGAATCGGCTCGAGCAACTCACGAACATTGACAAGCTCATACTCTGCTTCATCCTCCGAGGACTCCAGCCGCGTAAGCTCAATTAAGTCACTGAGGATTGTCGTCATGCGATCCACTTGTCTTTGAGTCTCCGTAATAGGCGCCTCCCAGCTCTCCGGAAGCTCTCCGCCTTCTGCTAACGCATCTAGATAACCGCTAATCACCGTCAAAGGCGACCTCAGCTCATGAGATGCGTTCGCGATGAAGTCACGACGCGTTCGCTCCAATCGAATCTGACGCGTGACATCGCGAATAATCGCTAGACTTTGTCCTTTTCCGTAGGGGACAAGCTGAACTGCTAGGTGGCGCTCTGGATCGCGGGGAGAGGGGATTACAACCTCACCTTCCGGGTCCTCCTGATAGGCCACAAAGTCCGGGTGCCTGATTAAGTTATCGACCCTCTGACCGCGATCTCTAGCGGGATCAAGCCCCAGAAGGTTCGTAACTGCAGAATTAAACCAAACTATTTCGTGAGCCGAGTTAAGAATAATGCCACCATCTTGCAGCGCATCGGTACACTCTCGAACCTCTCGCAGAAGACGCTTATAACGATCAGTCAATCTCAAACCTCACGCAATGAAAATCGGTAACCCGCTCCACGAACTGTTTGAATTAGCCTATCGTAACCGCACTGAGTCAGCGCCTTGCGAAGCCTCCGTATGTGAACGTCAACGGTCCGCTCCTCTACATACACAGTTCCACCCCAAATACTATCAATAAGCTGAGCACGACTATAAACCCGGTCCCGATGACGCATAAAGAAAAATTCGAAGCTATCGGAATCACTCCGCCCAAAGGA
>CAYLKA010000027.1:0-13208 GCA_964384125.1 uncultured Gammaproteobacteria bacterium | reverse complement strand
ACTCTGTAGGACCCAGAACGATTTCCGCCCCCTCGACACTTACCCGGTGACTAGCTGCATCCAACTTAAGCCCCCCCGCAGTCAACACCTCTTCCTCTACCCGTGACCCTCGACGCAACACCGCCTTAATTCGAGCCAACAACTCTCGTGAGGAGAAAGGCTTTGTAATGTAGTCGTCGGCACCGCCCTCAAGGCCCGCTACGCGACTGTCCTCTTCGACCCGGGCTGTTAGCATTATCACGGGAATATCCCGGGTCTCAGGATCGCGCTTTAGCTGCCGAGTCAGCTCGAGACCGCTGACATCGGGCAGCATCCAATCCATCAATACGACGTCCGGGTACCGGTCCGCTATGGCGGCCCGAGCCTCGCTCGCGGTACCGGCGGGTAACACCTCATAGCCTGCGCGGCCCAGATTGAAGGCCAGCATGTCCCTGATCGCGGCTTCGTCCTCGACGACCAATACTCGTGTGTGAGGCATATCCTTTGGCACTTACGTGAGTAACCTCTTATTACACAAGGGGATTATTACAGTTTGGTTAAGGTAAGTCTCGGCCGTTGACCGCGAGGCGCGATGCGGTGCCCCGCCGGGCCTGTTATTTCTCCCACGCGGCCTCAGACCTCAGGTAGACGGGAATAGCCTCCTCCGGGAGCCGCCCCCGCCCGGCCACTAAATCCACGGTTGCCTGCGCGAGCACATCCCTCGCGCAGGGCCGAGCTTCCCCCCATACCTCACTCGCAGCGACGCTCATCGGCGCTAGGATCTTCTCGTACGCCTGGAATCCGCTGCCCGCAGCTGCCCAAGCTGAAAGTCCAGCGCTATTAACGGACTCAGGCGCGGTTAGCCTTTCCTCTCCTAGGAGTCGAGCGAGGCCCCCTTGAATTTCGAACACGGCCCAGAAGACCTCTCCCATATGAGCGTTCACGCACACCAAAGAATTTGCAACGCCGTGGGACCGCCATAAACCCTGTGCGATGACGGCGAGACTGGAGATCGGCAATAGCGGGAGCCCCGATGCCAGACCCAGCCCTTGCACAGCGGCTGCAGCGATCCGAATCCCGGTAAAGGATCCTGGGCCGCACCCGAACGCTATCCCGTCGAGATCGGCGAGCCGGAGCTCCGCCGTGGCGAGGAGCTGCTGGGCGAATGGCAGAAGCTGTTCGGTCTGCTGACGAGGGCTCTCGATAAGCACCTCGCTAATCTCCTCCCCCACCTGCAAAGCGAGCGAGCCTTGCTCGCTGGAGGTTTCAAAGGCTAATACGTTCACGGGTCTCGGGATCCATCGAACAATCACCAGCCGGAAGCAGAGAAGCGGAGAACTCGAGTGCCTCCCCATAGTCATCGAGTATTGGCATCGGTGGGAGACTCTCCAGGAAAGTACGCCCGTATCCACGGGTTCTCAGGCGCGGATCGCCCAGGATAACCAGGCCGCGATCCGAAAAATCCCGTATCAGCCGACCGACCCCCTGCTTGAGGGTCAGCACCGCCTGAGGAAGTTGGAACTCCGTAAACGGATCACCACCTTCCTGACGAATAGCATCCAATCGCGCCTGTATCAAGGGTTCTCCGGGAGACGCGAAGGGTAGCTTGTCAATGACAATCAACCGCAGCGCCGGTCCGCGAACATCCACGCCCTGCCAGAAACTGCTGGTGCCCAGTAGCACTGCATTACCGGCTTCGCGAAAACGCTTCAAGAGTTCGGTGCGCGCTCCTTCCCCCTGGACTAGAAGAGGACCCGAGAGTTCCCGGTCCCCGATCCACTCACGGGCCTGGTTTAACGAACGGTAGCTCGTGAACAGCAAAAACGCCCCACCACCCGCCGCCTCAACCAACGGCCAAACGGCAACAAGCAGCGAAGCAACGTAGTTCGCATCCGCCGGTGGTGGCAACCCGTCTGGGAGATGCAACCGCGCGTTGGCTTCGTAGTCGAAGGGACTCGGCAGTACCAGGGTCGTGACGTCCTGCACGCCAACCCGACTCATAAAATGATCGAAAACCTCGCCCACCGCTAGCGTTGCGGAAGCAAACACCCAAGTCCCCCCGTGCGCCTCGATTCTGGCGCCAAGCTCGGCACCGACATTCAACGGCGTCCAATGCACGACCAGACTCCGAGGCGTGATCTCCGCCCACCGCAGCCCCTCAGCGTCACTCGCTTGGAACGCCCGCAGCCGATCGATGCCGTCCTGACATCGCTCGGCGCAGCGTTGGAGCCCTGGATTGATCTCTCTAGCAGGCTCCAGCGCGGCTCTGAGCCGCTCGCGGCCTTCCACCCATTCGAGCAATGCCTCCTCACGCTCCGGCGGGCACTCACTCCACCGAACTCGTCCGTTTTGCTGACCGAGCTGGATACGCGTATCAGCAGCGGTTCGAATCAGACTGTCACTCAACGATTCCAGATCTCCGGATAGCCCAGCCGCCCGAGCTTCCGCCACGACGTCCCGCCCAAGGCGCTCCAGCTCCCGGCTACCCAAAGCCACGCCGAAAAACTGTTGTGCGATCTCCGGCAACTGATGGGCCTCGTCCACGATAACCGCGTCCGTGTCGGGAATGAGCTCACCGAAACCAGCGCCCTTAAGAGCCAGGTCGGCCAGCAGGAGATGGTGGTTGACGATGATGATGTCGGCAGCCTGGGCTCGGCGCCGCGCTTCCACAAGAAAGCACTCGTCGAAGAACTCACAGCGGTTACCCAGACAGTTATCCGTAGTCGAGGTGAGCCATGGCCGCAAGGCATGATCGGCGGCCAAGTCCTCAATCTCGTTTAGATCACCGACAGAAGTCGATCGCGCCCAGGCAGCCAGGGGCAACAGTTGCTCCAGCGTGCGCGAGTCACGAACACCGCCGGACTGAGCGGTTTCAAGACGATGCCAGCACAGGTAATTGCTTCGACCCTTCAGCAATGCGATGCGAACCGGCCGGCCGATCGCGGAACCCAAAAGCGGGAGGTCACGGCCATAGAGCTGGTCCTGAAGCGTTAGGGTACCGGTCGAAATAACGGCACGTTTTCCAGAGAGAAGGGCCGGAACCAGGTAGCCGAAGGTCTTACCGATACCTGTGCCCGCCTCCACGGCCAAATGCTGGGACCGTGCCAACGCAGTCGCCACGCCGTGTGCCATGTCCTCCTGAGCATCTCGATGGGTGTACCCCGGGAGATGCCGAGCTAGAGGACCGTCGGGGCTGAAAAGATCGGCAAGGCTCGACATGCCGCCACTATAGCGTGATTGCACCACCATGCGACGCGTGAACTTTGCCTTCACCGACTGGGAGGCGTGATGGCCCTACCGCAAACTAAACTCACGAACAACGATGTGGCAAACGCCCGCAATTCGCTATACTTCCGCCCTCGCAAGCGAACCAACTCCACAAGGATCCATGAATACTCTACTCCAGGACCTCGGCGACTGGGTCGATGAGGTGGCCGGCCTTACCCAGCCCGATCAGATCCATTGGTGCACAGGCACCCCAGAAGAGTACGACACATTCGTTAAGGAGATGCTCGCCAGCGGCGACCTTCTCGCACTCAATCAGGAACACTACCCCGACTGCTATCTGCACCGTTCCGACCCGCAGGACGTAGCCCGGGTGGAACACCTGACATACGTGTGCTCGGAAAACCAGACCGACGCGGGTCCCAACAACAACTGGATGCCACCGACCGAAGCGAAAGACTTAATGCATGGGTTTTACACAGGCTGCATGCAGGGTCGGACGATGTACGTGATTCCTTATTGCATGGGCCCGCTGGGCTCGCCTTACTCTCGTTATGGCGTTGAGATTACCGACAGCACCTATGTCGCCGCGAACATGTATCTGATGACGCGGATGGGCAACGAGGCTCTGTCTCAAATCGAGAGCACCGGCAGCTTCATCAAGGGACTCCACTCCATCGGCGAGCTCGATCCCGAGCGGCGCTACATCATGCATTTCCCCGAAGAGCTCACCATCATGAGCTATGGATCCGGATACGGCGGCAACGCCCTGCTTGGCAAGAAATGTCACGCGTTGCGAATCGCGAGCTATCAAGCACAAACGGAAGGCTGGCTCGCAGAACACATGCTTATCGTGGGCATAGAAAGTCCTGAAGGAGATGTTCATTACCTCGCCTGCGCTTTCCCCTCGCAGTGCGGCAAGACAAACCTGGCGATGCTTATTCCGCCGGAGAGCCATAAGGGGTGGAAGGTCTGGACGCTGGGCGATGATATCGCCTGGATGCACTTGGACGATGAAGGGCAACTGCGGGCGATCAATCCCGAAGCCGGGCTGTTCGGGGTCGTACCTGGCACCAACCGCAATACAAATCCAAACGCTTGTGACGCGATCAGTAATAAAACAATTTTCACTAACGTCGCCGTCACAGCCAATAACGATCCGTGGTGGGAGGACAAAGAGACTGGCGAACCCGTAACAGACTGGCAGGGCAAACCCTGCGACTTGGCCAAAGGCCCAGCCGCACACCCCAACTCCCGTTTTACTGTTTCCGCGAAGAACAATCCCAGTTACTCGAACTTGGCAGAAGCACCAGAGGGTGTGCCCATCAGCGCGCTAGTTTTCGGGGGCAGACGCCGAGAGCTTGCACCACTCGTGTATCAAGCCAAGAACTGGGCCCACGGCGTGTTAGTCGGTGCCAGTGTCGCTTCGGAAACCACGGCTGCAGCAACGGGCCAGGTGGGTATTGTCCGGCGGGATCCCATGGCCATGAAACCCTTCTGCGGTTACAACTTCGCAGACTATTGGAACCATTGGCTCAGCTTCGAAGAACGCTCCAACAAACTCCCCAAGATATTCCATGTGAATTGGTTCCGGCGTGACGCTGACGACCGTTTCCTCTGGCCAGGATTCGGTGAGAATCTCCGCGTGCTGCGTTGGATCATCGACCGATGTGAAGGCAGCGTCGAGGCGGACGAATTGCCGATCGGCCATCTTCCAAAAGCGGGAACGATCGACGTCTCGGGCCTCGACGTTTCACCGGAGACTCTCCAGCAGCTGCTGGCCGTGGACCCCGAACAGTGGCGCGAGGAGATGCAAGATATCGGCGAGTACCTGCAAAGCTATGGCGAGCGACTACCAGAACGACTGCGCGCCGAACACGAAAAGATCGTGCAGGCGCTCTCCTGACCCTACTGACCTTCGTAGACGGTAACCACCCCTTAAGAGTACGCGCGTTAGGGTGAAACGCTATTTCTCAGCAACAAGGTAGCTGATCCAGGCAAGGTCAGCCTCACCGGTATCATCCTCGGAGAACTCTCCCGTCCCCTCTCCGTCGTCGTCTTCATCCTCCCAATAGACGCGGACTTTTTTGAATCCCGCCTCCTCTAGAATCTCCCGCAACTCGGGCAGCGTCCATATCCGCCACTCATAGCTGAATGCTTTTTTGATCCTGGATCCGTCAGGGAACTTAAAATGTATGTGGCAAACTGCTCGTCCGGTTACGGGCTCAAACTCAGCCTGATCCCAGATGTAAGTGAATCCATCGTACTTAGTCTTCTCTCTCTGCTCCTCGTAGGCTTCCGGTCCACCGTACGCATCTAGAAAGAAAAGACCATCCGAACCCAGCGACGCATATACCCGAGAAAAATACTCACGCATCTGATCCCGGGTACGAAAGATCCAGTAACTGAAGTTAAATGCGCCTAAGATGTCTACAGGCTCGGTCTCGGCAGTCATCACATCCTCGTTCAGGAGTTTGACTCTGGTTCGATCAGCCTCCGGCAAACGATCTACCCGATTAATCCTGCCCCATTCCAGAACCTCGGGATCAATATCGACACCAACAGCATGATGCAGCGCGCCCGTACGCACCCATTCGCAAGACGCACTTGCCGTACCGCAGAAGTCCTCGCGAAAACTGACGGCTGGCCTACCTCTGAGGTTCTGAAAGGTTTCCGTGAGGAACTCGATCTCAGTCTCCACGTTCTGTACAGCCTCCTCGTACAGTTCATGGATATCGGCTTGCTCAGCCATTCTGAGATTGGCCTTTTTCGCGCTTGCTCCCGACACTTTAATCCTCCGTGTTTGATTGTGAACAGAACACACCGGCCCTAGGGGCGGGCCATTGTAGCCATTAGGACCTGTACTTTGTAGAAACGCTCGCAGCGTCTTCAGGAAGGCTTGTCACCGAATCGAGACCAACGTTCCATATTAGGCGACTCCCACGGCGGGAAGGCACGGCGCATCTTTACGCAGGCTGTCATACCCTTCCTGACCTGGAGGCAACCCGCCAACGAAACGGCGCCACGCCCGTGCGCCGTGACACCCAGTGTAAAGACCCGAGAGGTGGCGAGTCATTGCTGCCAAAGGGGTGCCACGATCCAGCTCAGCTCGAACGTAACGCAAATAGGCACTCATGACGTACTCTCGGGTAGGGGCGGATGAACAGCGAAAGAGCTTCGAATCCAACACGCCAAGATCATAGGGCTTGTTGTAAGCGTGGCGGCCCAACATCACACCATCAACGAAGTTCAACTGCTCGAGTATCTTACCGGCGTTATCAAGCCCCCCATTCAGTACGATTTCCAGGGACGGATAGTCGGACTTCAGGCGTCGGACGCGTTCGTAGTCCAGAGAGGGGATCGTGCGATTCTCTTTCGGACTTAACCCGCTCAAGATCGCCTTGCGAGCGTGAACCACGACTGTTCGACACCCCGCACCGGTGATAGCTTCCACGAAACGATACAAGAAATCGTAGCTATCGAGATCATCAATACCCAATCTCGTCTTGACGGTAATGGGAACATCGACCGCTCGGGACATCGCGGTCACACAAGCTGCAACCCTCATCGGTTCAGCCATGAGAAATGCACCGAACCCCCCGGATTGAACGCGATCGCTGGGGCATCCGACATTCAGGTTTATCTCATCGTAACCAGCTACCGCACCCAAACGAGCAGCCTGAGCGAGCTTATCCGGGTCGCTACCACCAAGCTGCAGTGCCACAGGATGTTCGCTCGGGTGAAACTCTAAAAGATCCAGACGCCCCCCATCCACAAGCGCAGCGGCCGTGATCATTTCCGTGTATAGCCAGCTGTTAGGAGAAAACAGTCTCAGGAGATACCGACAATGACGATCGGTACGTTCCATCATCGGCGCCACGCATAGTAGATGACGACTGCTCAAGATTTGCCCTCTTTTTCTGAAGCGGGGTCCGAGGCCCGAATCCCACTCGCCGTTTCTTTGATGAGATGATCGACAACAGCTTGTGCGGCTTCCTCCTCAGTCGCGCCCCCCTTTTTGGCTGCCTCGTGCACGGCTAGCTGACGATGCGCGCTCGTACCGTCGGAGAGAATCGTGCGAACATGTTCCACCTCCGGCACGCAGCCGAGCGCGTCGGCGTCTACCCGGATGAGTTCCAACAATTCTTCGAACAGTTGTGCAAAAGGAATGATTCGGCCACGACCCAGGTCGATCAAGCCTTTATCGAAGCTGTAGCGCATAGCACGCCAACGATTCTCATTCAGCAGGAGCGGCGAATATAACCGCCATCGCTGATTGTTCGTGCGCAGACGGTAGAGCATTCTGAGTGTGCACGCGGCCAACGCGGCCAAGCAGAGCGCATCCTCCATATTCGTACAGACGTCCATTATCCGCGTCTCAAGAGTGGGGTAGCGGGCACTCGGGCGTAGATCCCACCAGATCATTGTGGCGTCGGGTATTAGACCCGCCTCAACCATGACTTGGATATGCCGCTCATACTCCGCGTAACTGTCGAACCGCTCAGGTAAGCCGGTACGCGGAACCGCATCGAACACGGTAAGTCGATAGGATTTCAGACCTGTATCTTTTGCCTCCCAGAAAGGAGAGGAGCACGACAGCGCCAGCATGTGCGGAAGAAAATAGCTGAACTGGTTCATGAGATCGATTCTGAGCTCGTCGTCCTCGATCCCGACGTGAACGTGCATGCCGCAAATCAAGAGCCGGCGCGCCGCGGCCTGCAACTCAGCGTGCAACGCCGCATAGCGCGGCCTCTCCGTGTGTTTTTGCTGAGCCCATTGGGCAAACGGGTGGGTCGAGGCGGCTATTGGCGCGAGCCCATGGGTATCGGCCACTTCCACAACCGCTTTGCGCAACAGACCAAGCGATTCTCTCGCCTCGCCCATGTCGCGACAGACTTGGGTACCAACCTCGATCTGCGCCCGAAGGAGTTCCGGGCTGACCTGCTGGTCTCCACACCTGGCAGCGCAATCTTCCAACAAAGATGGGGGCATCGTGGTCACGAGATCGCGCGATTCGCGATCGACCAGCAGATACTCCTCTTCGATCCCCAGTGTGAAGGTCGGCTCTTGCATGAGTAAGTTGTACGTGGAATTCAACCCACTCTGGAACGGTATAAGTCCTCGCGTTTCAGCACAAGTTCCAGCGCCTCGGCAATTGTTTGCGCCCAGCGCCCTTGTCCCTGTGGATCACTGATCAGATCCTGCCGTATCTCGATGCCTGCGTGCGCCAAGCCCGCGGGCTCCGCATGATGGTCCATCGTAAAATCCGCGTCATGGCGTCCCGAATAAGGCATATTATCGCCAACGCAGACCCCGCTCGATGCTCTGAGAGCGGCCATTAGGGGCAACGGCAACCTTGCATCCTTGTCCCAGAGCACTCCGACCTCCCAGGGCCTGAAAAGACCGTGCAGATAAGGTGTAAAGCTGTGGATGCAGATCATCACCGGTCTCTGATTGATTGAGGAAAAAGACAGCTTCAGCCTATTTAGAGCCTCGTGATAGGGCTTAAAAACCGACCTCGCTCGCTCGGCGCGTGCTTCTACCGTAAGGCTCAAATTCCCCGGTACCAGCACCCCATCGCTAATCGCCGGAAAAGCAGTCGGATCCTCCAAATCCCGGTTGAGATCCACCACCAGACGAGAGAAATTCCCTAGCACGGCACCACATCCCAACCGCTCGCAAAGGAGCCGGGTAACGGCTCCTGCTCCGATGTCCCATGCTATGTGTGTGTCGAAGCACTCATGCGAAACTCCCAAGTCGCCCAAGGACCGGGGGATTCTCCGGCTCGCGTGATCACACGCGAGCAACAGGGGACGATCCGTTTGGGCTTCAATGATCTCGCAAGGAGCCGGCTCATCCGGCGCCAGCAATGTGGGTAGGGCTTGTTCGTTTGAAACTGCCATCCGGGCAGAAACCTTTGTTGCACGAGGCGGCGCAGTGTAGCGAACGGCGCGAGCGAATGCCCAGTCAAGCTACGGCAAGGGAGCATAGACACTATCGTGGACGAACAGATGGGGGCGGCACTGCCAATACACAGTGCCCCAGGAAACCTCCGCCGAAACGGGACTACCCATGGCTTCCGTCAGAACGCTGTGCGCCTGACAGACCGCCCCCAAACTCAATTCTGGGTGGGTCGTCCGATAGTTCTAGTTGGGAGGAGCATACCCGCCCAGAGGGCCTGAGCCAACCCCACCGGAAAGGATCAGGTGACATCTTAGCTTGCGCGCCTTAACCAATGATCGTGAAGAGGTTCCCCGAGGCCCTTAACCTCATGCTGCGGCGCATTATTGCGCTCTGGAACCGGCAGTTCATGCCCCCTCATCCAGCGCGATCTTAGCCAGCACCGCCCGATACTCCCCCGGCGTATTGACGCTCGTCAAAACCCCCGGAGGCGGGGGCGCCAACTCCTTCGTTGGCCCCGCCTCCAGTACCCGCCTGAGCGAACTGTCTCCCGAGGCCAAGCAGTCAAACAGCGCCGGCCGGGCAGCAGGCTCCCAAAGGGTACAGACGGGTTCGAGCACGCCATCCGGATGGCGGAAGGCCGTCGCTAAAACGTCCTCTGCGCGGCCCGCCACGAGCGCTGCGAGCGTCTCAGTGTCAACGAGCGGTAGGTCCACGGCTACTACCAGCCATGCGGACTCCGGCAACGCCTCCCACGCAGAGAGCAGGCCAGCTGCTGGGCCTCCATCCGCCTCTTGATCCACCAGGGTCGGGAGATCGTCGTAAGGTTGAATCGCGCACTGTTCAGGATTGATGGAGACGTAAACGTCTTCGCAAAGACCGGACAGTAGTCCTCTAACCCATAGCACCTGCGGCATACCGTGGTACGTCAGCAGACCCTTGTCCCGGCGCATCCGCGCGCTGCGGCCGCCGGCGAGCACCAATCCTCGAATGGGCGTCTGCGGTAGTGGATGCTTGTGCAATGCCATTCCGTTTTCGTATCCGGGCGAATCAAGATCTTCCGCCATGCGCCCAATACTCTCAAAAGCACCCCATGGATGGTAGAAAGAGTGTGTTTAAGGTGTTACCAACTAAGCTGAGTCGCTAAACGCGACCGACTATTTGGCGAGCAGAGCTACGCTGGGCTATCTCACTGCGAGCTAGTCCGTCTTCGACGACATATACTGAATCGCCCTATCAATGCGGCGGAGCGCCTTGTCCCGCCCGACAAGTACCAGCGTCTGTCCGATCCCAGGGGATGCCGAATCGCCAGTCAGAGCAACGCGAAGCGGCTGGGCCACCTTACCCATCTTCAGCTCCAGACGCTCGGCAACAGCCTCTACGACTGCCTGGGTGGACTCGATTGTCCACTCGGCTAAGGCCCCGAGTTCGGTCCCTAACGACTGCAGTACCAGCAGCGACTCGTTTCCCAGGTGCTTCTTCGCCGCCCGAGGCGCATATTCCTCTGGCTCGTTGTAGACAAAAAGACTCTTGTCAGCCATCTCCAACAGCGTGCGCGATCTATCGCGTTGAATTTCGACTAGCACGTCGAGCGGTGGGCCCTGGCTAAGATCTACTCCATCGGCTTGAAGAAAGGGCTTTAGCGCCTCACTGAGACGCCCCGCCGATTCGCGTTTAAGCCACTGCTCGTTGACCCACATCGACTTCTCCGGATCGAAGGCCGCAGCAGACTCGTTAACCTGCTCGAGATCAAACAGCTCAATTAGCTCTTTTATGTCGAATATTTCTTGATCGCCATGGGACCAGCCAAGTCGGACGATGTAATTAAGCACCGCCTCGGGAAGGTAACCGGCTTCTTTGTATGTGAGCACGCTGACCGCGCCATGGCGTTTGGAGAGCCGGCTCCCATCTGACCCCAGAATCATCGGGAGATGCGCGTACTCGGGCGGATCGATACCCAGAGCAGCCATGATGTTCAGCTGCCGGGGTGTGTTATTGAGATGATCATCACCGCGCACGACGTGAGTGATGTCCATCTCGCTGTCGTCAACAACAACCGAGAAATTGTAGGTCGGCACACCATCCGAGCGCATGATGACCAAGTCGTCCAACTCCGCATTGTCGAAAACTATCTCACCACGGATTCGGTCGTTCACTCGAACCTCCCCGTTGGTGGGCGTTTTGAAACGAACGACCGGATCCACATCGGCCCGAGGCTCGGCACGATCTCTACAGCGACCGTCATAACGGGGCTTAGCACCACTGGATTTTTGCTGCTCCCTCATAGCCGCAAGCTCTTCTCTAGTGCAATAACAGTGATACGCGTGACCCGCCTCCAGCAGCTCATCAGCAAGTTTTTGATAGTGTTCTAGCCGCCTCATTTGAAAAAACGGCCCCACATCAGCATCGAGCCCAAGCCATGCCATCGCCTCCAAGATCTGGTCTATGGATTGCGCCGTGGAACGCTGTGTATCTGTATCTTCTATACGCAGCACGAAAACGCCGTTATGGCGACGTGCAAGCAGCCAGTTGAACAGAGCGGTTCGCGCTGAACCGATGTGCAGGAAGCCTGTAGGGCTAGGCGCAAAGCGCGTTCGGATAGTCATGATTGCGAGAAGAAGAACGGGAGCCCAAATACTAACCGACGTGGATCCGGAAAATATCCGGAGGATTGGGAAATTGCCGAGGCTTTAGGTACGGCTGCACTGCACTGAACGAGGGCAGCGCCAGGTTCACCGTCGCTGGCACAATAACGGATCTCAAGGCCGGTGATCAAAACCCGACAAACGTCAATCCCAATGACGCTCGACGCCGTGGCCGCGTGCTGCATCGCCGTGCATAGGAGTGATAAAGCCGAGCAGGCAACCATTTGAACCATCTCTATGGAGATGGCAACGTGCTTTGATGAGATCGCCGGCACGGAGATCTTCGCGCCTTACACCGTTGGCGAAAATGCCGGCAGGGGCCGCCGCTTCGAGCGCCCAGATCGCCACGGCTCCACTGTCGTCTGTGACGTCAAGATAGACGACCGAGTGTGGTGCGATGAATACAACCTGCCGCACCGTTCCTTCGAACTCGGTCCAATTCCGGATGTCGTAGGCCGCGTGCGAGTGATGGGCGCCGGCGAACTGCGGCATAGCAACAACCGGTAGTAAGGCGATCGCAAAGAACTGTCTCAACATGATTAACGTTCTCACTGTCGTGGCGGCGGCGGCGGCCGCGGCGTAGCCGGTCGCTCGAGCGAGTTATCCATGTCGCGCAACCTAAAGGCGGGTGGGTCGGGTTGCGGGAATTGCCACTCTCCATACCCCTCGCTGTAAAGGGTCACATAACGGATGGCCAGACCCTCTGCATTGGCCCATGCGAGTGATTGCATGAACAGGAGCGGCTCCGGCATGCCGGCGGGCACCGTCGCCTGATGAATGTACAAGCGGCCGGTATGCTGGTGGATTCCGACGTAAGTACGCGAACCATCGGCATTCGTGAGCCGCATTTCCCGACCCAGGACGCGATCGATGAAATACGTACCGAACTGGGTGACTTCTACACCTTCTCGCGTCAGGAATCCCGCCGCTGCATGGTCGATAGCGCCTAAAACCTCCATTTCGAAATTGTTTTGGCACGTATCGCCATCCAGTTGGTTGGCGCCGTTCGCGGCGCGACACCGGTTTGAGTACTCGTCATGGAGCTGTTGGCTGGTGCGGTAGTCAACCACGGTTGTGCTGTAGTCACCGAGTGCGTCCGCCGCGTGGTAGACGCGGCCTGGCAGCTGCATGCCCATCTCGGTGTCGTAGGTGATAGGCTCAATCGTCGGCTCACCCGGAAAGTTGGCACGGAAGCCGTCATCGATAAACTTAATCGTGACCCAGTCCTGCGCCGACACAGACCCAGCGGCCGAGAGTAAGAACGCTACCTGAATAATCTGAGTCAACCTCATGGCTGTTCCCGTTTTCTACCGCGCGTCACCAACTGAAATAATGCCGAGCACGCGTGTCGATAGCAAGCAGTGAGTTTTTTGCGCCCGGAGTGGGCGTAAACCAGACGTATATGGCGTCCCCAGGGGGATTCGAACCCCCGTTGCCGCCGTGAAAGGGCGGTGTCCT
>CAYLKA010000026.1:14495-30341 GCA_964384125.1 uncultured Gammaproteobacteria bacterium | reverse complement strand
AAAACGCTCACCACCCATAGTGAAGTTAGACAACCTCATGGCACAACCAGACGCGATTGCCGTTTTTCCGACATAGCCCCCAAAACCCACACCACATTGGTAGCGAGAATCTTCGGAATTATTCGGCACTGATGAAAACGCCGTGGACAAGGCGGTCAGTCCGCGTATCGACCCCATAACGCTTGCACCATTGACAAGAAGGTCTGATCCGTTGGTAACGTTAAGGTCAATCGCACCACCAGCTGCGTTCGTCGCGTAAATCTCCTGCTTGCCACCAAACTCTCGCGTGATGAACGAATTGGGGCCGACATGGGTTTCGCCGTCCTCACCTTGTGAGATCAAAGATGAGGTACCGCCTGGCAACGGCATCAAGAAAAGATTTTGCATGCCTGAAAGTGCGCCGTCTTCTCCTACTCCATGGGTGATAGTGTCACTTTCCACATCGTAAACTGTATATGAGTCGCCCGAATCCCACATCCACAATGTTCCGGTTCTCTCATCCACATAAGATTTACCTGGCGCCCAATATCCGCTTGGAAACGCGAAGGTTTTTAGCAAGGTTTTTGTATTGGCAACACTGTTTATGGACCAGAGCTGGTTTTTTCCAAGATCCTGGTTGAAATTGACGCCGAGAAGGTCGTCACCAGTATTTGCATTCGCGACCCAAGGTAGCGTTTGAGAAACTGCTGTTTGCTGGATTGCCAGAGAAACTATTGATGCCATCAATAGAGTTTTTAAAATTTTACAGCCCTCTTTATTTGAATATCCTAAAAGAAACCTATAAAAAATCTGAATACCCATTTTCAAACCCAACTTTTTAAAATTCTGGAAAGTTAATCTTGTATTTATTTTTTACTTCTCATAAATCACAGATTCTAAATCTGATTACCCTGCCCACCCCTTTCTAACAAAGGTCTGTGCTCACACGTTCCTTTACGGGAACCCTTAGATTGATCAATCAAGTGGTTCCACCCCAATCTGTAATTGTATTCCCCACTTGTCTCAATCACGACGGTATAAGCCAGGCCATCTCTACTTGTATAACTTAACGTTAAAAATCTTGCACTTTCAGCTACAGAATCAAAAAAACCGGCCAGCCCTCCATTAATTTCCCAAGAAAAGCCAGTGGTTATTACTCTATCGTTAGATTCACCACCCCAATAAAAATCTCTCACGAATAAATCAGTACCACTCCGACCATCTTCATCCGTCCAAGAACAGACCCACCCCTCTGCAAACGCTGAAGGACTAGCCAGTAGCAGTACTACGAGCGTTGCAATAATTCTCATGATTGCCCCCTCTGCCGTTCTTCAACTCAATGTGTTAGCGCATAAACAGCGAAGTTGACGCCTAAGCGAATCGAAGCGTTCGCCGCCTCTTCCGGATAACGGGATTCGTCGGCGCGTTGCCAACCGTCGGCGATATCATTATTGAACGTAATCATAACCATCACACGACCGTCATCGTCGAGGATTGCGCGCCAATGGGGCTTAGCACCGTCGTTGCGGTAGCCCTGCGGCAAATGTTGCCAAGTTGGTATCTGCGGTCGTTCACTCAAATCGTACACCGAGTGAAAGATCGGGTGTGTGTCCGGCAGTTCCACGATAGCTCGGTCAGGAAAGATGCGGAGCATCCCTTGAACAAACCCTTCCCATTCAACCGTACCGTAAAAACTGTCGCACAGCAGGAAGCCGCCTCGTAGTAGATATTCGCGCAGCTTCAAAATTTGCGCATTGGTGAGATCCCAGGCACCCACCAGCCCCGATATCAGAAACGGCCAGTAATAGACATCGACGTCATCATCGAGATTTACGGGCTGCTCGACCAACCGAACGTCGATCGTGCTCAACCGCCTGAGCAAGCGTGCAAACGTACGATCGCCTTCGGGATAGTCCACGGTCCACGCCGTGCCTCCCCTTAACCAATCGCCATGGCCGACCCCGAGCGCGTAGCCGTGGCTGGCCTGCGGAAACATAAGGCGGCCGACAACAAACTCGCCGGGCTCCTTATAGCCGTAGTCTATGTCCGCATCCCGATTCCAACCGCGTTCCATGCTTGGATACTCGCGCCACTGCATTTGCCCCCGGGCGGCCTGCGCAACGACGAGGGTCAACGCGATAACCAGGAATGCCCCCGTGACGGTACAACTACGCACGCTAGAGGAGACTAGGATAGAAAAGCCCAGTGTGCGGGCAAAGCCCAAGCTCGGTCATACGCGGGCTTCCGCCTTCGCCCTAGTTTTCGTCGACGCCTCGAATGTTAGAACCCGTTCCTCGCGAGTAATAAACGCCATCGACTTCCATACCCATGAATTCCCCCGTGCGTGTGGTCTCGTCCCGCGGCGGGTGGGCGATAATCTTGACCTGATTCCCTACCTTGAGAATCTGCGGCGAGATCCCGGATGCCACCATAGCCGCTGCTCCCGAACCCTCGAAACCCCAGCTCTCCATCGTGCCATCCCCAGTCGGCACATCAAGAGTGACCCACATATGCGGATTTCTCCATTCGACGTTCGTGACCACCCCTTCGACGGAAACCAACACGTCCGTATCGAACATTGCGCGCGAGTGATGGGCTGAAAGCGGTGCCGCCATTGACATAAATCCGAGAAGCATCGCCAAGATGCCGACTATCTTCCACACCATAATTGTCTCCCTCAAATCTTCAGCGGCATCCGCCGCCCAAGTGCTGAACTGACTAACCGAGACGCTCCAGATAAGTCTCCGGCGAATCATCTTGTTGGCATAAAACCTCTTCGATTCTGTCAACCGTCTGACGCTCGAAAGTGACCGTCGGCGTTTCCCAGGGACTCCTCAACGAGTTTGGATCCTCGACCGTCGCCCGATACTCAAGCGTATCGGCATCGACTCGCCGCCATCGCTCGACAACGTGCATCGCGTCAGAGGTCAACCACACACCTGTGCTAGCGTTCGTTGGTCTGTCGTCGGACCCCGCCAACCATGTTTGACCATTGAATGAGGTGACGTCGACGACGAGCGTGTCACCTTCCCACCACGCCGTTGAGTCGCCCATGTAGGTCGGAAACAAATACTGCTGCTCGGTGTGCCCTCTTCCAGTCGTCGGAATGATCCGGGAGACCGGGTAAGCCTCGGTGAGGACGAATGTGAACCCAGGACTCTGAATGATCTGAATCGGGTGCCCTAACATCGCGGCACGGGGAAATGCGGGGGGATAGCAGAACCGGATTGGATCATCCTCAGCCGAAAGGCCCTCCATCCGTGCGCGCGCCTCGGGGGTATACAGTCCCTCAAGCGTCGCCAGATCGAACGGTTCGCTTCCCGATCGAGCACCCAGAGGCACCGCCCTCCAGACACCAGCCAGGTTTGGTTCTCCCCACTGGGTCTGCGCGGTAAACGAATTCTGGCCCACCGCTACTCCCAAACCGAGCAGCATGATTGCCCCTATGGTCATCGCAAATCTACTCATCCCCCACCACCTTGCATCGCCTCACCCTCGGCGAATTCACGATGTCGGGTGTCCAATTCGGGATCAAGGAAACAGAGCGACTCAAAGAGCGAGTCGAACGGCATAATGCCCCGGCGAACGACCGCTCCAGTCCATGGAGCTGTGAGCATCTTCGGGTCTTCAATTACCACGCTGTATTCAAGGATCGTCGCGTCCGGCCGACTCCAACGTTCGACAATGCGTAATGCGTCGGAGGAAGTCTGTGGCAGCTGACCCGGTGGTGGCTCTGCTGGACCAAGCCAGGGCTTGCCATTGAAGTTGGTCACCTCGACAACTAACGTGTCGCCCTCCCAATGACCGACCGACGATCCTTGGAAGGAGGGCCTGTACGACGTGCTCGGTCGCGGGTCGTTCTCGCCAACGATTGGAATGACCCGGAAGTTACCAACGCCCTCGGCAAGCATCAGCAGGTATCCTGGGGCTGAAACGAGTTGAACGGTGCCAGCCATGGAACCGCCAGATGGAGATCTCGGCCAACAGTGATACTGAGGGGTATCAATACCACGCCAATCAATCAGGCCTACCGCAGCCCCTCCGCCCTCTCTATATTCGCGTACCTCAGGACGGTAGATCGACTCGAGTGGCACCGGCGGCCGGGTCAGTGTCGAATTGGGCCAATAGACGCCGGAAAAGTCCGGCTTCCCGTCCCATGACGTTCGCGGCACCGGGTGCCTCTCAGGGTCAGGTACGTGAGCGACGATGCGCTCCCTCGCTTCGGAGCGACTCTCCACCCCCTCAGGGAGGATATCTACAATCCGCTCGGTCCAGTCCGAGCCCTCCGACGCCGTTTCTGGCGGGCTATAAGGCTGTATCTGCGCTGATGCTGAGGAAGCACCGAAAGCCACAAGAAGGACCAATACTGCAATAGCGGAACGAGCTAACATCTCGATCACCTCAAAGTTTTAATGCCCCAAGTGCGCTTCCCTGTGCAGCTCATGAGAAGACACGAAACTAGCGCACTCTAGGGCTGTATTCAAACCGCGGCTTACCTATCCGTGCTTGTGCCGGTCTAAAGCCACAATAGAGACTCGGTTCAGCATCAGCTTTAGAACAAAACGGTCGATCGGCTAGCGCCCGCCGATCCAGTCCTCCCGCAAGCTATCCCGATCGATTGCGCTGCCATCTCGGTATACCGCAAAGATATCGCGCGAATTAGCAATGCTCTCCAGGGGATTCTCCTCGAGAACGATGAAGTCAGCGCGCATTCCTTCGGCGAGGGTCCCGCGATCACTGAGACCAAGGACCTCGGCACCCGTTTGAGTGGCCGCGCGAATCGCTTCCAGGGGGGGTATCCCCGCCTGGACCATTGCCTCAAGCTCCCGGTGCTCGGTGAACCCCGGAGCCTGAGTTAACAGCCCCGTGTCGGCGCACAGAACGATACGTGCACCCCCTGCGTGGAGCCGTCTCAGGCTAGCCTCAAGACCAGCGTATTGGGTTCTGGTCCGCTGCACCGCCTCAGGAGTGGTTGCCTCAAGATTGGATCTCCACTCGTCGATGACCTCCGGCCTCACCGTTTCAGAGAGTGCGGGATCGTCGATCCACGACAGATTGTCAACGAGTCGTTTCGGGATGCTCATGGCGGTACATTGGAAAAGATCAGCATCGCGGATCATCCCAACGAGTTGATCGTCCACACCTGGGGCCGCGCGAACCATATGCGCGAATCCGTCTATGCCTGACCGCACGAGTTCCTTCGCATCATCGAGATAGAAAACATGCGCGACGGCACGCAATCCCTGCTCGTGCGTTTCAGCGATGGCTGCCCGATACACATCAGGCTCAAGCTTGCTCTTTGTTCCGCCCCGGTCATCGACCCAAATCTTAACTATGTCCGGTCGAACGCCACTGAGTTGGCGAATGTGTTGACGGGCATCTTCAGGAGACGCCGCCTCGAGTACGACGTCGGTAGCAAACGACGGTCCTCCGTTCGTAGCTCCCGGCGTCGGTGCCACAACCCCATTCCCCGACGTCATCAGAAGAGCGAGCTCGGGAGAATCAAGTACACCGTTACGCTGTTCATCACGGATTGCGATCTCGGTTCCGTCACGATCGGTCCCAAGAGACTGGACCGCGCCGACACCGTAGTAGACAGAACGCCGGAGGTGGTCGAGAACGTTATCGCGACTATAGTGCGCGCTGCTGGTTTCCGAGCCACGCATGTAGCCAACGTGACCGTGCACGTTCACGATCATGGGCATGACCGTCTTGCCGCTCAGGTCGATCCTACTCGCCTCGGATGGCGCTTCGACCGCAGCCCGAGCACCGACCTCCACAATTGTGCCATCCCGCACGACGATGGCCCCATCCTCGATGACCGTAGCTCCGTCGCCGATTATCACTCGCGCGCCCTCGAACACCGTCGTCGAGTTACCGCCTGGCACGCATCCACTGACTAAAATTACGACTAACAACGCGAGCACAAAGCGCTCGCTTCCGCTTGAATCTCGAATCAACACCGCTCCACCCTAGTCAGTCTAGTTACCCTAAGCCTACAACGTCTCAAGATATTGCTTATACCTTTGCTCGCTTGTGTTCATGAAAGTGCTCCATGGGCGAGGATCCGTTGCGTCCCAATAGAGGGAATCACCGGGCAGGCGCTCGTTTAAGACACCTCTTTCGTCCATGAAAACCTTGGTCGAGGGTCCGTTCGTGTCCGTGCAGGTATTGTAAAGCGGCCGAAGATAAGGGAGAGGGTTGGTCTCGAGCTCATAGGCGAGCTTCGAAAAAACCGGCTGAACATACACCTCGTCGTCGTAAAACGTGATCTCACCCTCGAGGGTGTCGCCCACACGCCGGTAGCGCTCGACGGTTTCCAGGTTATCCGTGAACTCAGTGAGACCTCCCTTCCAGCCCTTAATCTGATCGGTGTGCACCACCAGTGTGTCGCCGTCCCAGAAACCGATCGACTCACCGTGCCACTTGGGATACTGATAGTCCTCGGCGGTGTGCCCACTGCCGTCGGTGTAGATCCAGCGGATATAGTTTCTGTTGTTGCCCGCACCGAGTACCCAGACTCTGTCAGGCGTGGCGATGAACTCCTCGGCATCCGTCACCGCGGTCACGAAGCCCCCCGGCAAGCAAAACGCGTTGGCGCCCCAGGTGCGTCCGGTGCCTAGGGCCCACATGTCCTGCACGAAATACTCCTGATATTGCGGTGTCAGCATCGGCACGACCGAGCTGGCTGGATTCCCGCCGCCAGTGATCCGGTCACCGCCACCTACGAATCTACCGCGCCAGTCGGGCATCGTCTGCCAGGTATGCTGCGTGCCGCCGCCGGCCTCCATCAGCCAGGCCTGATAGTGCTCCCAAGCGCTCACATAGGGATAGGGGCTAGCGAGATCCACGGCGCCGACCTGTCCAGTGCCTTCCAGTCCGAAGACGGCGACCGTGTCCATCTCCCTAAGCTCATCGACGCTGTTGTTGTTGTAGTACGCCGGGTCAGTCCAATGGTCGCGATCCCGGCGAAAGTCTTCCGTCGTGAAAACCGATTGACCGACCGCCGAGGACACCCACGTTATGCCAAATACCAGCACAACAGCTGAAACCGTACCCCTGCGGTTCTTGTTCATACTAATCCCTCACGTCTGGTGCCCCGACACGTTTCATCCCCGAAAGGACAACGCTCAATCGGCGGGAGGTCTTCCCGCATAGGTCCTCCCATCGGCCCCGACGATCGAACTGTGATTCCCTCCGGGACGACCGTCCTTAAGCGGATACATGCTTACTGTAATCAGGTCGCCGGGCACAAACGTCTTATACAAAATACCACGCTGAATCATGGCAGGGATGGGGCCCAACTCGATCCAATAATTCACCACCTCACCGTCCTCTTCCTCGACATCGACAAAGAGAAACCCATGCGGATTACGGAACGTAAATTCCGTGACGTTTCCGGTGATGCTAATTTTCTGACCGTAGTCGAACATCGCATGAGAATGGTGCGATGAAGCTGGCCCGGAAACTACGAGACCCATGACAAGCGAAAGTAACCCAACCCCGATCAGCTGTCTCATCATTGGGACCCCTTCGAGAGCCGATTCCTGTTCTCAGACTGCGGAGGATTTGAGAAAATTTAGTCTATCGCAAAACAATAGAACAACCCGGCACCGTTCCAGCTAGCGAAGTCTGCTTGGCTACAACCTGTTGTGGCATGGGATGAATTCCATGACTGGTTACCGTGACCGATACGGTCAGAATGACCGACTTGAGCTGCGCCTTCATCGTTACTGGTCCAGTTATTACAGGTACGGTCCTCACTCTCAGTAAAGGCTCGACCATCTGGCCGAGTACCCGTCAACATATCGTGCAGATTAGGCATTGGGTCACCAACCCCGTTTATCTCATTTCCTTTCTCCGTGAGAGCGAATGCTTTGAACATATTGGCACCCCGCTGTGCTTCAACCAGGGTATCACCGTGAATCTCGGACGTTTTTATCGGTCGGCGGAGAGTGCCCCTAGCGTGATACCAAGGACCACCCCCGATTCGATCACGTGCGTTGATGGCTGGCTGACCAGGTCGGGCCTGCGTACTGAGATAGGCTCTCCATGTACGATGGCCGGCACCGGCGTTCCTAGCCAGCCTTTGGCAGTGTGCGTCAGCTCCTGCCAAGCCACCTAGGTTACCGCCATCCCCAATCGGCTCGCTGGTAACGAAGAACGACATAAGCTCAGAGGGGATAAAGTGTCGAGGAGCGTGATAGCCCACACCTTGAGCGAATACTGTATGGGAACCCATTAAATAAACGAACAAAGAGAGAGCAACCGGTAATACGATCTTTTTCATGGGTTTTCTCCGGTCACGGCGAAGCAGTAAAACTGACCAATACCGTGTGTTCTCGGCAAAGCCGCTTGGCTGCAGCCACGAGTACCATGCGATGAATTCCAGGAACCATTACCGCCACCTTCCCGATCAGGAAACCCAATTTGCACATTCGGCCTGCCGGGACCGCCGTACAGCCCGGGCGTTTCTAGTTCCGTATCGGGGTCTGCGTTGCTTGTCCAATTGTCACAGGTGTAATCAATATCTGGGGGGTACGCTCGGCCATCCGTCTGAGAGCCGGTCATAACTTCATGGCGATTGGTATAAGGAGTTGTCTTGACGTATTCCCAATCGCGATCTCTGGGATCAAGGTAGTCATACAAGCCCGGTACAATAGCCCCCCGCTCGGTGAGCCCCGACTGTTTATGCAGGTTGTTGCCCATTCGGGCAAGCTCCAGGGTGTCTCCATGCAGATGGGCAATACTGCTAGCGATCATGACTCCGTTAAAATTATGCCAAGGCCCTTCTCCGATACGATCACGGGCATTGACAGCTGGCTTTCCAGGCCGAGCCTGTGTACTGAGGTACGCTCGCCACGTAAAGTTCTCCGCGCCAACGATCGCAGCCAACCTTTCGCAGTGTGCGTCTGCCCCTTCCAGACCACCCAGGTTACCCCCATTTCCAATCGGTTCGCTGGTTACGAAAAAGGTCATCGGATGCCCCCCCGGCATACCGTGCTGCGCTGCCGCCATGGGCGAGCTCAACACAGACAAGACCAGGATGGGAACGATAATTCGGAGTTTGGTCATGTTTTCCTCCTCTTCAGACGTCCTGAGATATAGATATCATGGCTTACGGAGCCTTTCCGATAGCCCCACACAGCGACCGTTGGGTGAATGCCAGATTACGGCAAACAGTAACCACCGTCCGGAAACCTGATTCTATTCCCCCGAGGCGTTAATATCAGGGAAGAACTGTAAGGAGTTTCCACGTGAGTCGTCAATTCGGCCCCATGCTGATGTCGCTCGGAGCTGCCTCAGTGCTGGCTTCAACACCGGTCATTGCTCAGGAGCGGATTACAGAATCTGTCTGTCCCGATAACACCCCCGTGGTGTTCCACCAATGTGCGTTGGAAGCAGCTCAATCCTTCGACCCGCCCCGTACCCCAGACGGGCAACCGGACATGGGAGGCGTCTGGAACCTTCCGGGCACTGCGTTTGAAGACATCGAGGAACATCCCGAGGCGCTCGACGACGGCGGCGGCCCGACTACAATCGTGGATCCGCCGGACGGAAGGGTCCCGATGCAGGCATGGTCGGACTCACGCAGGCAGGAGAACAATCAAGCGTACATTCACCCCAGTGCAGCCTGTCTACTGTCCGGAATGCCCTACACCATGTACAGGCCAGGACCCTATCAGTTTCTTCAAACCCCCGAGCACTTCGTGGTGCTCGCCAGTCGGGCTCACGCCTATCGCGCCATCCCCCTAGACGAAACACCCCCCGTCGGAAACAGCATACAACTCTGGAATGGTGCCTCAAATGGCCGCTGGGAAGGCAATACGCTGATCATCGAGACGGGAAACCTGAATGCGCTGCCCTGGATAGACCAGCGGGGAAGGTTCTACACGGAAGAGGTCCGGGTTGTTGAGCGACTAACTCTTATCGAGACCGATACGATCCATTACCAAGTGACGGTCGAGGACCCCAATGTTTTCACGAGACCTTTCACGATCGCCCTTGCCTACAGGCGTAACACCGTGGACGGGTTTGAGCTAATCGTGGAAGCCTGCTACGAGAACAACGATACACTTGTGGACATCTACCGAGCCGCCGGCTTCACGCTCTATCCGGGCATCACCGCCGAGGAGGCTCGCGAAGCCGCAGAGACTGACCAGTGACTAGGGCCGAGAACCCGCGAGCCCTCCTTTAGCTAATTAGCCAAGCACAACACGAGTCTCTACCCATATCTGCTAGCGGACGTTCGGAATATTCTGATCCTGAAGCCTTTTGATAGCTTCTACTGAGGCCGGCGAACCGGTTACCCTTTTGCTTGGACATTCAGTCGTTCCCAGCGAGTTTTAAGTCAATGAATACCTTGGTACAAACGATTACATTACAGGGGCTAATCCTAGCCTTTCTACCGGCGGCGGCTGTCGTCATCATCATGTTTCGATGGGGAGCCGGTGCTCAAACGGCGATCTATGCAACAGCCCGCATGCTGATTCAGCTACTGCTCATCGGCTACGTTCTGATTTATATCTTCGAGACTGATGACCCGGGAATCATCCTTGCCGTCTTACTGATAATGCTCACTGCGGCGAGCTGGATTGCGCTTCGCCCTCTAGCAACCAAGGAACCGCGCCTGTATTTGAAAGCACTCGGCGCAATATTCGTCGGCGGGGTTTTCACTCTCGCGCTCGTCAGTCAAGCGGTGATCGATGTTCAACCTTGGTTCAGCCCGCGCTACGTCGTGCCCTTGGCAGGAATGATCTTTGCCGCGTCGATGAACTCTGTGAGTCTTGCGGCGGAAAGATTCCAAGCCGAAAAGGATAAAGGGCTTCCCTATACGGAAGCACGGCAAACAGCGTTACAGACGGCGCTGATCCCGATCATCAACTCACTGTTCGCGGTGGGCGTGGTGTCACTGCCCGGTATGATGACCGGCCAGATTTTATCCGGGGTCTCACCGCTGATCGCAGCCGAGTACCAGATCGTCGTCATGACAATGTTATTCGGCGCTTCCGGCATCTCAGCGGCTACGTACCTCGTGCTGGTGAAACAAAAAAACGCATAAACAACTGCGCCGAGACCCAAGAGCACCTTGTGTGCATGTTCGTCTAAGGTTCGCTCCTTAGCGGTGAGCGCAATCACCAACTCCTTTCCAAGGCCCGCGTCGGCTATGCGGCCGTAAGTGATCGGAACTGGCAAACCTAACCGTCATCAGTCCGCTCCCCCGTCGAGTCCGCGTCGAACATCGGCAGGTCGTAGGCAGAAACCCGAGTCATCTCCGGGAAGGAGTCTATCCGTTGCTGTTCGGCCGTGACACCGAGCCTAATACCTGGATAGCCAATCATCTCCCAGCCGATGAAATCCAAGTTGCCACCATACGCAGGATCACAAAACGTGCCCTGTATCGTGTGTAGCAAAACCATATTAAAGAATGACGCAGCATCGGGCTCGAAGCCGCTGGCGAGGTTCTGCTCGAGGTGGTCCAGTACCGAATCCTGCTCGCCCGGCCCCAAGGCAGTAAAGGCTTCTCCAGCCGACTCGCGCGCGTACGCATCAAGTGCAACGAGTCCGGCCCTGTAAGCGACCTGGGAAGAGGCGAGCGTATCCGCAAGTCCTTTATCGATGTAATTTGCGGCGCCGGCCTCCAACGCGCCCGGCCCATTCTCATCGCTCGGGATGAGCCGCGCGACAATTGCCTCGAGTATCTCAGACTCGCTGGCGCTTAAGTTCTCGAACGCAGGGCGCGCGCCGGATGGCAGTGCCTGAGCCATCGTCTGTACCGGAAGGGCTGTCGTCATCCCGGCCGCCGCCGCACGCTTCAGGATCTCGCGTCGTGATAAAAACCCGGCCATGCACCATCTCCACTACTTTAGGCCGACACACTCGGCCCTGATAATACTTTTGAATCAGGACTTTAGCAGGGCACACATTCTCAGATTACAAGCGCCCACCTCCCAGAAAGAGGCGGCGTTCGTGATTGAAATAAACGTACGAGCCTAGAATGGGCCCAAGTGTCCTTCCAGCCAGATCTTCCAGGCATTAAGCGCCAGCCACTGATCATACATGGCCCAACTCTCGTACTTGGGCAAACTGACGGCATCAGGGGCTAAGCGCGCCGGTGTTCCGCTCGCGATCTCCGCCTCGAGCGCCGCGCGAAGGTCACTCAGGTACTGCAACGTGTCTATGACATCCTGGCTCGTGCCCCCCTGCAACGGATCGGGCCTAGCATTGTGAGTGAAGACGATCTTCTCCGTGTCTAGCGTCAAGATCCCTTCGAGTGTGCGCTCCAACTCTCTAACCGTGAAGTCCGGCAGAATGAAGAACGGCAACCGGTTCGGGCCCACCAGATCGGCGATATAACCAACCCTTTCGCCCGCAACTACCGGAATGGTCATCCCGTGCCCGTGACTGGGCCCAAAATGATGCAGCTCGAGCGTTCTTCCTCCCAGCACGATGTCTTTACGCGAACCACCCCAGCTCTCATCCGGCACGGTGATATCCGGATGAGGGTTGGCCTTCAGCCAGTTGTAGGCATCGACGTGAGCGATGATCGTTGCGCCCTCGTCCTTAAACAGCTGCCCGCCGCCAGAATGATCCCAGTGATTGTGCGTGTGCACGAGATAGCGAATCGGCTGATTCGTCACTGACTTAATCGCCGCTACGAGTCCTTCGGAGTGGGCCGAATTAATCGGATCGATCGCCATGACACCGTCATCGGTCACAACGAACATTGAGATGTATGTCGTAGGACCCTGGTAGCTGTAGACGCCGTCCGCCACCTCCACAGGATTTGCCGTTGCCGCCTCCGCGAAAACAAGCAAGCAAGCGATCGAGAGTGTGCTTCTTAGGTTAACCATATTGTTATCTCCCCCTGATCAACTGGCCATCTGGTGACCATTATTTCTTCGGATCAGATAGTAGCGCGAATGCCTAAAGCTCGTCACCCGGGACCCTATCCCATCAAGTCAAACTACAAAAGCTCCGTCCCCGCGAACTGAGGCTCGTCGTCTATACCTGCGAGGTAGACACCGGTAAAACCCGACCGGTCTGCAATAACCTCAGTTACTCCTCATCGCCATCCACGACAACCAAATTCGAATCAGAGAGGGCTTGGCGAAGATTCCTGTACGGCTCATATTCTGGATCATTGTGGAAGGCGAGAGCAGCCTCACGATCGGGGAACTCCAGAACGATCAATCTCGATGGAGTCCAATCCCCCTCCAGCACTTCGAAATCACCGCCCCGTACGCGGTATACACCACCGTGCTTTCGAATGAGGGCAGGCACGTTCTCCACGTACTCTCGGTAGCGATCTGGATCACGAACCGCAACATTGGCTAGAAGAAACGCTCTACGAGCCACGGAGTGCTCCTCTTATGTTCAACGCTGCCGACCCCTTATCGCAACGGGATGGCGATTGGTCGAATCGGTGCCGCATCTGACCCACGGAACTTCAACGAACCCCCGATAAAGGCGAACTCATAGACACCATCGGTGGAGAGCTCCTCCAGATACACCAATTCGAGGATCGGCGTACCCTGTTGAGCCAAGAGATACGTATGAAGCGGTCTGTAATTGTCTTCGAACTCTGAGGGGGATGCTTCAAAACTCAAGTTGTCCAGTCCGATAAGCATGGCGCCCTTCTCCTCGACCAGGAACCGAGCTGCTTCCAGGCCGATCCCGGGCGAATTCACCATATACGCCTCAGCGTCCTCGTAGATCTGCATGCGTCCGGTGCGAATCAGAACGACGTCGCCCTCCTCGAGCTCCACATCCTGTCTTTCAAGGGCATCGATAAGATCCTGGCGAGTGATCCGATAGTTGTCACTTAAGATGTCGACCCCCTTGGTGGCCGCCACATCAATAAGCACACCCCTCGCGATAATCGGGGGGATGGCTTCCGCACCGGTAACATTCCAACCCTTATCACCGAGATGCTCCTGCGCCTCGTAACCGTTCCATATCTTCCCATTCAACCCAAAGTGATTCAGCGTATCGATGTGAGTGCCCATATGCGTATACATCGACACCGCCGAGCCGGAGTAAGCCACGCGCTCGTTCATCTCCCGTCCCTGACCGTTGGGATCGTCCACTACCGTGCCATTGGGCGTGTGAGTCATCCAGAATTGATACTGGGGATCACCGAGAGCCTGCCAGCTGGGCATGCCAACAAAATACTCCACGGAAAGATCGTACGCGATGGCCCCGTCCACGCGCGCCAAGATCTCAACGCGGGATTCCGGTGTCATGAGGTTGAGACGCCCGATTTCATCGGTGGCCCCCCACGGGCTCATGCTCACCTCCCTTGACTGCGCGTGAATGGAGGTCGCCGTCATCAAGAAAACAAGATTGATCCCAATTACCCCGCCTATTCGTGGTTTAGACCGTTGAACGCTTGTCTTCATGTGTGTCTCCCGATCAGTGAGCCTCGCATAAGGCCATCCGAACCTAGTACGCTGCCTACGTTCGGAGAGTAAGGCCTCAATCTCCAAGTGCAAAAACCATCAAAACATTGCTTCCATTGGGCGCTCTGAGCTCGGGATACAGAGTGGCAAGGTGTGAAACACCGGTGCTGTTGCCCCCAACGCCAACCGCCACGTATTGCTTACCATCCACCGCATAGCTCATGGGATAACCGGTCACTGGGGCACTGAGCGGCGTCTCCCACAGCACATCGCCTGTCGTAGCGTCGAACGCTCTGAAGTAGCGGTGCAAGTCGCCCGCGAAGACCAAACGGCCTCCGGTCGTCAAAACGGATCCCAGTGCGGCTCGCTGGTCGTGAGTCCACAATATCTCCCCGTTCGTGGCCGAAACAGCGGTGAGGCGGCCAACCTGGCCCCCAGTACCTTGCATATGTTGGATCTGGTCGTATTCGACCCCGGAGATGACCTCGTCCAACGGGACGACCTCGAAGATCGAACAGGCATTGCTCACCGGGCTGTATAGAGCATTGGTAATAGGATTGTAGGCATTAGTCTGGAAGAGCTTTCCTCCTCGCATGCCCGGACATACCAGTGGAGCCTCGCCGATCTCTCTCGGGATCAGTGACTCATTCATCGTAATCGCGCCCGTCGACGGATCTATCTGCTCGTAGAGATTCTGGAAGGCCACGAGTTGCTGATGCCACAGGTACTCGCCGTCTTCCCGATCCAGCGCCCACAAGATACCTGGCTTACCGAGCAAAAAGATTACCTTGCGCACCGTCCCATCAATCTCGACATCAGCAAGGATCGGATTGTCCTGGTGATCCATATCGAAGTTGTCACGAGGTTGCATCTGGAAGAACCACTCAATCGCCCCCGAGCTGGCATCGAGCGCCAAAATCGAGTTCGTGTACAACAAGGCACCGTCGCCACTGCCTTTATGAAGCTCTGGATAGGGAGAGGCACTGGCGGTCGTCCAGTAGAGGAGATCCAAATCCGCATCGTAGCTGCCCGTCATCCAGAAGGACGCCTTGCGCCGCTGCTCGTAAGGCACCCCACCCCAAGTCGCGTTGTGCTCGGCTGGGTCTCCCGGCCCGGCAACCGACTCTCTGCGCCAAAGCTCCGCTCCTGTGTCCACATCATGAGCACTAAGAAAACAACTTCGCGACGTGCTCGTGCCGCATGACAGACCAGCAAAGACCCTACCCTCAGCGACAATGGGCCCGGACGTGTACCGCACCCGATCGTCGGCATCACCGACTTCCATCTCCCAGACGACTCGCCCGGTTCGCGCATCCAACGCAACCATATAGGCGTCTTCGGTCGTCAGGAAAACCTTATCTTCGTAGAGTGCTAAATTTCGCGTCAGGAAATTGCCCATACCCTCGGGCAGATCTCGACGGTACTCCCAAATGAGATCACCCGTTCGGGCATCCAACGCCTGAAC
>CAYLKA010000026.1:0-14395 GCA_964384125.1 uncultured Gammaproteobacteria bacterium | reverse complement strand
GTCTGTTGAGCGTAGGGAGAACTGAATACCGCCGAGAGCGTCAGCACAGGAACGAGTAGCAACGTAGCGCGCGTAACCATCATCATTTTTCTTCTCCTTCATCGTGCCCAGCGCTAGGCTTGAACCACTCGGGTCGGCACATTGAGCCTCCATTGTATCGCCGCCACCGACACACGGCGATACAATGCCGTGAACATCCAACAAGAAGAAAATCAGCGAGGGCCGACAGTGAAAACCAGTCTAGTCAGAGTTTTCGTGGATCCGGACAACTTTCTCAGTCGCGCGATCGTATTAAGCCTACTACTCGCAACTTCGACACCAGGTCTCGCGCAAAACGATACTTCCGATATTTTCCTGCTGACGGGCGCAACGATCATCGACGGGGTGTCCGATGCGCCCCTATCCGATCATTCACTTCTCATCGACGGCGACACAATCAGTGCCATTCTTCCGGAGGGTTCCGACGCACCCGAAGGTGCACAGATCATTGAGCTGAATGGTCAGTATGTGATTCCGGGATTAATTGATTCTCACGTCCATTGGCTCGACTGGATGGGAGAACTCTTTCTGAATCACGGCGTCACCTCGATTGTCGCAATGGCTGATATTGACCCGGCCTTGCGCGCGAGAAGCCATGTCGCTGAGCGACTGCCTCGGATCTATCACAGCGGTGCCCGAATACCGTTCTCTCCTGATGACGATCGGGACAGGATTCTCAAACTTGTCCAGGAGTGGCTCGCAAAGGAGCCAGACATGGCCCATTTCCCTGACTACAACGACGTCTCGAAAAACGTATTTGCGGTAGCGGCCGAAGAAGTACACAACAACGGTTTTATCATCTTTGGCCACGCGGAAAATGCACCTCAGGCTATTCGCGACGGCTTGGACTCGGTGGAACATGTCTGGGGCTTCACTCAAGCGGCCATGTCACCATCCGATCTTGAGGCATTTCGGAACGGGGAGTTTCTGACATGGGCTTCATTCATGACCGATTGGAACCGGATGGATGAGATGATCAAGGACGCGATCGAAGCCGGCGTCTACCTAAATCCCACACTGCTCTACGAATGGGGAGGCATGAGCGAAGACGCTGACCAGCACGAGATGGACGACTATCGTGTCATCAGCAACCCAGATCTCGTTTATTTCCCGGAGAACATTGCCAAAAGCCTGCTCGCAAAACATCGGCAGATCAAAAATTTCTCTCGGCGCTATGAAAACCTTCCGTTCACCAAATATCTGCCGGATGAAGACAAAGCGGATTTCCAAGCGGGCTATCAGAACGTGCTCGAATTTGTCAGACGCTGGGCCCAGGCCGACGGAAAGATCCAGGCAGGAACCGACACAATATCCGGTGGCGTCCCGGGCCTGAGCCTACAACATGAGATGCAAATGCTCGTCGAAGCCGGTCTGACACCAATGCAAGCACTGACAGCAGCCACGCGTTGGGCAGCCGAGCTGCTCGAGGGAAAAAACGGCGCACGCGGCGCTGCTCGCATTGGATCACTCGAGCCAGGCAAGCAAGCGGACCTCGTTGTGCTCAACTCGGACCCCTTAAGCGACATCACCAACGCACTTTCCATAGAACGAGTGATGAAAGGTGGTACCTGGATCGAGCTCGGTTATAACCCAGCGCACTACACGTTTACCTCCCCGTCGCGATCGGTGGCTGGAGCCACCTTCGCGCCGGTGATCAGCTCGGTCACGCCTGCGGCGCTTAATGCCGGTGCTGGCCAAACGCGCGTCACGCTCGAAGGAAGCGGTTTCCTATTAACCTCGCTGATTCGAGTGAATGGTGTCTCGGTTGAGACCACGGTCAGCAATCCCCGTCGCCTCGAATTCGATCTGCCGGCCGAATTGGTAGCAAGTCCAGGCCCCGATCCGTACCGGGCTCCCGGGCCCCAGCAGCGCATCGCGATTGTCGGCAACCGCTCGATCGAGATTCATGTTTTTAATCCCCCACCGGAAGGGGGCACGTCGAACTCCGTGCATCTTCTGGTACGCCCGAACTAAAAACGATTTCCCACTGCCCAGGCCCTGTACTCAGGCTCTAGCCGCCCGATAGCTCAACCTCGGGTTCACACTGGTAAGGTCTGATCTCTGTACCGGGGACCCACTGCCAAGCGGCGTCCTCGATCGCTAGTCCAACGAGATTCGGCGGATCGGTAATCACAACCTCGTAGTCGAGGCGATTACCATCCGCGCTGACGGAGAATTGCTCCACCATTTTCGCTTCTTCGCTCAGCGGTGTTCCCGCATCGTCGAGATAGGGAAAGTCTACTTGTGTGGTCTCCACGACCAGGGTATCCCCCTCCCAGTGTCCCAGGGCATAACCGAGTCGACCGGGACTCACGTTAGCGGGAAGCTCTTGGGACACCATATCGATTAGCCTCACAGCTTCCCATTGTTCGATCCTCAAACGGATATATTCACCCTCATCAATGAACTCGATTGGATACGGATTGAGCATCGCGTTGGGCATTCCGGGGGCAATACACTTAAGCGCTGGCATCTCGGTCAACGGATCAAACGCATCTCTTGCGACCTGCGCCGCACGGGTATACACGAAGGGTTGCCTGGGACGATGTGCCTCCGCAAAGCTCCAAACGCGGAAAATGCTGCGCCCCAAACCCGTATCGGTGAATACCGGCTCCGCTGGAGGCTCCGTCCACCGCCACGGTCGCGGACGTTCCGTCATAAGATGCTCAACGCCACTCGGCAGCAGAATGTTAGTCGCCAAAAGTTCCCGTCGACCGCGGTTCGAAGGATTGCCCGCGATGCGGACCCGTTCACCAAGACTAATGGAATCCCGGGTCAGCCCCTGTCGTATCGTAGCGTTCGCGGAGTCACCCTCGAGCTCCCATTCTTCTGTCTCGCCAGCCTGATTCTGGACCAACATCTTCAGTCTGACGTGTGGGTTCCTCCAGCTAACCTCCGAAATTTCCCCTTCAAGCTCGACGAAGGTATTGGTGTCAAAGGGAACAATCGAATGGTGCGCGGTCACCGAGCCCGATAACGCGAGCAGCAAACCGACGATGACCCAGGTCCTGGGAATTTTTACAAAACACGCCGACGCGATCATGCGAGGCGGCTCAAGCTAGAGCGAGCTGCGTGCAGCGGTGTCACACATCGCTCAATCCCACAATCTTTCTACTCCATCAGTGCCGGTCAAGAACCCAAGAAGACAACCCCTGGCGCCATCTCTAAGTTGATGGCAGCGCACAGAAACTGGCTCTCCGATTGAAATGGTATCTTCACTAATTCCATTTCTAGCCAGTGCGCGAAGCCCCCCGGCCTCCAACGCCCACATCTCAGAATCCCCAGCATCCTGCATTACTTCAAGATAAATCCACGCATGTGGATTTACCATATGAAGCTCCCGCACAACCCCCTGAAGCTGGATGTATTCGGTCATCTCATAATTCCCATGAGAGTGGTGCGCTGGTAACGATCCGCTAAACACAATGAGCAGGACAAGACCTGTAGCTTTGATTAGACGTTGCATCCTATACCCTCCTTAGCATCCCCATACACATGAATAGCTCCATTATCTCGTCCAGTCATTGCACGCTATTCCTTCCTGAACACCTCCACAGGACCTGCGAACCTTATTTGTCTCCAGAAAGTCTTGGTAGCGAATACGTTCTCCATTCTGATCCATGAACTGCAAGGACTGTTGGAAAAATCCGGGTGGCAAGGATCCTGGTTCTACCGTTGCTTCAACAATGTAAAGACGACTATCGTGAAGATATATCGCTGCATACGTTCTTGATTGATCTTCATTTGTAATCTGAAGCTGATGCCCTTCTACTCGATCAATGTAGTGATAAGCATCGTACGTCACTTCACCCCCTCGCTGACGAAGGCTAGTGGCAGCGTAAGCTACTGAAGCTCTGATATCGATTTCCCAATACAGAAGATATTCCGCCTCATTCCTCACGCGCTCTTCATGTAGCCTTTCGGCTTGAGTGTAATCAACCACCGTAACAGAGTAATAGTCGCCACCCTCCGTGTAGCTATAAACCCGCGCTGGAAGCACAACACCGTACTCGGAAGGAAAAGTTGTCTCTGCAACTTCAAATTCACCTGGAGTATGTATACGAAAATCATCGGTTGAGCTGTAATAATCTATCCAAGCCTGCGAAAAAGCAGGTCCAGAGCACATAATGATCGAAGCAATGACCATTATTCTACGACCGTTCATCATTGATTCCTTTCCTGTTAATAAAAACTACGTACAGAGAAAACTCTATTATCGCTTAGCTAAGATACCTCACATTCATAAGGTGCGATTGCCTCACCGAGCGCCAGCCAGTGCCCCGTAATGGTCGCTGGCTCAGTGAAGGTCCCCGAATCTGTGACAGTAAGGTGGTAATCAAGGCGGCGCTGATCGTCGCTGAGTCTAAATCGTTCAACCATTAGGACATTCTCTCCCTGGCGCGTCCCGATATTATCGAAGTAGGGCCAATTCACGCGCGTCGTCTCCACAACCAGTTCCGAACCCTCCCAGTGCCCGGCCGAGTAGCCGAGCCGCGACGCCGGCGCGTCCTCAGGAATAGAACCGTTCATATGAATTGCTCGCTCTTGATCGTAGAGCTCGACCCGCAACTGGATTGTATCCCCCCTATCCACGAACTCGAATGGATGGGGATTGATCATAACCCTCGGCATGCCCTCGGGCTCACAGCGAGAAGTAAAATTGTTAAGGGCATCCCATGTGGCGCGGCTAGCAATAGCGGCGTCGGTGAACGGCACGTGCAATACCCGATCCGCCAGTGCTGGAATGCTCCATACCCGGAAGATGCCCCGATTATCCTCAGCTGCATCGACGGCCTCAGCCTCATCAGCCACCCACTGTAATCGTCCCCCCAGCGTCCTTCCCGACCAGTGAGGCTCAGCATTTGCCTGAAGCACCGTCTCCGTACCATCGGGCAACAGCACGTGGGAGGCCAGGAAGTGTCTGGATCGGTTGGGTGTAACCAGCCCGAACATCACCACCGGCGCCCCTGCCTTAAATAAATCCTCGGTAATCCCAGTTCTCTGTAATGCGTAAATGGACCCGAAGCCTTCAATCTCCCAAAGTTCTTCCTCGCCGTTCTCGTTGGAAACGCTCAGAACGAAACCTACATGGGGATTCCTCCAGATGACGTCGACGAGTTCCCCCTCGAGCTCGATCGGCTCATCCACGTAGCCCGCCCGTGAGTGATGTGCCGAAACCATCAGGGGCAGGAGCATTAGCCAAATTGCGATGGCTGTGAATCTCATGACATCTCTCAAACGTGCCAGCAGCTATCTACTGGAATCCATCTCTCGCGGAGGTGGCTCTCCCTAAAGCTGGAAATCCGACTCTAATGAGTTTGCGGCAGGAGTGCCGCGGAGATCCTCCAGTTATTCCAGCCTCAGACTTTTTGCGGATCCAATTTCTAGAACGCGATTGATTAAAAAGCTCTGTTCGATGCGCGCCGTGTCACTCATTCGAGCGGCGGTGTCGTCGCAGGCGGACGGCGCCGCTGGGTCGCCTGCTCGTACGCGTAGGCAAGACGCAGCAACATCCCTTCGCTGAACGCTCGGCCTAGCAGCTCGATCCCCACGGGCAGATCGTCCTCTGTAAAGCCCGCAGGAACCGTTATAGCCGGAAATCCAGTAACTGGACTCAATCGCCGGTTGTTGCCCCAGCCGTAACGGTCCCCGGGATCCGGGTTAGTGAGCGCATCAGGAGGAATCAGGGTGGTTTGATGATCGAACGTCGCGTAGATGAGCGCGTCAAGCTGAGCGTCTGCCATGGCACTCAGCACGGACTGACGTATCTGCTCCCGTGCCAGCATGATCTCGAGATAACCAGGATCCAGCGTTGTCTTCCCGATAACGCTCATCAAAGCTGGTCCGCGCCGAGGGGTAACCTGTCCCTGGAGCAAGATTTCTTTCAGATTCATGACGGGCGCGTTGGGGAGCTGCGCTAGATACTCATTGATGGCCTGCTCGGTCTCGAAACTGTTGTTCCCGTGAGTTTCGTGCACTAGTTCTATCAGCGGAATCTCAACCGGATCGACCAGCTCGGCACCGAGGGCCTCAATGTCTTCTAGCGCCTGATCGATCACTGCGTGGACCTTCTTAAAGTCCTCAGACTCCGGATCCGTCTCGGGATCCATTGGGTATCGTATGACACCGATGCGTGCGCCCTCCAACCCGTTCTCGTCGAGCAACGCCCGATAACTCTCTGGAACGTTTCCGGCGGAGTAAGCCGTCACCGGATCGTTGCGATCATAGCCGGCGATCACGTCGAGGATAATCGCCGCGTCCGCAACCGTGCGGGTCACTGGTCCCAGGGTGTCGTTCGTCGGGTTGGCCGGCATCATTCCATATGTACTCACCAGTGGCAGTGTCGGACGCAGCCCAACCAGGCTATGAACCGATGCTGGCCCGCGGACCGACCCCCCCGTATCTTCCCCGATGCCCACGAGCCCCAGGTTTGCCGCCACACCGGCGCCCGTGCCTGCCGAGGAGCCGCTCGGAATACGCGCCGGTTCGTAAGCATTGCGAACCATCCCGAATGCCGAGCCCAAGTATCCGTTCGCGAACTCTCCCATGTTTGTCTTGGCGAGAATGATCGCACCCGCCTCCTTCATCCGAAGAACGATGGTTGCATCCCGCCCCGAGTAGAAGTCCGCGAAAATTGCCGAACCGTATGTGGTCGGCATATCGCTCGTCTCCACCTGGTCCTTCAACAGAACCGGGACACAATGCAACGGTCCAACGAGCCCCGATCCCTCTTGTGCCGCGTCAAGCGCCTCCGCCTCCTGCAGTGCCTGCAGGTTAATGTGCTGAACGGAGTTAAGCTCGGGACCTTGCTGGTCAAATGCCTCGATTCGCTCGAGATAGCTCTCAACGAGCCCGCGACACGTCACCTCCCCCGACATCAGTGCCACGTGCATGTCTTCGATTGTTGTCTCGACCAACTGGAAGCCCTGCGCATTGGCAACGCCGGTCGCCGACAGAAAGCCACCCACCACACAGACGGTGGCGATCATCTTGATTGGCTTATCCAACTTAATCTTTTTCATTGTCCTTCCTCGAAAGCCTCTAGTTCTTGACGTATCTCCTTAACGCCATCCCGCCCGTAAGCGACCCATAAATAACGCCATTGGCATCCACGACGACACCTTCTTGAGATCCGTCACCCTCTGGGTCGGCGATGAACGTCGTGACAATGCCGTCTTTCGCGCTGCCGATTCTGATACCTTCTCTCCAACCAGGATTGTCGGGGTTGGAACTCGAGTCGGCGACGTAGAGCATGTCGTTCCCGTCGATGTACATCCCGGCGGGCTGACCGAACTGATTGAACTCGTCGATAAAATTACCATCCTGATCAAAAATCTGGACACGACCATTCCTGCGATCGCCGACAAAGAGCCGACCTTCGGAGTCCATCGCCATGGTGTGCGGTGTCTCAAACTCACCAGGACCGGTGCCTCTCCTTCCCCAGGTCTTGATAAACGTTCCGTCACTGGAAAACTTCACGATCCTGGCGTTGGAATCCCCAGCGTGGCCATCTCCTACAAAAATATCCCCGTTGGGCGCCACTAGAACGGAAGAAGGTTTATTAAACTCATCCGTTCCATCGCCCGCGACACCCGCCTTACCTAAGGTCATCAAAAGGTCGCCTTCCGGGCTAAATTTAAAAACCTGATGGCCCTTGCCATCACGCCGACGGTCTACCCCGTCAGGGCCCTCAAAGTCGGTGACCCAGACATTCCCATCCGGATCAATATGAATCCCATGTGGGCGATTAAACATATTTGCTCCAAAACTTGTCACCAAGTTACCCGAAGCATCGAATTTCTGAATGGGCGCAAAATCCGAACCAACACACCAGTTGTCGCCGCACCGATCGAATGTCCAGATACTGGTGCCATCTGGATCAACCGCCATGGCAGCCGTCGAACCAATCGGTCGCCCAGCCGCCAGCTTGAAAAAGCTCTGGTCCATGGAATAGGGGTCCGGTCGGTCGTTCACTTCTTCATTGACCTGAGCGTTGGCCCATCCGCCAGACACGGCGAAGGCAACGAGCCCCACCATTAATCTGACCTCAACGTTATTCCACATGGCTATCCCCCCGATCGTTCTGGTGTGTGCTGACAGCATACCAAGCCTAGCCTCTGCGTTCAGAATCCAGCAATAATCCTGCGCCCCTACTCATTGAAGCCGGATATCAGCGGTTGATATTGCCCGGGATGATGCCTCGGCCAGACTCGTAACGTGTGCCAATGGCGCCGACCCGAGCCGTGTCACGGTCGAGCCCCGCAAGCGCCCGAATTTCGTAGACGCTCTCTATCCCGGTGCAATGCGCTCCAATGAAATGCCTTAGCCCTAATTCGGCGATGCGCTCCGATGTCCAACTCATGACTTCGGGCGTGGCCGCGAAGAGGTGGAAACCACCGATCGCCGCTTGAGGCGGAAGATCCGAGATACGTGCGTTAATGTGTTCGAGCGTATTAATCATGCCAGCGTGCCCACACCCCGAGATCATAATCGGCCCCTCCGGGGTCACGATGACCATTGACTGGCTGTCCGGAACGATATCGGGCACTGTGCTGCCATCCTCGCGCGCCAGCAACCGATCCGGGCCCACCTGATAGTTCCTCTCTTCGTGGACCCGAGGCACGAAGCCGGTCACCCACACACCCGGCGCAATTTCGGCCGGTCTGTCATGCACAATAAAACGTGCTCCTGTCGCCTCGATGCGTGCTCGCAGAGCGACCATCGGGTTACGGTCACTTCCATCAGCAAGAGGGCGTGGGGCGAAGATGCCTGGTGCGACGTGAATACGCGATAGAGCTGAAGGGTTTCGCCTCGTCAGTTCCCTTCGGAGCGTCTCCAGCCCTCCGGTATGGTCCTGATGGTGATGGCTGAGCACAAGGTCCTCTGCAACAGAGAGATCGATTCCCAGCTTCTCGGCATTCAGGAGCACGTTATCGGGAGACCATCCTGTATCGAAAAGGAAGCGTCGCTCACCAACCTCCACCCATGCAGAAAAACTCCACTCCCCTTGAGTGCGGCCACCGTCGGCGGTATTCGTGGTGAGCACGGTGACGGTTACATGATTAGCAGGCATGTCCTGAGATTGCGCGGGCACCCACACAGCAAGGAAAAGAAAAAAGAGTCCGACACGCATAGCCCTCATGGCATCACCCTTGAACGTCACAGCGCCTCCAGCAAACGAGAAAGATCGTCCAGGTCCATCTCTTCTTCCGAGGGATCAAGGCTGAAACACCCCCATGGAAGGATTGTCTCGCCCGGAGCCGAGCCCCACATCCGTCGAAGTCTCAGTGGCTCGACGTAATTCACGGGATCGTCAACCATGATCTCCACCTGAAGATCGTTCTCCCCGGGCTCACGCCAGTACCTCTCCGTGAGTCGAGCGTCTGGGCTGATGGGCTGCCCAATGTCGTTGACGATGACTCCGCCCAGCATGTGCGTCGTCTCAACGATCAACTCACCCCCTTCCCAGCGCCCGACCGAATAGCCGAGTTCGGTGTGAGGCTGATCTGCAGACGGAGGCGGTCCGTCCATGAAGACGGTGCGAACGGTCTCAAGCGCTTCGAAGCGAATGATGGTGAGTTCGTCTTGATGCAAGAACTCAACGGGATCAGCAGACCACAGAAGCGCTGGCATCCGTCGCGGCGCGCAGTCATTTCCTATGCGCGGATCATCGACGGCCGGGTTGAAATCGTTAAACGCCCGTTCTGCCTCGACCGTGAAAGGATACGTACTAGGCAAAATGACGGTCTCCGGCGAGCCGACATACACCGACACGTAAACACCGGAGAAATCCACCTGTGCACTGACGGTCTCGTGGCTCAAACCAAGAAGGAGAATGAAAAGACAAGTCAGCGCTCTCATGCTATGGATCCATTTCTCGCACCCGTTAAGGCTCTGCCGTCGTGCTTTCGGATTCTACTCGATCGCGGGCGAGCGCTGTTTGATTTTTCGAGGGTCGGCTTGTTACCGTCATATCTATGACCGATGAGACCGCAAATCGCCACGTGCTGGTCTTCGATGTCAATGAAACCTTACTGGACTTGCGCGCACTGGCAGCACCATTCGAAAACGTCTTCGGTGACGGTGCAATCTTTTCTCAGTGGTTCGCCCAAGTGATACAGAGCGCTCTCTTAACTGTCGTGACAGGACCGTACCAAGACTTCGTACAGGTCGGTCGTTCGGCTTTAGATATGCTGGCGGAGCGCCGGGGTTTAGTGCTCGACGATGAGCAAAGAAATCTGATTCTCGGCACGATGCGTACTCTGCCGCCTCACACCGACGTCATCCCAGCACTCGAGATTCTCAAGGACGCCGGCTTCCGTATGGCTGCCTTGACCAATTCGCCTCCGCAACTCGCCGAAGCACAATTAACGCACGCCGAACTCACGCCGTTCATGGAAAGAATAATGAGCGTGGATGCTGTTCAGAGTCTGAAACCCGCCGCAAAGGTTTACGAGTATGCTGCCGAGCAACTGGGGATCAAACCGGCCAAAATGCGCCTCATCGCGGCGCACTCCTGGGATGTCGCTGGCGCGATGCGGGCCGGGTGTGCTGCAGGGTTTGTGGCGAGGCCAGGTATGGTGCTGGAACCACTATTTCCCGCTCCCGATATCATTGGGGCCGACATGATCAGTGTGGCCGAGAAGATTGTCGCCACAGCTGATTAGTATGGCCTTCCATGTTCGCGCTTGAGAGGCAGCTTGTTGGGGCAAAGATCATCTTCTGGCCCTCGCCAGGGCTAACCCACAGAGACCCTTCAGGGCCGAATGCGATCTGATGCCCGAAGTGCCCGTACCCCGTGTGTGTCGCACCCCCACCCGGCTATAATGAGCACATGCGCGCTTACGGTGTCAGCGCTAGTTTGACTGCTCTCGTTCTCCAGGCTGGCGCTTGGAATGTAGCGCTATCGCAAGACTTTTCTCAGCCACCCCAGTTCCAAGTCGAAATCATCGCGTTTACCTACAACGCGTTCGATCCGACGGAGGAGCAATTCCATCGAAAAGCGAGGGCCGTGGCCGAAAGACAGGCCAGCATCTCCGAGAACATTCATTCGACGCTCATGGCTCTCGAGAAAACACCTAATCCTCTGGACCCATTCAACCTGATTGATTCGGTGCTCTATAACATGCCGGACCAACCCGCTGAACCGCTTGAGCTTGAGCCCGGAAACGAACTCGAACTCGGCGGATTTCAAGAGCAGCTAGAGCCTCCCTATGATCCGCTGAGTCCTGGAGGCCCAGGCGATCCCTCTACGCAGAGGATCGATCAAGATCCCAGAACCGAGGATCTCATTTCGGTCGAAGACTACTTTGAGTTGATTGACCCACTTCCGCCAGAAACCGCCACAGAAGAGCCGGAAGAAGATCTTTTCCATTTGCGATTCCTAAGAGGGGAAGAGCTCGAGCTCACTGCCGAATCCACGCGGCTTGACAACCTGGGAGCCTACACGGTGCTGGCGCACGGGGGTTGGGTTCAAGAAGGGCTGCCGGAGGAACTCGCACAGCCTTTCAATATCGGGTTGCTCGGCACGCTCAATCCTTTGGGGACCGTGCAGTTGCATCTAAACCGTTTCCTGCACGTGACCGTCGAGCTGGAATACCACGCGCGACCTACCACGCCGGTCCCACAGCAGAACGTGACCTACAGCGATGTGCTGGAGGAGCTTAGCTTGCCCCCCATCTATGAACTCCGTACGACCCGGCGCACGCGCAGCGGGGAGCTACACTACTTCGACCATCCTGCTTTCGGTCTGCTTGTCATGGTGAGGCCGGCGCCCGAAGAGGCGGAACCGACGGACGGGTTGCTGAACCCGCCACTTGGTCCGGCGGCCTGAGGGGCTACGCTCTAGCATTAAGCGATCACGCTCCCTAACGCCCGAGGCACAAAGGTTTTAGGTGCTTCTGTAGAGTTCCGGCATCAGTCTTTCCACTACCGCGGAAAGTCGCTCCACCCCTTCGGCGACGTAGCGCTCCATTTGACCGTGAATATCCAAATCTCCGCTCCCTCGGCCCGCCGCATGATTCACGGCCAGCGCACAGATCGCGTACTCAATGCCTAGCTCATAGGCCAGTCCCGCCTCGGGCATGGCTGTCATGCCCACCATTGTGCAACCGTCACGTTCGAGCCGATCGACCTCCGCCGCGGTCTCAAGCCTCGGTCCCTGCGTGACCCCATACACCCCGCTTCGGATAAAGCACTCAGCAGCCTCAGCTGCCGCAGCAATTTGGCCTCGCAGAACAGGATCAAACGGATTGGTGAAATCCACGTGCACGACTTCACTGCTACCCCCATCGCAGAACGTGTGCTCACGACCCCAGGTGTAATCGATAAGCTGCTCCGGGACTGCCAGCTCACCGGGTGGAAACCCCGGATCGATGCTACCAACAGCGTTTAACGCGACACACCGGCGAACACCATGCTGGTGAAGCGCCCAGAGGTTAGCCCGATAGTTCACGGCATGAGGTGGAATGCTCGACGCTTCTCCATGACGAAGGATGCAAGCGATCCTGATACCGTCGAAGGAAGCCTCAAGAATCGGGCTCGAAGGCTCACCAAAGGGCGTCTTTGTCGGACTCCTCGAAACAAACTCAAGTCCCAGCTCGGACCGAGCGCTACCGATGATGAGGCCGACTTCCCGACTCATGTCACCTCGACCGCGTAGAGCGCGTTTAACCCGCGCCAATAGCCTTTGTAATCCATGCCACAACCGAAAACGTACGCGTCTTCAATCTCCATGCCGACGAAATCCACGTTAACTCGCTTTAGCGGTGTAGCAAGATTCTTTGATACGAGAACAGCGGAATAGAGTCTCGATACCCGAACTTTTGCTAACTCCTCGTGGAGCGCCGCGAGTGTGACGCCATGATCTAGGATATCGTCAACCAACAACACCGTTCGACCTTCGAGATTCAGACTCGGAAGCACCCGCCAACTCAATGTGCCACCCGTTAGCGCTTGCCCATAACGAGTCACATGAATGAAGTCGAACTCGTACGGAAAATCTAAGCGACGACAGAGTTGCACAGCAGTAAACACACCGCCCTGCATCACCGCCAGTATGAGTGGATTTTTCTGCTCCAAGACAAGCGTCGCTTCTTCAGCCATGCGATCAAGGGCGGACTCCACCTGAGCCTCACTCGCGATCTGACGACTGCTCTTGCGAGCCTCGATCGCTTCTTTTGCCGACTTAGGCTGTCGTGTCGAGCTCAACCTTCTAGCTCCAACCCCGGCCGCTCAGTGAGCTGGGCCACCTGCTGACAAGCCTCTTGCCACGCTTCGGACGAACGCAACGAGTCCCAATCCTCTCGGTGGCGACCTCGCAGTCGAATCAAATGCAGCTGCGATGATGGGCTCACGTAGTCAGCCAGCGCATCGATGGTAGCCGAAATCTCCCCGGGCGCGTTGCAGACCAACACCATGTCGCAACCCGCCTCTACCGCCTTAACAGCCCGTTCCGAACAAGTACCGCCCGGTGCCGCCCCCTCCATCGTAACGTCATCGGAAAGGACCGCACCTGAAAACCCCAGCTGCCCCCGCAACTGCTCGCGGATCCACCAGGACGAAAAGCTCGCCGGCGACGGATCCATCGCAGGAAAACTGACGTGTCCTACCATGACTCCTGGAAGTCCCGCACCTACGAGGTGACGATAAGGATCAAGATCGCCCCATAAGTCATTGTATGTTCGCCCATCTGTAGCACAGTTCGTATGGCTATCGTTGACCGCACCGGCGTGGGTCGGGAAATGTTTGGCAACAACCGCCATCCCTGCCGCCTGCGCACCTTCAGCGAACTCGATAACCAGCTCGCTTACGATGGTGGCGTCTGGGTGTAGCGCCCGGTCCCCGATAACCTCAGCCAACCCAAGGTCCAGGTCCACCACGGGCGCGAAGCTCAAATCGATATCCACCGCACGAAGTTCCGCAGCCATCAGCCAACCGAATGCCCGGGCAGCAACACGCGCCTTTACGACATCTTCATCGTAGACATGGCCGAGCGAACGCATCGGTGGCAGCACCGTAAACGGCTCGCGAAAACGCTGCACTCTTCCTCCCTCCTGATCCACCGCGACGAGCAGCGGTGGAGAACGGGCTTCATGAATTTCCGCAACCAGTGCAGCAAGCTGTTCAGGATCCTCGAAATTGCGGGTAAAAAGGATCACGCCACCGACGACCGGACTCTGCAGCCACGCGCGTTCTTCGTCGTCGAGCGCAGGGCCCTTCAGATCAATCATCAACGGGCCAAGCGACACGGGCCTAGTCCCCGATTTCCACGACAGTGCCGAGCGGTACGAGCTTATACAACTCCAAAACGTCGGAATTGCTCATCCGTATGCAACCCAACGACGCGGCCTCACCC
>CAYLKA010000025.1:28195-31180 GCA_964384125.1 uncultured Gammaproteobacteria bacterium | reverse complement strand
AATCTCCGTCGCCCGATTCTCAGAGCTCCCGGAAACCTGCATGAGCTGCAGGTAGTCCACGACGATCAACCCCAGATCGTGCTCGCGCTTCAAACGGCGCGCACGCGCGCGAACTTCCGTGGGCGTGAGCGCTGGTGCATCGTCGATGAAGATCGGCGCGGTCGACATCATCGACACAGCGGAATCGACGCGTGACCAATCCTCATCGGTAAGTCGTCCCGACCGCAGATGGGATTGGTTGACCCGCCCTATCGAACCGATCATCCGCATGCTTAGCTGCTCGGCAGACATCTCCATGCTGAAGATAGCAGTCGGCTTCTTCTGGTTACCTATCGCAGCATTCTCCGCAATATTCATCGCGAGGGTTGTCTTACCCATAGAGGGACGCCCCGCGACGACAATTAGGTCACCACGCTGCAAACCGGCGGTCAGCTCGTCCATATCGTCGAACCCGGTGCCAATACCGGTGATATCACCCTCGTTCTGACTCAGGACATCCAAGCGATCTATGGTCCCTGAGAGGACTTCCTTGAGCGGTTTGAAGCCGACGCCACTGCGTTGCCCACGGTCGGCGATATCGAAAACCTTCTGTTCCGCAAGATCCACCAGCTCCGCCACGGACTGACCCTCGCTACCATGGGCGCTGGCCGCAATGTCTCCACCAATCTCGATAAGCTGACGCAGCATCGCGCGGTCATGAACGATGCGGGCATACGCTTGAATATTCGCCGCGCTGGGAGTGTCCTGCACGAGTTGGCCAACATAACCAAGGCCGCCCACCTCATCCAAGCACCCTTGCCGCTCCAGATGTTCGCTCACCGTAACAGCGTCCGCCGGCTGATTACGGTCAGCTAGTTCACCTATCGCGACGAAAATGAGTTTATGGTCAGCTCGATAGAAGTCATCAGCCCCGACCGCATCGGCGATCTGGTCCCAGGAACGTTGGTCGAGCATTAATCCGCCCAATAGCGATTGCTCAGCCTCGACTGAATGCGGTGGCAATCGAAGGGATTCTGTACCGGAAGATATCTTGGATGTGGCTAAAACTTCGGCCATGTGTGGGCAGCCCTATTTCCGTTTGAGCTTAACACACCGATCACTCAGCCGGTTTTTGTTCTTGGGCTGTTTCAGCCTCCTGCGGCTCTGCGTCATCATCAACTTCGGTCTCATCTGTCTCGCTATCCTCGAGGAGCTCGATCGGCGCTGTCACCTCACCTTCGACGATGACGGTAAGCGGCACGTTAACATCAGTGTGAAGGTGAAGATCAACCTTGTGCTCACCTGCAATACGTATGGGCCCTTCTGGCAAACGCACCTCGCTACGCTCGACGGCCAATCCGAGCGCCACACAAGCTTCGGCAATGGCGATCGTGCCGACGGAACCAAAAAGCTTACCTTCCGGACCAGCATTCGCCTGGATCTTTACCACCTGGCCTTCAATCTTCGCAGCACGGGCCTGGGCCTGTTCCAGCTCCCCCATCGCTTTGGCTTCGAGTGCCGACCGCATCCCTTCGAACTTAGCAATGTTCGCGGGCGTCGCGAGCGTTGCCTTACCTTGGGGGATCAAATAATTTCTGGCGTAGCCGGACTTCACCGACACCGTGTCCCCAACGCCACCGACATTGTCGATCTTCTCTAATAGGATGATATCCATGTCCCGATCACTCCTGTTTAATCTGTAGTCAACTCGTCCTACGCAACGGTGCTCGCAAATCAATCCAGTTATCAACAAGCCCCAACGACGCAATAGCCAGAATCGTCACACCCGTGAATGGCGGGAGCAACAGAACGTACATCGCGGCGACGATTGCCGGGTTCCACTCCCGCACCTTCCCCCAAGCATGAACGACAGCGATACCCTGAAACCAAAACGCGAACAGCACCAAAGGAAAAAGATTCTGGATTACGGGTCCGTCCAGAATCAAGCGTACCGCCATCAGCAGCGTGGCCGGTATCCCCAAGAAACGACCCAGACGCAGCTCCCGAAACTGACGTCCAAATTGAGGCACCGGATTCATCAACGCTGCCCACCAGCTGCCAAGGAGCAGCGGCGTCATAAGCTGCAGAAAAATTACGAGCGTCAAGAATCCGACAAACAGCCTCTCCCACCCTTCGGTGACCGCCTGAATCTCGCCCTCCGCCGCACCGGTAGAACGCAACCACTCCACACCCTGGGCCACAATCGGGGTGATCATTGAACCCGGGTCCGGCCAAAAGACCCCAGCAAACACCGCGCCGGCTGCACACAGCACCACCACACCCTGAAATGCGAGCGCAAGCGTCCCAGCCCAGCGTAACAAGACACCGAGGCCCACACCGGCCAAAAGCGTTACGCCACCCGCTAGGGCGAAGTTGCCGGGATCGGCGCCCCACACCCAGGCGAGACTCAAAACGCCGCCGGTCGCGACCAACGCGCTCGCAAACCCCTGCCGACCGCCTCGATGCAGCGTCTCCAACGTCATCAGCGCAGTGGAGGCAAACGAGATGAGCGGCGCAGGCGCAAACGCAGCCGCAAGAATTACAGGCCGATAACGGCGCCCCAATAGCCACTGAGCAAAACCTTTCATGATGTCGGTCCGTCGGAGCGGACCTCAATGATCAGTGCTGGTCCGTGTGGGGCAAGAGCGCCAGGAAACGCGCGCGCTTGATTGCCGTGGCAAGTTGCCGTTGGTAGTTCGCGCGGGTACCCGTGATACGGCTCGGGACGATCTTACCGGTTTCGCTGATGTACTGTTTCAATGTTGCGAGATCCTTATAGTCGATCTCCTCAACACCCTCGGCAGTAAAACGACAGAATTTTTTGCGTCGAAAATAGCGTGCCATGGCCTAGCTCTCCTTTTTCGTCTCGGAATCGGAAGACGCGTCCGCGTCAGCCTGCTCATCATCGACTGAGCCGTCCTCTTCGGCCTCAGGTTCCGCTTCTGGAGCGGCGGCCTCAGGTTCCGCTTCTGGAGCGGCGGCCTCAGGTTCCGCTTCTGGAGCGGC
>CAYLKA010000025.1:0-28095 GCA_964384125.1 uncultured Gammaproteobacteria bacterium | reverse complement strand
GCAGCCTCTTCCCGTGCCGTTTCCTCTTCCTTAGCTTTGGCCATAAGGGAGACTTCCGTGATCGCTTTGTCCCGTTTGATCACGAGATAACGCAGCACTGCATCGTTAAAGCGAAAGGCCCCAACGAGCTCGTCAAGAGCGGGCTTGCCGCACTCGATGTTCATCATTAGATAGTGAGCCTTATGGACCTTGCTGATGGCGTGGGCGAGCTGGCGTCTACCCCAGTCTTCTTCGCGGTGGATTTGTCCCTCGGCACCTTCGATCATCGATCTATAGCGCTCCATCATGGCGGGGACGTTTTCGCTCTGGTCAGGATGGACCAGAAACACGACTTCGTAATGTCTCAACTCAAGCTCCTCTCGGTTAAAACCTCCCGTACGCGCGGTGAGGTAAGGAGTAACAAATTTTCAAAGGCGCGCAGATGCTACTAGACGGGGCCCCGCGCCTCAACCCGGGCCCGGGATGCGAGACTAGTCCGACCCCCTTCGGGCAGGGGCTCGGGAACGAATCTGGCGCCGTAACTCGAACAACAACACCCCTGATGCCACTGCAACGTTGAGGCTCCCGACAGTGCCATGCATGGGAATGGATACGAACTCGTCACATAGCTCGCGTGTGAGGCGCCTCAACCCTAGACCCTCACCCCCAACCACTAGGGCGACGGGACTCTCCAGCCGCGCATCGTAGACGGTGCGGGGCGTATCGGCATCTGCCCCAACAATCCACACACCTGCATCCTTCAGCCAACGCAGGGTCGCGGCGAGATTTGAGACTCGGACAAGAGGCACGGTCTCTGCGGCACCGGTTGCCGCCTTCAGCGCTGACGGAGTCAAACCGGCGGCGCGACGCTTTGGGACCACCAGAGCATCTACGCCTGCAGCATCGGCCGTACGGAGGCAAGCACCCAAGTTTCTAGGATCAAGAACACCATCTAAAATAAGACATAACAAACCCTTACCTCTAGAAACTACTATTTCCTCAAACTCCCGTATCCCGACCTCCTGGGCCCCGCGCGTTCTCACGAGGATCCCTTGGTGGGTACCGCCATCACTAAGCCGATCCAACGCTGTTCGTTGAACGTGTTCGATGGGAATCTGGTGCGCACCCAGTACCCTGGCAAGCTCGGGGAGCGAACCCGCTTTGGATCCTCGGAGAATTTTCGCGTCGAGGATGGCCTCCGGCCGTTTCTCGAGCAGGGAACGCACCGCATGTACCCCGTAGACGTGGTGGTTACCGCCCCGAGACTTTTTGCTAGCCATGACGGCGTCTCTTATTCCTGGAACTTCCTGCCGACTCCACCGGGACGAAGTCAATCTTACGTTCATCCACGTCTACGCGGACCAGCTTTACCTGCAACCGGTCGGTCAACCGGTAACGCTTCCCCGTGTTTTCTCCGGCGAGGATCGTCCCGCCCTCTTCCGGGTGATAGTAGTCCCGAGGCAGCGAGGCCACATGAACGAGGCCGTCGATGTGTAACTCGGCTAGGCGCACGAAGAGGCCGAACGGAGCAATGCTCGCAACGACAACCTCAAACTCCTCCCCAACCCGCTTCTTTAGGAACGCACACTTCAACCGCTCCTCTACATCCCACACTGCCTCGTCTGCACGCCGCTCGATCCGGGAACAATGTTCACCGAGCTGCTCCATCTCAGGCATCCGGTATCGGAACCCTTTCGCGCTCCCGTGGACCAACAAATGCTTGATGGCCCGGTGGACTAAGAGGTCGGGATATCGCCGGATGGGAGAAGTGAAATGGGCGTAGGTGGACAATGCCAGGCCGAAGTGACCAATATTTCTCGGCTGATACACCGCGCGGGCCATGGAGCGCAGGATCACCGTCTCCATGAGCTCAGCCTCCGATCCACCGGCTGCCTTCTCGATGATCCGCGCCAAGTCCCGGGGCTGTAGGTTTTTTGGTGAGCTGAGCTTCACCCCCAGCGTGCTCAGAAACAGTTGCAGCTCTTCGATCTTTTCGGGATCCGGCCCCGCGTGGACCCGGTAAAGTGCTGGACTCCGAGCTTTAGAAAGCCGTTTTGCGGCTTCAACGTTCGCTGCAACCATGCACTCCTCTATGATCCTGTGGGTCACGAGTCGCTCCACAGGGCGCACGTCCTTCACCTGACCTCGATCATCCAGCTGGATGACGGCCTCCGGAAGGTCGAAGTCCAGTGCCCCTCGCCGGCGCCGGCGCTTCGCAAAAGACCGGTACACCGCATGCAGCTGCTCGATCTGCGCCTTGAATTGGCCTTTCCTGCCGGGCAGCTGTTTACCTTCGAGTAGCCTCGCCGTCTCCTCATAAGTAAAGCGCTCCGCCGAACGCATGACGCCCTCGTAGAATCGAGAGCGCGTCACGACTCCGCGCGACGACACCTGCATCTCACAGCAGAGGCAGAGCCGATCGACTCGCGGATTTAGGGAGCAGAGCCCATTCGAGAGCGCCTCCGGCAGCATGGGAACCACTTGATCGGGGAAGTAAACAGAAGTGCCGCGGGCGCGAGCTTCATCGTCGAGATCGGTACCCGGCTCAACGTAGTGACTGACATCTGCGATCGCAACAATCAGCCGCCAGCCTTCCCCCTGAGGCTCACAGTAAACTGCATCGTCAAAATCCTTTGCGTCCGCACCGTCGATGGTTACGAGCGGGAGCTTACGAAGATCCTCCCTTCCACGCTTAGCACGGGCGGGGACGTGGGGAGATAGGGCTGCGACATGCGCCTCAACCTCGGCCGACCACTCATTGGGAATTCCATGGGAAAGGATAGCAACGGTGGTCTCTATACCTGGATCGTCAAACCGTCCGACGATACGAACGACGCGACCAATGGCCTCGGTACGCAGCGTCGGGTGCTTCACGATCTCCACTCGCACCATGTCACCAGTTTTGGCTCCGCCTTTCTGGCCACGCGGAATGAGTACGTTCACGCGAGCCTTTCCTTCGACGATAACCACGTCGAGCCCACGCTCCCGGATCAATTGACCGACAACCTGTTCGGTGGCACGTTCCAAAACCTCTACGATCCGACCTTCCTTGCCTCGACGTGTCTCGCTGACACGCACAGCTACACGATCACCATCCCAGAGCGACGCCATCTCCCGGGAAGGTATATAGATATCCTCTTCACCGTCGTCCGGGATCAAAAAGCCGAACCCGTCACTATGCGCCTTGACCCCACCCGTGACGAGGTCCAGGTGATGAGTCAAGCAGTACTCCTTAGCGCGGTTTCGAATGAGCTGGCCGTCGCGGACCATGGCCCTGAGACGCGTTTCGAGGGCTCGCTGGTGCTGCTTACCCTTAAGGGCCAACTGACCAGCCAAAGATATTAGCGTCAACGGTCGACCGACCGATTCCATGGTTGCCGCGATGTCTTCTCTAGAGGGAATCGGGTGCTGGTAGCGTTTCGACAAACCGCCCGTCGTGCGCTTAGGACGCGCCATCAGCTCAACATTCCCGGGGAAGCTTTGATGATCGGAAGATCATAAGGACAGAGTTTAACCGCTTGCCAAGTCCTTCGTGATAGGGCCTGGAAAAAGCGTTGCCAACCCGATTGACAGCCTATAAGGCAGTCAGTACATTCGAGCGCCCCCCTTCATTGCCCAGGTGGCGGAATTGGTAGACGCGCGGCGTTCAGGTCGCCGTGTCCTTACGGATGTGCGAGTTCGAGTCTCGCCCTGGGCACCAAAACCCCAGGTTCCTTTTTAATTCAGCAACTTGTAGTCTTTTTATTGCCAGGCGGCACACCTAACGGACAAAACTTAAGTGGCAACATGCTTTCGGCAACTTCCCTATCTAAAGCGCTCCCTCAACTGCCTTCAAAAACCACTTCCACAGTGACTACCCTGAGGGAAGAATGCCCCAGACGCCTAGCTATTCCTCTGGATCGGTTTTCGTGCAAGGATTAGCCTATATCCGCATCAACGGAGGACGATAACAATGACAACTCTAAGAATCATGGGCAGCACAATCGTTCTAATCGGTCTCGTGTCACTCTCACCCGCAGCACTTGCTGATGCCCCGCAGGCGCTTGCGACAGCCGCGAGACACGCAGGAATGGCCGCCGCAGCTGACGATATCGCAGGCGCACGTCGTCATTTACACCATGCATTGAACTGCCTCGTTGGCCCTAACGGCGAAGGCTTCGACGAGGCAGCTGGCAACCCCTGTAGCGATGCAGGTGGTGCAATCCCGCAAACAACCGCCGCCCAAATAAGGGATAGCCTCCAACAGGTTGCAATGAACGTGCGCGACGCGCTAGAGAATGGCGACCTCGCGGGCATCAGGAACGTCGCACTATCGACGCAAGAGACGCTCGAATAGCGTCGACGGACGCCTGCATTCGAGCCGTTTAATCGTTGAAAGCTGACCCAGGATCAGTGTCACCGACGTAACTACGCCCTGATCCATGGGGGCACGTGCCTGTGTCGTGCTCCCCTGCTACTTGGCCCGTTCCGTAAGTCCCCGGGCAAGCATTTCAACTTTGTAGAGAGAGCCTGCGCCGGCAACGTAAAGGGTCTGTTTGGTAGGTCCGCCGAACGCAACGTTCTGACAGTCTCTCGGGAGACATCTCACCGGAATGATACCTAGGTGCTCACCCTGTGAACTCAAAACCTCGATACCGGCCCCGGTCGACACATAGACCCGATCATCGCTGTCCACAGCCATTCCATCCGCGAAGGTCCTGACTCCGCCCAGTCCATTGTCCCGCCTGCTTCGTCCTTCTAGCACACCGAATTCACGTCGGTTATCCACCAAGCCGTTCGGTTGGATGTCCCACGCAATGAGATGCTCGCCGTTAGAATCGCTAACGTATAACGTGCTTTCGTCGCGGCTAAGCTGAATACCGTTCGGCCGGATCATGTTCTCCTCAATCCTCACTGGGTCTCCCCCCAGTGGGATGTAGTACACGGCCGCAGGCAAGCGCAAGCCCAGAGGCCTGCCACCATAACGCTCCACCAATCGCTCGGCTTGTCCTGCCGTGAGCCCGGGATCCGTGAAGTAAAGGCCTCCGTTCCTGGCGACAATTAGGTCGTTGGGGCGGCTGAATGGCCTCCCATCGTAACTGTCCGCAAGCACGGCTTCGCTCTCCGGCGGATAAATAACGCCGATCCTCGTGGAGCCGTCCCAAGCCTGAGCGGAAATCAAGCGGCCAGCGGCATCCTGGGTGACGCCATGGGACTCGTTCGACTCGGCCACTAACACCGACACCTGGTTGGTCTCTGGATCCAGGCTGTGGATCCGCAGTGCACCGGGTTCGGCGAACACCAGCGATCCATCCATCAGACCAATGGGATCGTCCAGACCGTTATACCCTTCCAGGATGTGTTGAATCTCAGCACCACCCTCCACGACTCCAGGAATTGCCGTCGCCGTGCCAACGACGACTGGCGTAAAAATAGCCTGTCCGCTGACTATAGAGAACGGCGTCTGAGCGCTGAGCACACAAAGGACAACGGCTATTGTTGTTCTTTTTTTCATCCGGTGTTCACTCCACGGGAGCCGAAAACCACCCCTTGACCGACAAAGCACAGCGTAGCACAAGCGCGGTTCGCTAAAGCGCCATGAATTCCGATGATCAACGAGCTTATTCTGAATCTCAATCGCTCTAACCAAACGGCGATGATTCGGGGCTATGATTACCAGATCTATCACCAACGGCGGAGATAAAATCAGCAGCAGCGTTTCTAGCGTCTGCCGGTAGTTCAGCACTAAACTGTCGTCCGCAAGCTGAGTCGCACCCCTAGGCAACCATATGCGACTTATTGAGGAGTTAAGGAGCAATCGATGACGACCGAGCAAAAGGAACTGGAACCTGCCCTGACACCGGTGCAGAGACTTGGCGAAGCCATCGCCGACAGAGTCGAACGCTGGATGCCCAATCCATTCCTATTTGCAATCCTTCTGACTTACCTAGCAGCGATTGCCGCATTCTTCTCCGAGGGATCCCCGGTCATCGAAATCGCATCGTCCTGGTACGACGGGTTTTGGAACTTGCTCCAGTTTGCAATGCAGATGGTGCTCATCCTCGTGACTGCAAACGTCGTCGCCTACCACCCGCAGGTAAGAAAGCTGATTCTTGGCCTCGTTCGTCTCCCGAAAAATGGCAGGCAGGCCGTCGTAATGGTCGGTTTGGGCTCGATGTTGACCAGCTGGATATCGTGGGGGCTCGGCCTGATCTTCGGTGCCATCCTGGTACGTGAGATGGGTTCGCGCGCGGCTAGGGACGGGATGCCCCTGCACTACCCGCTACTCGCCGTGGCAGGGTACCTAGGTATGGGCTTGAACTGGGGCTGGGGCATGTCTAGCTCTGCGGGACTCCTACAAGCAACAGAAGGAAACGCGTTGATGCAGCTCGGCCTGGTAGATCGCATCATCCCGGCAACGGAATGGGTCTTCCACCCCTACCCCTTACCCCTCACGGCACTGGCTCTCGTGTACGGCCCGATCATGCTCTATCTACTGTGTCCGCCGAACGCGAACTGTAGAGGTATCGAACGCTACGTTAGTATCGACGACAAAGCTTCCAAACAGCCTTCCGTATCAGCCGAGCCTACTCAGAACGCGACCAGCGAGAAACCGTCTTTTGCCGATTCGATCGACAACAGTAGGATCCTCGGCGGAATCATCGCCCTCACGGGGCTAGCCCTGTTCGCGCGGGCGTTCTTTACAGAAGGACTCGGCGCCCTTGATCTCAATGTCCTCAACTTCGGGTTCCTCATGGTGGGGATGCTCTTGTTCATGAGCCCAACGGCTTACCTTAAGGAGTTCTACGACGCTGTTCTGGGGAGTGCAGGGGTAATCCTTTTATTTCCGTTCTATGCTGGGATCATCGGAATTATGACCGGCACAGGACTGGTCGACACGATGGCCGCATCGCTGCTCTCTGTCGCCACACCCTCAAACTTCCCTGTCATCGCATGGATCACCGGTGGGATCCTGAACCTTTTCGTCCCCTCCGCAGGCGGGGAGTGGGCCATCGTCGGCGGCCCCATCATGCTCGCAGCGAGCGAGCTGGGAATCCCTTATGGCCAAGCGATCGCCTCGTATGCCGTGGGCGATGCGCACACGAATCTCCTGAATCCATTCTGGGCGATACCGCTACTGGCCATTACCGGGCTTCGCGCACGTGACATGTTCGGCTATGCCATAACAATGATGATCTTGTTAGTGCCGTTTCTCGCAATCGTGCTTTACGTACTGCCTTACTGAAACGAGGTCACTACTCCAAGGTAACCGGAACACCCCGACTCGAGCCTACCGAGAAGAGGCCAAAACTCGATGTGCAGGATGCTTTCAGCAGCGTCACAGCGATGCTGCTGGGCAATGCGAGCCCCACCGAACGCCAGAAACTTCCGGTTTCGACCGCCACGCGATAAGCTCTGAGGTTAAATCTCGCAGAGGGCAACCAGTTATGCAGTCTGTCACCATCGTCTTCCTCGGACTCGCCGGAATGGCCTTCGGCTGGTTTGTCTACTCGAAATTCATCGCGGAAAAAATCTTTCAGCTTGACCCGGATTTTGTCACGCCAGCCCACGAATTGAGGGACGATGTCGACTTCCTCCCCACCAACCGATTCGTGCTGTGGGGCCATCACTTCACTTCGATCGCGGGCGCAGCACCGATAGTCGGTCCCGCCATCGCCGTCTACTGGGGTTGGGTTCCCGCAGTCCTGTGGGTGACCTTCGGGACGATATTTTTTGCGGGAGTGCACGACTTCGGGGCCATCTGGGCCAGCGCGCGAAACAAGGGTAAGTCCATGGGCGCGCTTTCAGAGGACGTTATCGGAAGCCGCACACGAGCCCTCTTCATGATCGTGATCTTCCTGCTGCTACTCATGGTGAACGCCGTGTTCGGTGTGGTCATCGCTGGATTATTCGTCACCACCACCACCGCCGTTTTCCCTGCGTGGTCGGCTATCGCCGTCGCCTTAGTCATCGGCCAGCTTATCCATCGAAAATTCAATCTGACTCTTCTTTCTATCTGTGGTGTTGCAGCACTCTACTTCTCCATTTATATCGGCAGCCAGCTCCCCATCGCCCTCCCCGATCAGCTCTTCGGCCTAACCGCAAACGGCAGTTGGATCGTTATTCTCTTCGTCTATGCTGCCATCGCGTCCATGTTACCGGTCTGGGTGCTGTTGCAACCGCGCGACTTCATTAATGGCCTGCAACTCTTCATCGGCCTGTTCCTTCTCTACGGTGCAGTGCTCTTGTCACTACCCGAAATCACCGCGCCCGCATTCAACAACATGCTCCCCGCCAATGCGCCTTCCCTTGTGCCTCTGTTGTTCGTGACGATCGCCTGCGGCGCCGTCTCAGGCTTTCACGGCATCGTATCGTCGGGCACGACATCCAAGCAGCTCGACAAAGAACCCGACGCGAGGCTCGTGGGATATTTTAGCGCTGTGGGCGAAGGCTCTTTGGCATTGATCACCATCATCGCCGTCACGGGTGTTGGCCTCGCGGCGCCCCCTGAGATCTGGCACCAGATCTACGACCAGTACGGCACGGCCGGTGCCGGCACGTTCGTCCAAGGTGGAGCACAGATCATTCAAAACGGCTGGGGCGTGCCGCTGGGTATCTCGACGACTTTGCTCGCAACGATGGTCGTGCTCTTTGCCGCGACGACGATGGATACGGGCGTGCGACTGCAGCGCTATATCATCCAGGAGTGGGGAAGCATCTACGATTTGCCGGTGCTCAATAACAACATACTGGCCACCGTGATTGCCGTGGGATCCTGTCTGCTTCTCGCTTTCGGCGCTGGTGGAGCGTCCGGGTCCGGGGGCTTGACGATCTGGCCGCTCTTCGGCTCTACAAATCAGATTCTGGCTGGACTCACGCTGCTGGTGATTAGCGTCATGCTGATCAAGTTAGGGCGTCCCGCACGCTACACACTGATCCCCATGATTTTCGTTCTAATCACGTCAGCATGGGCCGCAGTCATCAAGCTGATCGAGTGGTACCAGGACGGGAATTGGCTACTCGTGACGATCGACGTCATCGTCATAGTCACCAGCTTCCTGGTAATCTTGGAGGCAGCCTCCGTGATAGGCCGCTACCGGCGTGAAAGTCATACGTCGTAGACACTCTCCTGAGTTCCAACGACGCGCTTCACCGACTCGCTAACAGCTAGGCATCCCTAATACCCGTTCGGCCAGATCCGGCCGAGGCTGTTCCTGTGCGTAATCGGGGTCGTAGAAGCAAGTTCTCTTTCTCCCGCTCGACGCCACTAGTAGCGGAAACTTCAAACGGGCTGCCGCCGCCGGTCGCTCCGAATCAGCGTGCCGCCAAGGCCCAAGGCTAGAACCGATAGGAGTGCTGCAGAGCCGATTGCCGTCGCACTGATGCTGCTTGCGCGTGCTACACCGCCCATCAGAAAACCACCCATCGCAGTTGCACCAATCGCAAAAACACCCCATAAACCGAGTACGCGCCCGCGAAATTCATCGTCCACCTCAAGCTGCAGTAGCGCCTGGACACTAATGCCACAAAGCGTACAGAACCCCCCCAAACCGGCGACGACGGCAAGCCCGATCCAGTAGCTCTCAGTCATACCTAATACGAACAGGAGCCCGCTGCAGGCCAACGCCGCCAAAGGCGCCATCCGCAATAATCGGCTCGGATCCTGCGTTCGGGTCACCACAACAGACGCAACGATGGCCCCAGCACCAGCGGCTGAGGTCAGTGCTGCAAACTCCGCGCTACCACCTCTGAAGACCAACTCGGTCACGGCCGGCAGCAGTTCCAACAGCCCACGGGCCAGAATCCCGTTTGTGCCCACTAGAATCAGTAACCAGCGAATCGTCGGGTGATTTGCCGCGTAAGTTAGCCCATCCCGAAGATCACTCAGAATGTGTGAATCCTTAAGCTCGCGCGCCGCGCTCTCCAGCGGTTCGACAACGTAAAGGCTAACAATTGCGGGTACGACAAGACACGCAAACAATCCGAAGGACCAGGCAACACCCAAAAAATTAATTATCAGTCCGGCAAGCGCTGGACCAGCGAAGCGAGAGAGATTAAATGCCACGGCAAGATAACCCGTCGCGCTTGCAAAGAGCTCTCGAGGCACTAGTTTCGTGATGAGAGACAGGCGCGTAGGCGTGTAGGCTCCACCCATCATGCCTTGAAGCAGCGCAAAACCAGCCAAAACCTCTATCGTCAGCCTATCCAGCCCGGTGATCACTGCCAAAACCAACGAAATGACCATCATGCCCGCATGAATGAACACCGCCATTTTGATGAGGTTATAGCGATCGGCCGCTGCACCGAATACGGGCCCAAGAACAATGCCTGGTGCGAACTGACAGAATGACACCACGCCAACCAGGAACACCGAATGTGTCAGATCCCAGGCAAGCCAACTGATCGTCAACCGATAGATCCATAACCCATGAAGGACGACCAGAGTCCCAGCGAAATAGATCGAAAAGTTTCGGTTCGAGAGGGCAGAAGTCGCCAACGTGCCTAGTTTCCTTTCAACGTGATACCGGATCGGCGATCCGCTGAACGGCGGGCATGTTCCCATACTCCGCCCGGATTAGCACCCCAACGCCCCTGACCCTAACCGGTCGAGTAAAATCCGCTCAGAGCAGAAGCTCCGGGGAGAATAAAGTTGAGTGAAGCGGAACGACACGAGCGAGCACTAAAAAAAATCGCCGAGATCGACCCGGGAGTCGCCGAACGGTTGATGAACTCAATGAAGGACATCGCACCCGATTTGGCCCGCCACGCAATCGACTTCCCCTTCGGAGATATCTTCACCAGACCAGGCCTCGATCTCAAGTCGCGTGAGATGATTAATGTCGCAGCCCTCACAGCACTGGGAAATGCTGAACCTCAGCTCAAGTTTCACATCAAAGGAGCCTTGAATGTAGGCTGCTCCCAGGAGGAAATCGTGGAGATCATCATTCAGATGGCCGTATACGCTGGTTTCCCGGCAGCACTGAACGGCATGCAAGCAGCTGGTGAGGTCTTTAGGGAACGAGCAATGGAAGCAAACGCACAACCGGCCGACTGAGGAACTGCCGTTTATCAGGAGTAGCGAAAATGAAGGGTAGAAAAGTAACGATGCAGGAAATGCTGTCACGCACGGCTCGATTCAAAAACCTCAAGGCAAGTAAGGAGGCATTCGTCGACACTCGAATCCCCGAATACCAACGAAAAATCTTCAATGTCATCGGCGAGGGTGTCACAGAAGACGCCTCACTCGAGGTTGCGATAACGGCGGTGGAAGGATTCAACGTAACCTACATCGGAGCCGATCCAGGCAAGGGCGCCGCATTGCACTCGCACGACACGGTAGAAGTCTTCTACGCGATGACCGGACGTTGGGCGCTCTACTGGGGTGACGACGGGGATCAACAGATAGAGATGGAGACGATGGACATGATCTCGGTACCCGCTGGCGTGATGCGCGGCTTTCGCAATATCGGTGATAAGTACGCTCACATGATGGCCATGCACGGCGCGACTGACGCAGGGCGCGTTACCTGGTCTCCTAAGATTCTGGCACGCGCAAAAGAGACCGGGCTCAAGCTAGACGCAGAGGGCTACCTCGCAGACTGACGGGCTAGGGCTCCCCAGCCTCGCCGAGGACCGGCTGATTTTCCGCCGGCACCAAAATTTCCATCTCTGGCTCAAGTGGCACAAGCTCAATCGGCAGCGCCTCTTCATCCACCAGTTCAAGTTCTGGCCGATCCGGCGCAACTTCTGGAATGATCGGCACGTCCGGTAGCTGCCGCCCGAGGTCGGGCGCACGGATAAAATCCGTGATCGCAAAATACTGGGTTGGGTCCCTCAGCACGAACCGATTCACCATGTCATTCATGAAAAAAAGCAAGACAACCGTAATTGCGCCCGCTCCGAACATGGCAAGCAATATGCGAGAAATCATTAGGGCATTCTAACTGACGATTGAACTGAGGACATTCCTCTCTGGAGGACTACCCCTACAGTTCCCGCGCACCGCCTTCATTTGAACCCAAGCCGGATATGAAGAGGAGTGCCCCGTTATCAAACGGGATCGACCCCGGCCCGGGCGCAGAAGTACTCCCAAACTCTGTCGAGGGCCAGCGGGGAAAAGGTGGTCTCGAAGGACTGTTCGACTTCCGAAAGCGAAAGATATTCCGGCTCACCCAGTCTTAAAGCTTCGGCCATAAGCCGCGCATTGACCTGCAGGTACACCGCAGACATCACCGCTTGCTTGACGCTAGCTCCCGCCACTACCGCACCGTGGCCGCGGATCAGCATACACGTATTGTCCCCGAGAACCTGGGCGAGTCTACGTCCCATCTCCATGCTGCGCACGAGCATATCCGTGTCACCGAAATCATCGCGGATGTCCCATACAGGAATCTCGTCTCCGATGATGGCCGTGACGTGCATGATCGGTCGCAGCGGCGTAGTCGAAACACTGAAAGGCACCACGTCATAGGAGTGATGATGAACTACAGCATTCACATCCGGACGCGCTTCGTAAATAGCCCCATGGATCACGCGCTCTCCGTACGGACGCCGGGGATCTTCGGGCCTAACCTTTGAACCGTCGGCCTCAAACTCTAGGAGATCCTCTAGTCCGACCAGTGAAGGACTCCGAGAATACGCCATCACGTAACGCTCCGGGTTTCGTGGGTCACGCACACTGACGTGCCCAAATGCATCGACAACCCCTTCGTTAGCGAGAATTCGATTGGCTGCAACCACCCGCTGGAATTCAACCAGGTTCTCTACGGTCGTCTGTGCGCGCGGCGACAACCCGGGAACACTGACACCAAATCCGGCTAGCAACAGAGAAGCCTCCAGTAGCTCCCGTCTCGTCAGTTTGTTTTTCATTTTATTTCCCCGAAAAGACGAGGAAAGAATAGCAAGCATCCCCCAGCGTGTCTTGCTCACACAGGCGCGTAAAAACTAGCGTGGGCCGTCAAGCTTTCTGATGATTCTCTGGTTGATGGGTGCGAGTCGATTTGCGCCGTAGCTACTGCATTAGGCCAACAGGATATGGGAGGAAGAGTAATAGTTGATGATGCCCCGACCTTCGATACTAGAGCATCGCTGAACGGCGAGGCTTTCGATTATTCTCTGAGTGAAGCGCTCAAAAACGGCATGGTGATAGTTGTTTTGTTAAGAGAACAAACCTCCTCCATTAATGGAGGAGGTTGCTCTTAAGAACTAGAAATTAAGTCTTAGTCCTAAATTGACGTATTGAGGTCTTTGAGTCCTGATACCATTTTTTGGTGCTCTAGCAATAATATCACTACTATTAGTAACATTTCCTATTACCAAGTAAGCATCAGTTCTCTCATTAATTTCCTTGCTAATTGAAAAATCAATAACAGAGTATGAATCTATAGTTGTATCTGTAGCACAAGATGCGACTGAGCAAGTACTTCCAAAACTAGTCAAGTTTATCCATGCTGACCAACCATTATCCGTAACAACTCCCGTGGTAAGTGAAAGCTGGCTATCTGGCATATTAGGAAGTTTCATCCCTTTGTTTACATCTCCCCAGTAAGAACTTTCAAAGCTTGAATCAAATTTACCCTCTGAGCTTGTAAAATTTATCATAAGAGGGATGGTTGATCCTGATCCAATAGCGAATGAAGTAGATGCTGAAAGCTCTAACCCAGAGATTCTTGCTTGACCGCCATCGAAAGTATCACCAATAGTACATCCTTCATAAATACCAGAAGCAGAGTTAGTACAGGTTCCAACAATATTTGTGTAATCAGTATTAAAGTAAACTGCTTGCATATTTATAACTTGAGGGACAATTCCAGATCCTATTTCACCTCTCCAGCCTAGCTCCATGCTATCAGCGGTTTCAGGTTCCGCATCTCCAGTAGTTGGAGAAAAGCCTTGATGATACCCAAGGAATACTTCACTACCATTTGGAAGACTATAGCCAGCACCAAAACCAAATAGAGTTTCAACTTTTTCTTCATTATTTGTTTTTGATTTAGGATATCCTGCTGCTATTGAAGTTCTTGCTGTTTCATTCCAACGAGTTTCATTTATGTCCCAACTTTCCCTTCTAACACCAGCTGTTAGGGTTAAGTTATCAAGTCTTAACTCTTCATTTAAAAAGAAAGCATTTGCATTAGCAACTGTGACTCTATTGTTTGAAGATAGACCTGGCTTGGAGCCAACTGTTAATGCACTGAGTGTTCCAGCTTGCCAATCTGCAGTTTCATACCATTGCATACGATCTTCGGAGTCTTCAGTAGAGCGATAGCCAACAGTTAAGGTTTGATTATCAGTTGCCCATGAGCCTTTTAATACTGTTCCTTCTGAAACATAAACTCTATTGTTATGCTTATACTTTATTGTCTCAGCTGTTGTATTGGTCCCTCTTAAAACCGCGATAGCATCAGCAGTACCTGCATTAGCATAGTCGATCATATTATTGATGCCTTTTGCAGCTCCGTTATAACCAATTTTGTCTACTTTAAACCAATCACGAGCAAAATTATTTATATATGAGGTTGCAGCAAAATTAAGATCGCCATAATCAACACTATATGTGAGAGCGACTTGGTCGTGTGCATTATCCATTAAATCATTTTTAGTAAATCCATAACGCTGTCTAGGATTGCTCTTAAAGTCTGCATTTGAAAGGCCAACATAACTTTGATTAGATAATTCTGAAGAATCCTGATATTTAAAGTCTAACTGTTGGTAGAAATCTGATCCTTGGTCAGAATTAAGTCTAAATTTAAACAGAACATCATCTTTATCAAAGCCAGTATCACCACCAACGTGCTCTATCGTATCGAAGCCGTCAGTTTGAGCGAAATGTCCCTCAAGAAGAAAACCAACATTTTCTGTAGATAAACCATATGCTCCATGCGTTCTTGATGTGCCATCAGGTCCCATCTCTTGGTTAAGAAATCCGCTTGTTGAATCTGGAATAGGAGTGCTGATTAAATTAATTGCACCACCAATAGTATAAGGACCCTCTGTGATAGCTGATGGACCTTTTAGCACTTCTACGGAATGAATTCTTCCAAATGAAGGGAAATAATAGGCTGAAGAGGCTGCATATGGAGCAGGAGCAATTAATATCCCATCTTCCATTAATGTTACCTTTCCAGATCTATCATCATATGTACCTCTGATAGAAATATTTGGTCTAAGACCGTAACCTTCTTCAGGTCTAAAATTAACACCTGGAACATTTGCAAGAGCTTTATGGACATCAGTATGTTCAAACATTTGCAATTCATCGGGCTCGATAATTGAAGCTGATCCATGAATTACTCTTTCGCCGATAATTGTAATATTTTCCATCTCATCGGTGTTTTGCGCAAAGCTTAAAGAGCTTAACGAGCAAAGTGAAAATAGAATAAATAGTTTAATTTTCATTGAGAAACCCCGATAACAGCCCCTTCTGCAGCATTACTGCCCTCTGCATTTCAATCTCCTAAATTAAAAAAAGACCGCCCGTTAAGCCCCAGAAAAATTCTCCGATGTGGAGCGGATGAACAGGGTCTAAACGAACAGCGCGGGGATGATAACGAACCCTATATGCAAATGCAAATCATTCTCATTATCATTTCGATTAGAGATTGGAGAGAACTGCGAAAGTCGCCAGGCTTATGGGGTAAAGTGGAGAATCCTCTGCACGCCACAATCCAACTGGCATACCGTCACCAGTCGCCACGACGACTAGCGGGTGCAAGCGCTCTTAATCCCTCGGGACCTTTGCTTCTGACCGTTGGTACCGAACCCTGTTCTGGATACTCGTCCCCGCTCAGTCTGTCAGTATCAAGACTTCGTCGTAGGACTCAACTTCGCGCGCGTACCAACGCGCGTCAATACGATGACAGGCAGGATACCCGCTACGACGATAAGCAGAGCGGCGATAGCACCGTCCTCGTAAGTGCCGCGAATTGCATCTCCGTAAAGATGCGTCGCAAGGGTTTCGAATCCGAGCGGTCGCAACAACAAAGTTGCCGGTAACTCTTTCATGCAATCGACGAAAACGAGCAATGCGCCCGTCGCGAGCGCAGGCTTGAGCATCGGCAGGTGCACTTGCCAGAGGACACGACGGAAGCTTGCACCCAAGGTCTGTGCAGCCGCATCCATCGATGGCGAGACGCGGCTGAAGCCCGCCTCTATCGAACCCGCTGAGATCGCCAGATAACGCGCGACATAAGCGTAGACAATGGCTGCGCCGGAACCGAGCAGGAACAAACCCGTCGATATTCCGAGGAGAGACGTTGCGGCGTTGTCGACCACTGCCTCGATTCCCGTGATGATCGGCAACAACCCAATTGCGAGAACGGTTCCGGGCACGGCATAGCCGATCGACGCCACGCGCAAAAACAGACGCGGCAACAAGCTTGGCCCAGTGCGTACGGCGTAGACGACAGCTAGAGCGATAACCACCGTGCCAAGCGTTGCAATGGCCGAAAGGGCAACGGTGTTCAGCATTTCTACGAATATCACAGGCGAGATGCCAGCGAAACTGACGCGCGCGATCGTTGCATCGGTGAGATACCAAGCCGGCACGATGAACCCGAGGAAGATCGGTAGGCCACAGGCCGTTGCAGCCAGCGTTCCCTGCAAACCTCGCAGCCGCTCGCGCTGCAACGGTCGTGGGTGTTGGGCATCGTTGGCGTAACGCCGACGGCGCCGTGCCCATCGCTCGAACGCCATGACGCATACGACAACCAGCAACATTGCGAGCGCAAGCTGCGCTGCGCCCGGCAAATTCGATCTCGTCACCCAAGTTGTGTACACGGATACCGTGAGAGTTTGAATCCCGAGGAACTCCGACGCGCCAATGTCGTTCAATGTCTCCAGCAAAACGAGACTGACTCCGACTGCGACTGCCGGCCGTGCAAGTGGTACTGCGACGCGAAAAAAAATCCTGCTCGGTCCATGGGCGAGTGTACGAGCGACATCAATGAGATTTGCCGACTGCATCATGAACATTGCGCGCGTCGTCAGATAGACGTAGGGATAGAGCACCGCACTTAGCAGCAGGATGCAGCCAACCATGGAGCGGACATCCGGCAGACGAAAATCTCTGGGGCTGTCTGCTCCGATGAGCGCCCTGATGAAAGTCTGAACCGGTCCAATCGGATGCAGCACATCCAAGTAGACGTACGCAACGATATAGGTCGGCACGGCCAGTGGCAGCAGCAGTGCCCAATCGAAGAGCCGACGCCCGGGAAACTCGTGAGCGGCAACGAGCCATGCGGTGCCCGTGCCGAGCGTTGCAGTCAAGACACCCACGCCCATGAGTAGTGCGAGCGTGTCGCGCGTCGCCACGGGTAATACGAACGCGAATAGATCGCGCCAAATTTCCTCTGATCCGGACGCAGCCGTGACAACCAGCGCCGCAAGCGGCGCCGCAACAGCCAGCGCGGCGCACGCGGCGGCGACGCGCCACGGCCCGCGCCCGCCGGTCCGAATCACGCGCGTCAGACTATTGGTTGAAGCCGACGCGGTCTACGAGCTGGCTTGCCGTGTCCCGATGTCGCGCGACTTCGGTCAACGACGCGCCGTCAACCTTCAAGGTCCCCAATTCAGCGATAAGCGGGTCAATCTGTGCGCCCTGTTTGATCGGATACTCGAAATTAGCCTCGGCGTAGATCTTTTGCGCGGCATCGGAAACGAGATACTCGAGCAGCTGAACAGCCTCGGCATGATTTGGCGAGTATCTCGCAACAGCCGCACCAGAGATGTTCACATGCGTACCACCATCCTCGAACGTCGGTAGAATGATCTTGATCGCTGCGCCCCACTGCTCTTGATCCGGACCACCGCGGCCACTGCGCATGAGGCCGACGTAATAGGAATTGGCGACACCAAGCTCGCAGAGGCCGCCCAGGATGTCGCGCGCAACGTTGCGGTCACCGCCTGCTGCAGGACGTCCCTGATTGGCCTTGAGGCCGGTTAACCACTCCTCCGTTGCAGCTTCGCCATGATGCGCGATATGGGCACCGAACAGAGCCGTGTTGTAAGGATGCTGTCCTGAACGAATGCAGAAAGCGCCGCGCCAACGTTCGTCCGCGAGCTCCTCATACGTAATGGAATCGATGCCCAGATCCATGGCGGCATAGACGACGCGAGCACGCATCGACAACGCATACCAATGACCATTATCGCCCCGCAGATTGGCCGGCACCACAGAATTGAGCACGGCAGAGTCGGTAGACTGCGTGAGGCCCTGTTCAACGAGATCGATGAGCCTGCCAAAATCGACTGTCATGAGCACGTCGGCCGGAGAAAGCTGGCCTTCCGCAGCGACGCGTTCCTCCAACCCGTCGCTTACAAAGATGCTGTTGACTTCGATTCCGGTCTCCTCCGTGAATGCGTCGAGTAGCGGCTGGATGAGCCCCGGCTCGCGCGTCGTGTATAGATTGACCTCCTGGGCCGCGACCGCGCCTGATGCCAAAACGGCAACAGCAATCGAACCAAAATAGAAGCTGTTTTTAATCATTGAATTACTCCTCCTAGAAACCGTTAAAGTTGACTCACGTACCGGCCCTGGTCGGACGACGAGCTACTGCCGTTCTCGTTAATGACCGGTACCGCGCCTGTGTCGGCCGCGAGATGCACGACCGCTCCGGCATCGAATTCATCGTCCGAACGTGTTTCTCTCGACTCAACGCAAACCGTTAACAACGACTCGAGACCGTCGATATGGACGACTACGTAACGACAGTCGCCGCGGTACTCGCTAGTGACGACTCGTCCCTCTACGCCCGTCCCGGCGTCCGCAAGCTTCAAGTGCTGCGGTCGAATGCACGCGATTGCGCGAGTTCCTTGTGAAACCCCGGGCGCTGTGAAACGACCGAGGCGTGTCTCAAGATAGCCTTCTTGGCCGACGCCCGAAAGCGCTGTGACGTTGCTGAAGAATTCGGCGGCGAACAACGAAGTTGGATGCTCATAGAGCGCTTCTGGTGTATCGAACTGTACGAGATGCCCGCGATCAAGCAAAGCAATGCGATCGGCGATACGCATCGCCTCGTCGGGGTCGTGTGTAACGATGACTGTGGTAGTACCGGACTCACGGACGAAGTCGAGCGTGTGCCGTCTAACGTCATCTCGCAGTCGACTATCGAGACTCGAGAACGGCTCGTCCATGAGTAGAACACGTGGCTTCGGGGCCATTGCACGGGCGAGAGCGACGCGCTGACGCTCTCCGCCGGAAAGTTCATGTGGAAACTTCCGCGCCAGCGGAGTGAGTCCGAGACGTGCGATCAGTGCCTCGATGCTTTGCTCACCTCGACGCAGACCGAACGCTATGTTGGCATCGACACGCAAATGCGGGAACAGCGCATAGTCCTGAAAGACCATGCCGACCTGGCGCTGCTGGGCCTCGACAAACGCTTCTGGCCCGGCGACCTCATCGCCATCTATCGAAATGCGCCCGCTCGTTGGTCGCTCTACGCCCGCGACGGCGCGCAAGAGCGTCGACTTACCGGACCCCGACGGTCCCAGCAAACAAACAACCTCGCCACAATGCACGTCGAGCGTGACCTCGTCGACCGCAGCCGTCGCGCCGAAGTGGATCGACAGCGCCTCTACAGTAAGTAATGACTGCAAACGAGATACCTATCAACCGTCGGCGGGCCACGAATATACTGATAAGAGTTCATAGGTGCAAATCATTCTCATTATCATTACGATTTGCGATTGGGGAAAACTGCGAAAGTCGCCAGAATTATGGGGTAAAGCGGAGAATCCTCTGCACGCCACAATCCAACTGGCATACCGGCACCAGTCGCCACGACGACTAGCGCCCGCAAGCGCTTAGGCCAGCGGGAGACCAATCGCTACGGTAGGATCAGCTTTTTTTCTTAGCCCTGAACGCCAGCTTGGGCGCCGTTATCGGCTTCGGCGATGGGCCGCAACTCGGGGAACTTGACCACGGTTCCTGGTCGCACAAGATCAAGATCAAGATCGGGATTGTACTGGCGCAGCAGCCACACCGGGACCTGATACCTTCGCAAAGCTAATACCCAGAGGGACTCCCCGGCTCTCACCACATGCTCATGGGTATCGTTAACCTGGTAGGCCAGGAAAAACGCTTCCTGGGTCTGTCGCTGGTAAGCCATCCTGCGTTCCTCGAAAACGGCCAGGCTTACCCTGGAGAAATCAAGTTTCAGCCGGTGACCTATCACCACCGCCTGACGAAACGGCATGCCATTGATATCTCGTAGGCGTTGGGTGCGGATCTCAAGCCAATCGGCGTAATGGCCCAGTGTCTCAAGCGCCTGAACCTCGATGGTCTGGTCCTCTTGCACCAGATAGTCGCTTGGGTCCGCAGCCATTTCCGCCTGCACGCTGGCAAGAACGTTAACCTCCAGTGATTCCTCCAACGCGTCTTCGATCAGTTCCTCTGCGCTGGGTCCCGAATCGACGACGCCGGTGTCAACGATAACCGCCAACGCCGCCTCAACGGCCAACTGGTCGGCAGCCGATGCGTAAGGGGGCCGTACCTGAAGAGGCTCTGGCTCCTGCTGAACAGCCCCAACTACTGCCACCGCCTGCGGATCGACTTCTGGTGCGACTTGCGGGGGCACCACTGTGGCAACTTGAGCCTGGCTCTCAGTCACGTCGGCTGCAGCTGGCGTCTCGGCTACTGCCACAACAAGACTGTCGCTCGCCGCCTCCGAGTCCTGACTCACTTCACCGACACGCAGCTCCTGACCCACGTAGATCCGGTCCGCATCGGCAATTCCGTTACGAGCCTGCAACGAACTCGGACTGAGGCCGAACATGCGCGCGATTCGGTCGATGCTGTCCCCGGCACGCACCACATAAACCCCACCATTACTCGTCGGGTCACTATTGAGCACAGCCAGGGCCACTGGCGTAGTGCCATCATTGCCCGGTAATCGCAGCTCCTGCCCCTCGCGAATGAAATGCCTGCTTCTCAGGTTATTTAGCGCCATCAACGAGGCCTGACTGACACGGTATCGGTCTGCGATACCAGAAAGCGTATCGCCGCGCCGTACGCGGTGCAGGATGTCAGGTTTCTGTGCCGTGAAGCGCTGAGAATCCGGGACCGAGGCCATCAGCCTGGCAGAATCACCGGAAAGGCCTGCAGGGAGGCGAAGCTCAAAACCTCTGGGTACAAATTTATCCTCGCTCCAGACCGCTTCGGTCAGCGCCGGATTCCAACTGCGGAGCTCACGGTGGCTCATGTCAAACGACGACGCCAGCGTCGATGCGGTCAGGAAATCCGGGACGTCGACGAGTACCCCCTCGGCCGCCGCGTCTGTTGTCAACGGGCCAAAATACTCCTCCGCATTCGCATCCACATCGGAAGCAGCAAGAAACGCCACATAGAAGTTTCTCGATGCGAAACCAAATCTGCGTCCAGTGTACTCACGCAGAATAACCTCAATGCGATCCGTCTCGGTTGCGCGCACTGCATTGCGCATTCCAGCCTGACCATGGTTGTAAGCCGTTATTGCGAGAGCCCAGTTCTGAAGCACATCGTAGTTGTCACGCAGCAGGCGAGCCGCAGCGACAGTGGCAAGATAGGGGTCACGTCGTTCGTCAACGATGTGATCGATTCGCATATAGCGAAGACCGGTGGATCGGGTGAACTGCCACATGCCCGCAGCACCCACCTTAGAATACGCCGTGGGATTGAATGAGGACTCAACGTGCGGTAACGCGATGAGTTCCTGAGGCACGCCCTGCTCTCGCAAGACGCTGCGGATAAACGGCTTCCATCGACCGGAACGAATGTACCCGGCTCGGAAACGATCAGACTGTCCAAGTTGGAATCTCACCCTCGAAGCCGCCGCACCGAGTTCTTGGTTTGACACGCCCTGCGGCCAAGCGGCTAGGACGCGTTGCTCTTCCGCCGTCAGATTCTGGCGCTTCCCACTCGCAAGCGCAGTAAGCGCACCCTCAACCTCATCCCGCGCATCGCGCACCTGCCGACTCCGTACGCGCCCCGACACGCCCTCGGCAAACTGAATCGTGCGATACACCACCGATAGGTCACGGGTATCGTGGATAAACCCACTAGCGGTATCGATCTCGGTATAGACGCGGGTCCAGAAACGAATATCGGGTTCGATCTCGGGGGGACGAGGCAACTCTTGAGCGAAAGCGCTCACAGTCATAAATCCCATAACCAGCACCATCGCGGTCCAGGACATAAACGACCGAACAATCGCTCTCGGACGGGCTATCAACTCAAACCTCACATTGCTTATGCGATACCCGAAGATATACGAGATCCCACCGAAGAGGGAAGATTGTTCCCATCCCTAGCGCCTCTCTCGGATCCAAGCCAAACTGCGGAAGGGGGGTAAAACGGGTTTTAGGCAAGTTATTTTCAAATATTTTTGCTGATTTTATAGACGTTTACACACCATTGTCATAGTAGATAATTATTTGCCGCCTGACAATAATTGCGCAGGATCGGTTCATTAGGCGCGCATTCTGGAAGCCACCCTCAAAAAAACGAGCGCAGTGATCGGCATCACAACCGCATATAGAAGGGAGGTAATGGCCAGGAGGGGATTCTCCAGCAAAGTCAGGGTCACGAGGAGCGCCAGCGAGATATTTTGCACCCCAACCTCGTAGACGAGCGTGATCTGTTGCTTCACTGGCAGATCTGTAGCTCTTGCCAAACCATAACCCATGGCCATGGAAAGTAGATTTAATGCCAAGACGAGAAACCCAGCCGCGGCGAAGTTCTCAACAACATCTTCCCAACTAGCAAACGCTGCCATCATAATGAGAAAGACCAGCACGTAAACAGTGACTTTCCGCAGCATCTCGACAAGACGGGCGGCCAAGGCTGGCTGAAAAGCCCTGAAAACCATCCCACACGTGATAGGGATTGCCGTGATTATTGCCAGTTGACGAATCATTCCAACTGCTGGCACGTCTGGAGCGGTGGCCTGGTCAAAATAAAAGCTCAACGCGAGATAAGCGAACAAGGGGATGGTAAAGATAGTAATGATGCTCTCAATCGCCGTGAGCGTAACCGAAAGCGCAACGTCAGCTCGCGCGGCAAACGTGTATGCATTCGATGTGACGCCCCCGGGGCAAGCCGCGAGCATGATCGCACCTGCCGCGATAGCCGGGTTCGGTGCGAGCATCGTTGCAAGCACGAAAGCAAGCAGTGGAAGAAGTATGAGTTGTCCCAGAAGCCCGGTACCGACAGCTTTTGGATAGAGGACGACCCGTTTCAGGTCTTCAAGCGTCAGTGAGAGCCCCATGCCCAACATCACGGTGGCCAGGGCAACGGGAATGGCGACAGTGTAAAGGAAGTCTGCCAGGCTCATCGCCTCCCCCTAAGTTATTACCTACTGCGCATCGAACGGATGACGACGAATGATAACCGCTTCGCGCCCCGGCCCCGTAGAGACGATATCTACCGGTGTTTCGAGCAGCTCTTCGATCCGCGTCAGATAACGCTTCGCTGCCGCCGGCAACTCTGAATAGGAGGTAATACCCGAGGTAGGGGTCTGCCAACCCGACATACTCTCGTAGACAGGCTCGCAGTCACCATAGCGTTCAATGTCGAGTGGTGTCGTCTCAAGTAAAACCCCGTCTAGACGATATCCTGTACAGATCTTGATCTCCTCAAGTCCATCCAATACGTCGAGCTTGGTCACACCTAGGCCCGTCAAGGAGTTGGTGAAGACCGCACGCCGCAATGACACAGCGTCAAACCAACCACAGCGTCTCGCACGCCCGGTGGTGGCACCAAACTCCGCGCCCACATGAGCTAGATGCTGGCCCATATCGTCGAAAAGCTCTGTCGGAAAGGGTCCTGCTCCCACACGTGTCGTGTAGGCCTTCACGATACCCAGCACGTGGTCAATGCGCCCGGGACCCATGCCGGTACCGGTTGCGGCGCCACCCACTGTCGTATTAGAAGAAGTGACGAAGGGATAGGTCCCGAGATCGATATCGAGCATCGCGCCCTGTGCGCCTTCGAACAACACGCTTCGCCCCCCAGCCTGCATGTCGCTCAAAATCTGCGTCACATCGGCCACTAGAGGTTTAACCCGCTCGGAGAGCGCGACCACTTTCTCATACTCGGCCTCAAAGGGAATCGGATCCACCTCGTAGTAACGCTGCAACAGGAAATTGTGGAAATCGAGCAAGCTACGAAGCCTTTCCTCGAGACGATTCGGGGCGAAGAGATCCGAAATCCGAAGCGCGCGCCGGGCGACCTTATCCTCGTACGCGGGCCCGATACCGCGCCCCGTAGTGCCGATCGCCTCGCTCCCACGAGCTTTCTCTCGAGCAAGATCCAACGCCTGGTGCGAAGACAAAATCAAAGGACAGGCCGGAGAGATCTTGACGCGTTCCTCAACAGGGATGCCCTTCTCGAGCAGCTGGTCCATCTCCTTGGCCAAAGCCTCAAGCGAAACGACCACACCGTTACCAATAAGGCAACGGACGCCACCCCTCAGCACACCTGATGGAATCAAGTGCAGAACGGTCTTCTCGCCGTCGATGACGAGCGTGTGTCCTGCGTTGTGCCCACCCTGGAAACGGACCACTGCATGCGCACGCTCGGCCAGAAGATCTACGATTGCGCCTTTTCCCTCATCGCCCCACTGAGTGCCGATTACGATGACGTTACGACTCACCGAGTTCAGCCCCTAACAAAATAGAGCAATGTGAGTCCGGCAATCACAATTCCGAGCCCGAAGTTTCTGAGCTGGTGATCTTCGAATTGAGCCATAACCGCAAGACTGCGCCGCCAACCACTGGGAGTTGCAAACGGAAACAGTCCCTCGAAAATCAAGAAGAAGGCAAAGCCCGCAAGCAGATCTGACCAGGCCACAATCCTAGCGTCCCCTAGTTACGTTGGGTTGCCGAGATGAGTTCTTAGGGCGTAGCGCCCGTCTGCACCTGGAGAAACTGGAAGAACTCGCTGTCTGGGCTCAGAACCAGTACGTCCTGCTGTCCACCGATGGATTGCCGGTAAGCCGACATGCTGCGGTAGAACGAGTAGAACTCGGGATTCTGGCTGTAGGCGTTGGCATAGGTTTCAGCCGCTACAGCATCACCCTCACCACGAATTCGCTCGGCATCCCTATAGGCTTCCGCCAGGATGATCGTGCGCTGGCGATCCGCATCCGCACGAATCCGCTCAGCTTCCTCCTCACCCTCGGCCCGTAATTGCGCCGCAACTCTTCCACGTTCCTGTTGCATGCGCGAGAACACGGAGCCACTGACCTCATCAGAAAGCTCGATCCGCATCACACGCACGTCCACGACCTCGAGACCGAGTGCCGGGGCCTGAGTCGATGCAGTAACCAGCATCTGATTCATAATTTCCGAACGCTCCGCCGCGACCACTTCCTGGACAGTACGCTGGGAGAATTCCGCCTTGATGCCTTCTCGTATAATCGCCGAGAGTCGCTGGGCCGCGAAAATCTCATCGCCCCGGGCAGAACGGTAGTACTGAGCCGGATCCGTGATCCGCCAGGTTACGAAGTAATCCACGATGAGATTCTTCTTCTCACCAGTTAAGAAACGTTCTTCCGACTCCTCATATGTCAGGATCCGATCCGGATATCGAGCGATGTTGTTGACGAACGGGATCTTGAAGTGAAGACCGGGTTGGTAGTCCGCTTTCACGATCTCACCAAAACGAAACTTGATCACATGTTCTCGCTCATCCACAGTGAAAACGGTCATCCGAACAACTGTGGCGACTAGAACCAGACCGATCAGTACCAGATTAAATTTTGAACTCATGCTAAAACCTCCGCGCTAACGCGACTCACGCACTTGGGCGCTCGCACCAACCCCGGTCACGGGTACCGTAGACGGTGCCAACAGTTGCTGCTGGTCCCCGCGCCGCTCCATGAGTCGATCCAGTGGCAGGTAGATCATATTACCGCCATTCTCCGAGTCCAAAAGGACCTTTGTGGAATTACCCAGGACCTGCTCCATTGTGTCCAAATAGATCCGCTGACGCGTAACTTCCGGTGCCTTTTCATATTCCAGGAGAATCTGCACGAAACGATCAGCTTCACCTTCCGCATCAGCGGTAACCCTAGCCCGGTAAGCCTCCGCATCTTGGAGCTGGCGAGCAGCCGCCCCTCGAGCCTTCGGCAGAATATCGTTCGCGTAGGCCTCAGCCGCGAGCCCCATGCGCTCCTTGTCCTCGCGGGCGCGGATGGCATCCTGGACACTCTCCTCCACGTCCCTCGGGAAGTTCGCGTCCTGCAGGTTGACCTCATAAACCGTGATACCGGTTCCGTAAGTATCGAGGGTCGACTGAATCAGCGTCTGCGTCTCAGCCGCCACCTCCGCTCGACCTGCGGTGAGGATGAAATCCAAAAGATTCTTGCCGATCACTTCGCGAATCGCGCTACTGGTAACATCCCGCAACGTCTCAACAGGGTCTCTCATGTTGAATAGATACGCCTCGGGATCAGCCGCTCGGTACTGCACGACGAGATCCACAAGAACGATATTCTCGTCTTCCGTCAACATGCTACCTTGGTAATCGAAGCGCTCCGTCACATTGGTGTTGATCAACTCGACCGAATCGACCGGCCACGGAATACGCCACCGGAGCCCGGGCTGGGTGACCGACTGAAACTCACCGAAACGGAGCACAATACCCCGCTCGGCATCGTCGACCACATAGAAACCCATCAAGGCCCAGACACCGATCGCCGCAGTGACCACGGTACCCAGCATGCCTTTACCGCCGGAAGAACTCCCTCCCCCACCGGCTCCGTTACCACCACCGCGTCGACCACGTCCGCCCAATAGACCAGACAGCTTGCGTTGCAGATCCCTGACGACTGCGTCTAGGTCCGCCGGACCTTTATCGCCACCAGACTGCCAAGGATTGCCTTTATTTCCGTCGTCCCAACTCATAGTTCACACCCGTTGAAAACTGTCATCGGACAGCCCTTCCTGAATACAGAGTTCCTTCCACCTCTTGGACGTCAGTGCTACATCCAAGGTCCAACCGCCCGACTCGTGGCTGCGCTCAGCGCGCACCGCCCGAAGTTCGAAAAGCTTCGCGCGCAGCCTGCTTTCGCCAGGACCCAATTCCAGCCGGCCTGACACCTGCTCACCTACGGCCCGGGCTCTAATCACCTCGGAGAGCTGCTCCACACCATCCCCGGTCACCGCAGATACCCATAGTTTAGGCCATTTACCCGCCCTTGCGGCACCATTAACCTGCGGAGGCGGGTTGTCCGCACAATCCATCTTATTGTACACCTGGATGCACGGAAGGTTCCCCGCGCCGATTCCTTCCAATACGGTTTCGACCTGCCGTCTGCGATCTCCGTGATGAGGATCGCTGGCGTCGATAACGTGAACCAGCAATTCAGCCTCCCGGGTCTCCGTTAACGTTGCCCGGAAAGCCGCAACAAGCTCATGAGGCAGATCTCTCACGAACCCGACGGTATCAACGAGCAACACCTCGTCCAACTCGCCCGGAGATAGTCGCCGAATCGTCGGATCAAGGGTCGCAAATAGGGTGTTGCGGGCTCTCACATCGGCACCGCTCAATGCGTTGAAAAGCGTCGTCTTACCTGCATTGGTGTAGCCCACCAGCGCAACGGTTGGTACTTGAGCCCGGCGGCGCTCTCTTCGACCGAGCTGACGTTGTTTTTCAACCCGATCGAGGCGAACTTTTAAATGCTTGATCCGATGTCCGAGCAAACGCCGATCCGTCTCGAGTTGGGTTTCACCCGGCCCCCGCAAACCGATACCGCCTTTTTGACGTTCCAGATGAGTCCAGCCACGCACCAAACGCGTGGACAAGTGCTCTAGCTGAGCGAGCTCCACTTGGATCTTGCCCTCATGGGTCGCCGCACGTTGCGCGAAAATGTCCAGTATCAGCCCGTTTCTGTCCAGCACCCTGGCGCCTAGTAGACGCTCGAGATTGCGCTCCTGGCTCGGGAAAAGAGGTTGGTTGACCAGAACAAGCTCCGCGCAGGTCTCTTTTACCTGCTCGGCGAGCTCCTCAGCCTTACCCTGACCTACGAAAAGCCGTGGGTTGGGGCGGTCACGACGCGCATGAATCTCCCCGACGATCTCAGCACCGGCCGAGATTGCCAGCGCACCAAACTCTTGTATCTCGTCTGCATAACATGCCCTTTTCAGGCCAACATGAAG
>CAYLKA010000024.1:0-33064 GCA_964384125.1 uncultured Gammaproteobacteria bacterium | reverse complement strand
CAAGATCCCGTTGCTGGAGAACCTCGTCAAACGCGCTATCCGCGACGCATGACGAGGTTCTGCGACCGGTAGACGAATGGAGCTTTTACGGGTCAGCCGCAATGTCTGGGGTCAGGAGATACTCCAGGGTATGTCCTGGGACCTTTTACCTATCTTCTTCGGTGCCGGAGTGGCGTTTATCGCTGCCCACATGCTGTACCGCTGGCTCTTGGCTCCAAAGCAGAAGTGAGCCGTGAGCGTTGAGGGATTCGATGACCGTGGCCCGCACGCAGCGCAAAAGCTGATCCGGCACGCTCTCACCGACCGGTTGTTTCACTGGGGCCTGGCGGCCACTGTCGTGATTCTTCTGGGGACAGCCTTTCTCCCGATCTTGGGCTGGGAGTTTGCTTGGGTCGATATTCACTGGATAACGGGAATCCTGCTTACGTTTTTGGTGCTCTTTCACACTGTCAGGGCATTGGTGTGGCAGGATCTGCGCTCGATGTGGATCGGAATGGAAGATCTGCGGAGTGGGATCGATCTTGCACGGTGGACGCTGAGAATGACGGAGAGTCCACCCGGGTCGTCCGGGAAGTACTCTCTCGCACAGAAACTAATCCATCATCTGTTTACGCTGGTGATCGGGATCACGATAGTGACCGGTTGCCTGATGATCGTGAAGATCGACACACCCTGGTGGGAACGTGATCCGTATTGGCTGGCGGAGGGAACGTGGGGCGTCATTTATGTTCTTCATGATCTGGCCTCGTTGCTGTTGATCACCATGTTGATGGCGCACGTTTATTTCGCATTGCGGCCCGAGAAACTCCACTTCACACGATCCATGATTTTCGGCTGGATTACTCGGTCGGAGTACGAGAAACATCACGATCCAGGCCGATGGCGGCTGGATAAATAAGGCGCTCGCTAACACCGCGCGACGGCTCCATCACGCTGACTTAGGAGAACAAATTGAGCTTGAGTGAAAGTATCGACACCATCGAGTCCGGTTACGAGTTCATGCTAGCGTATGCCGCGCAAGGGCGAGATACCGATAGAGACTCGAGCGGCTCGGGTGCTGGGTTCGAGCTCCGGGAATCCCTTCACAAGATGGAGGCGGCGCTCGCCGCGCTAGGGTCTGAGGTCAGGTCAGCTGCCGAGCTTCAGGAGGCGGACCTCGGTGCGTCAGAGGATTTTCTCCAAGCTGTCGAGGAGGATGCGAAGAAAGCGCTGGGCTTGATAAGGCTGGTCATGGCGCAACCGGACGTCAGCTCGATGTTGATCGACAACGTCAATGCGTCCATCCACTTAAGAGCACTTCTGACGGATCTCTTCGTCATTGACGAAGCATTCAAGACATAGTTCAGCAAAAAAAGCGGCCTTTCGGCCGCAATTTTTAGAGGACGCTAGGGTAGGTCTGCTCGTCCCGGTCTCGATGCTCTTTCCCGTTCCCCCCGCCTTTCGACGAGTTTGTCGTTTCCGAGCCCGAACCCGTTATTGGTATTGGGCTACCCAAGGCATCGCACTTTGAATCTTCCGAGTTCCTCAAAGTGTTCCTGCAACTCAACTGATCGGCTTTCGCCAGCCACTCTCGCTGTAGGTTCTGCCTCCCGCGTCCACCGCCCCCAACACCTGCGGTGGCTCGGACCTCCTACTGCAGGGCGGTCGCCAGCAAGCGAACTCGCTAACGCGAGGCCGAAGCCTCAGTGCTCATGCTAGTTACGTAAGGCGTAAGCGCAAGTTTTTTCCTCCTGCTCGCGTAAGAAAAATCGCTAAGCGCAATTGGTTCGAACAGTTCCATTTTTTTCTTCGCGTAATTTCTAATCACCCCAAAAGCAGTGGCGCAGCAGTTTGCGCAAACGTAGTTTTAATTATTTTTAAATACCTCCTAAACAGAAAGGGTTGCACTTCCAAGTGGGCAATTAACACTAAGAAACGCATCTGTCTTGCAGTGGTACCAAAAGATTTCGCGGGTCATTTGCCTGCCACTGGCGACGAATTCTGATTTCTGCGGTACACTCGCATACGACCGTCGTCTAGTAGTCCACCTAGAAGGGAGCAGACATTCATGACACGCTTATCCACAGCCCTCCTGGCAGCGCTCGTGGCACCCATTAGTTGGGCCCAGCAAGACTTTTCACAGGTCCAGATCCAAACCACCGAGATTTCGGACGGTCTCTACATGATGGTTGGGGCTGGAGGAAATCTGGCCTTGTCCGTCGGCGAGGATGGTGCGTTCCTGGTTGATGATCAGTATGCGCCGCTCAGCGATAAGATCATGGCTGCGATCTCGGAGGTCACGGATGATGACGTTGAGTTTCTGGTCAACACTCACTGGCATGGGGACCACACGGGGGGTAACGAGGCGTTCGGCAACGCCGGGGCTGTCATCGTAGCCCACGACAATACTCGGGTTCGGATGACGACGGAACAGTTCTTTGAAATCTTCAGCATGTCGATCCCACCTGCGGCCGCGGCTGCGGTGCCCATTGTCACATTCGATGACGAAATGACCTTTCATTGGAATGGTGAGACCATTCGGGCCTTCCATGTGGGCACCGCCCACACTGACGGCGATCTCATTCTCCACTTCGAGAATGCTGACGTGTTTCACATGGGTGACACCTACTTCAACGGGATGTATCCGTTCATTGATGTGGGCAGCAACGGCGACATCAATGGGATCATTGCGGCCGGCTACCGGGTTCTTGCCATGGCGGGTCCCAATGCCCAGATTATTCCGGGCCATGGGCCTCTTGCCACACCGGATGATCTGAGGGATTGGTTACAGATTTTGCGGATCACGAGAGAAAGCATGCGGGACCTTATCGATGAAGGCCTGTCGGAGGACGAGGTCGTAGCGGCGCGCCCGACAGCGGAGTTCGACGAATCCCATGGCGGTGGTTTCATGAATCCGGAGAACTACAACCGTCTGCTGTATCAGAGTCTCACAAGATAATCTATAGCTTGGTCTGACCTAGAGCACCGAGGTCCGACTTAGCTCCAGCCTGCCCTTGCCAATAGGTGCGGTGGTATCCACTGGAAGTTGCACTCAAAGGGGCTGGGGCGTTCGGTCTGACGCCAAGGTCGGGCGGGGATAGACAGGCATAAAACGTCGTCGCAAGTGCCTTGAGGCTCAGTAATCTAGTTCCAGCGTCCCCGTGAAACGGCTGCAGCTATCCGGGTACGCCTCTTTCCACAGCGCAACGATGTTTTTCCTGGAAGGTTTCGGGCGTGGACGTCGCACGTATTCCGGCCGACCAAGTTCGCCCGCTTCGGTGATTAGGCTGGTAAGTGTCCAGTTGCCCTGTCGCGCGTCCGTGGTAAATCCGTACCTCAGATCGGTGAGTATCAAGTGATTGTCCTGCCGGTAGGCCGTGGTCAGCCCATCTGTGAACCATTCAAAGATCTGACCCTCCGGGAAGTTCCTGATGTCTTCGGCCTCCGGCCCGTCATAACGGATTTGTGGCTGCCAGTCGATTTCGCAGGGTTCTGACATCGTTACAAAGCCCACGTAGTCAGTCTCCAGCGTTCGGGCGAGAAGGCGGCGATGTGGCAGCTGAAAGAACGTTGGAAAAGCGTGGATCTCCGATGCTGCGATGCCCTTGGACTCGAGGTCCGTCCGGGCCCACGCTTCGGCTTCGAAGTTGGTTTTCAAGCCGAGGAGAATGTAGGCGGTGGAAACGAGTAGAGCTGTGCTACTGATTAATCGGGTGTGTTTTTGGTGCATGACGGAAGTCAAGATCAGCCCGAACAACAGAGTCAGGGTATAGCGAGGATCGATGATCGATATGGCGGGCAGTGCGAAGCGCCGGTCTGTGAAAGGACTGAGTAGCTGAGTTCCGTAGTGGGTGCAATAGTCCAGTAGGGGGTGGGACCAGAGCGCGCAGGTGATCAAGATTAGCCACGGGTAATAGGGTAGTTCTAGTTCCGTTCGGGTTGCCCGTGAGCGCTTCCACCGCCACAGGGCCCACCCCCAAAGGGGCCCGATAACAGGGGCGAAAAAGAGAGAGTGGGTTAATCCCCGGTGGGTCTGCAGTCGAACCAAGGGATCGTCTGACGCTGCGTTCGCGAACAGAGTGTCAATGTCCGGAAAAGCTCCGGCCACCGCGCCCCATAGCGCTGCCCGACCCGCTCCGAGTTGCTTGCCGGCACACGCCTGGCCCACCACGGCACCGAGAGCAGCTTGCGTTAATGGGTCCATGAAGTTCTAGTCCCTATCCGGGGCGCAGGTTGGCCCCTACCCAGCGATTTTGATCAGTTGGCCCTTGAAAAACCATTCTGTCCTCCTCAAACACTTGGTCGCTAACGGGTCCTGTGAGCTTGTTCCTAAAGAACTCGATCTCCTCCGAATGAAAATCACGAGAGAACCGGACAATAGCAAAGTGCACCAGGTTTGTTGGTAACTTTTCTGTCGAATATCATGCGTTGCTCCTAATGGCTAGCAAGTTGCATAGAACATGACTGAAGAGAACAAACCCAGAATGCATCCGCCTTCGGAGGGCCAGCTCAATGACGCCCAAAGGCAGGTCTACGATGCCATCACCTCGGGACCCAGGGGCGGCGTGGTGGGGCCATTAGGTATCTGGCTCTGGAGGCCGGAACTCGCCGATAGGGCCCAACGTCTCGGGGAATACGCGCGCTACAAGACGTGCTTGCCCCCAATACTTTCTGAACTAGCCATTTTGGTCGTCGCGCGGTTCTGGGGTTCGGAGTTCGAATGGTGCGTGCACAAGAAGATCGCGTTGGAAGCAGGCCTTGGTGCTCAAGCCGTGGAGGCTATCCGGGTGGGTGGGACGCCCGACCTCGACGAGCCGGATCAATCGATTGTTTATGAGTTCTGTCGCACGCTTCTAGACCAACGGAGAGTGGACGATGAACTTTATTCCCGCACGGTAGAGATGTTAGGTGAGGCCGCCGTCATCGATCTAGTCGGGATTTTGGGTTATTACTGTTTGATATCTCTGACTATCAATGCGTTCCAAGTCCCGCTGCCCGGTGGAGCTGAGCCAGAGCTCTAAACCAGAGTTCTAGGTGTCTGCTCGGCTGGCAGCTACTGTACGGTTCCCTTTCTCAGGAACTCACCGCGTTCGGCCGACTTGATGGTCTTTTCTTCAAGTTCTGAGTTACGCAGTAGTAGAAGCGGAACATCAATACCCGCATTGCCAAGGCTCCAGACCGTGCGAAACATGTGTGCCAGGCTATGCACAGGTTCGTCGTCCACCCGTAGCACGATGTCACCTGGTCGTAGTCCCGCTTTATCCGCGGGGCAGTTGCGGTACACGCCCACTACGGTCAGCTCGTCGTCCTCATCGTGGACCAACATGCCAAGCCATGGTCGCGGCGGGGTTGCTCGCCGGCCGCGTTCGCAGATTTCATCGATGACCGGTGTCAAGAGGCTGATCGGGACGAACATGTTTACCGTGCGACGTGTTTCGTTGACTTCGAAACCACTGATGACCAGTGAACCGACCCCACACAGTCGACCGCTCATGTCCAGTAGGGCGGCCCCTGACCAACTTTCGTGGGGTGGTGCCGTGAAAATCGCCTCGTCGAGCACATACTCCCAGCGTCCCGCAAACTCCTGTTTTGCAACCACGTGGGCCTCAATGATTTGCGAGTCGGCCTCCTCGCTGCTGGCGGCAAGCACGGCGTCGCCTACACCAAGCGTCCTAGTGTCTCCGATTTCAGCTACTGGACCCGGGAACGGTATCATGGGCTTGATCAGTGCGAGCCCGCTCTGGAAATCGTTTCCCACCACGAAAGCTGGAGCAGCTCGGCCGTTCTGTGAGGTGATCCAAATTTCCTCTGCTTCATTGACCACGTAGCCGATGGTGACGATCAGGCCATCCTCGCGCAGGCGTATGCCGTGACCGGTTCGCTCGGTTCCCAGCAAGCCCGCACTCATCGCATCGTCAGGAACATGTGATCGGACGGATACGAGTGTCTCAAGCAGAGGTTCCAAAGACGCTCGTTGTGAAAGGCTGATATCCGTCATGACTTCTGTAATGGTAGCGCTCGATTGAGGGTTTCGCGAGCGGTTTTTAGACCAGTCGCCTTGGGCCAGGCCAGAGGTGGTGAGGACGCCGCGTCGATCATGTTGGTGTTAACCAGTCCCGTCAGCGATCCTAGTTCGAGGCTATTTTCGTTTTGGGGCTTCATCCTAGGAAACTAGAAGCTCGTGCTTGGTACCCACACCTCGAAGTCGTGGTGCTCATGCATATCGAACGTTCTGAGCAGGCTGTAGCCCGCGACCCGAAGCTCTTCCGCGCGATGTCCTTCAGGCAGCTTCTGCGCGATCGGCGGTCCGACGGGGAGCTCCCCCGGTTTGTACTCCAGTATCGCGAGTCGCCCACCTGGGCGGAGCATCGAGCGAAGTCGACGAAAGTAGTTCGCCCGGTCTTCCAGGTGGCGATACGTATCCACGACGAGGATTAGGTCCACATGGGAGGGTGGCAGGTGAGGCGTCGTATAGGATGCCAATACCGGCACGATGTTGTGGAGTTCTGCGTCGATCACCCTGCCTCGCAGCGCGTCGAGTTGGCGCGGCGCCACATCGACGGCATAAACGACACCCCTGCTCACCTGTCTGGCTAGGGGGATAGTGAAGACTCCGGGGCCGGAACCCAGATCCGCGACGATTGCGTTCTCGGCCAGCATGAGTGTCGCTACGACCTCGTCAGGCTTCAGTTCCTCTATTCGTTCCGTGTTAAGGAGGTTCTGTATATAGGAGTCGACGTCGGGGGGGCCGAGCAAGTCACGGTTGGTCTCTTCCTGTGCCTGGAGCATCCTGGGCAGTAGCGTTGCCACCAGCAGGAGAACGGCAACTTGTTGCTTTTTAGTTGTTCGGTGCACTGGGATAATCATCGATGGTCTCTATTAGCTCACTCACGTCGTCCACCAAGCGTCTAATGCGTTCCGGGTCAGCGACGACCAAACCACTCCGCAGCCCATTTCTGATCAACGACAGGTTCTGCCTCATCCGGGCCAATTCCTGAATCGTGATGGAGGTACCCGCGATATCGGCATTTTCGAGGTCGATCTGCACATAAGTGACGAGCATTCGAGAGGTTTCCAACACCCGGTCATGGTCGCCGAGTGTCAGCGCGCTGACTGCTCGCAGTGAGTAGAGGTTTCGATCCGGCGCAACAACTAGCGCTCGTTCGACCATTCTTAGTGCGTCGAAGGCAAAAGCTTCCTGGTTCACCGTAACGTTCGTGCGCCAGTCGGCCCTCAGCTGGGTCGCTACCGGGTACCAGGCGTCCGTGATGCTGCTTCGCCCGAGCTCAGCGTCGATTTCTGCAAGCGCCAGCCAGTTGCCCTCAAGCGCGTAACCCCAGCCCTGCACGACAGCCGTGACTGGGCCCGCCATGCCGTCCGCGGCGGATTGCATCTCCGCGGGCAACTCTCCTCGGCCAGTAGCGCCAAGCTGGTTCCTGACCAGATAGTAACGTGCCTGCATGTTTCTCGGATCGGTCATGATCGCGTTCTGAAACGCCTGATTGGCACGGTCTAATTGCCCACTGTTTCGATACAGTAACCCATAAACCTCAAGCTGCTTTGAGGGGTCTGAGATGGCCTCGGCAAGCTTATCCATCCGTGCATCCTGGCCGAGACTGACGACCCGTTGAGCCATATAGCCGTAGTCGATCGTGTCCCCGAAACGCGCGTGTATCCAACTACCGGGCTGGATCAAAGGGTCATAAGGATCCAAGAGTTCCAAAAGCTCCGTCAGCGTCAGTCCGTCCGCCCGGCTGTTGCTGTCGGTGGCCATCAGATTGTTGTTGTCCGTGCTGAGTGGGGCGCCTTGAGCAAAGGATTGAACACCTGCCTCGTCCATGGCTAAGGCCACAAAGAGGTCCTCTGCGCCGTTCATTCCGAGCCGGCTGTAGTGCATGATGTCCGAGGTAAACGGTTGTCCGCTACCGGCCACCTGAGCTTCTAGGTCGAGTGGGGCATCTGAAGCCAGAAACATCAGAACTTGCGAGGCCGGGTGATATAGCCTGACGTTCTCGAACTCAGCCAGCAACGTGGCGGCCAGTGTTCTTAGTAGTCGTTCTTCTACAAATTCTGAGTTAATCCATTGAACAAAGACCCCTCCGTCGTTGAGGTGGCTCTTGGCGTCTGCCGCAAACTCCTGAGTGAATAGATGGGATGCGCCCGCCGTCCAGGGATGGGAAGGCTGCGAAACGATTGCGTCGTAGGTCTTATCGGTCAGGCGAAGCGCATTGCGTGCGTCGTTGATGACGATGTTGAAGCGTGGGTCCTCGAGCGGATCGATATTGCGTGAACCTGCTAACTCACGATTCGCGGCGATGACTTCTGGCTCGAGCTCGATGACATCGATACGGTCAACCGATGGCGGAACGCCTTCTAGAGCAACGCCACCGCCGAATCCGATCACGAGCATGTCCTCGGTGTTCGGCCGCGCGGTCACGGCGAGCGCCGTCATCCACTTTTCCGGATCCTGAACCGGGGGTGCGCCCTTAGCGGCGATGGAGGCCTCGGGTAACCCGTTTGTTCGCAGGTAATAGTAACCGTCCTCCGCCACCATCAGGACCGTGGCTGAGCGCCCGACGCCATAGTAGATATCCCGTGGATTGTTGAGGTACTGGAGGATGAACCCGGTGCTTGAGACGACGGCCTGTGGTCGCGAGGGGCTGTAAGCGAGGATCGCAGTTACCAATAATACGGCGGTTACCCCCACGTAGACCGGTTTCGGTTTCGTGATCACCGCGGCGGCCCAAAGCGCGAGGGCCAGGTTCGTTGTGACGGCGAACTGGATCGTGCCCTCGAATCCCAGTGAGGGTATTAGGTAGAAGCCGGCGAGAATCGCGCCGACGATGGCACCAATCGTATTCCACGAATAGATTCGAGCGGTGCTGACGGTCGCTTCCGTTTCGTCTTTGGCTAATATGCGGACGGCGAGTGGCAGGGTGGCGCCGATGAAGATCGTGGCAGGTAACATGACTAGAGCTGCGTACACCGCCAGCCGGTAGGTCGTCAGCTCCTCGGGAATGAGGGGTACCATCCACGTGTAGACACCCGCAGAAAAGAGCGCTATCGAAACCTGGGCGAGCGCGAATGCCATCGTGGCGCGTTCGCGATTGACCGCTAGCTTGCCAGCGAGGCCGCCTCCGAGTGCGATGCCGGTTAGGAAAGCGGCTAGCATCGTCGCGAACGCATAGATGCTTCCGCCCATGACATGAGCGAGCATTCGAGTCCACAGTACCTCGTAGATGAAGGAGACGGCACCGGAGGTCAGTATGAGGGGTAGGATCCACCCTGGCTGAGAGCTGAAGACGACGCCTAGACGTTCTCGCCGACTCTGGGTGCCTGTGATCAGTGGCTGCAGACAGGTCTCGAGGAAGCCAGCTGGTGATGCGGCTAGCGTTGCATTTTCGCGGCTGGTGAATCCGGACGCGCGCTTGGCGAGCAGAGCGGCGATAACGAAAACCAGCCCGTTGACGGCGACTCCAACCCAGACCGTGCCGTTAAGGCCGAGCCGTGGCAAGAGGATAAAGGCCGCGAATAGGGTCCCAAAGACAGCCCCACCGGTGTTCGTCGCGTAAAGGAGTGCAACCTTTGGACCTACCTCTCGGTCTGTTCGAACGGCGTAGCGAATGAGCAGCGGGAGCGTGGCGCCCATAAAGCTTGTAGGTATCGCAAGTACCACGAACGCCACCAAGAGGTAGAAAACCGGTTGACCGACTGCTGCCGCATCCGGTGGCGACGGCAGGCCGCCGAGGGTAGAGGCGTAAATCGCTCTTGCGCCCATCAGTAACAGCGGCACGGCGAGCGCGGATAGAGCGATGCCGGCCTCGAGAAGACCGTAGACCAGGATGGGGCGTTGTACCTTTCCAGCGTATCGTCCGGCGATCGAAGCGCCGAGCGCTAGTCCTCCCATATAGGCCGCCAGCACGGTCGCGACCGCAAGCTCGCTGGTGCCGAACACTAATGAAAACTGCCTCAGCCATGCGGTCTGATATAGAAGCGCCGCGAACCCCGAGAGTACGAAACAGGCAACGACAGCCGAGAGGAAAGGCGTCCCCGACTGGCCCGTCGTGGCGGCGGCTGGGTCCTTTCGGCTATCCATTGAGTTTTCTTTGTCTCGAAGTGCCATCAATCAGGTTCGGTACGTGTGCTGGAATCGCTTCGCACTTTCTCTAACGCATTGATCTACAAGTGCCGAGGCCTCGGCATTGTAATGACCTCTGCTCGGTATCGTAACCCGATTGCGGCAGCCCGCGGCCGGTTTCTGGGTTCCGGAGGGAGTGTCATCGCCTCAGAATGGCCCACCAGCGTGCGATATTCAGCAGGCTTGCAAGAGATCCGGCGACATAGGTCAACGCTGCGGCCGTGAGCAATCTGCGCGCGCCGGGTTCGTCACCCGGGTGAAGCAGTCTCTTCGATGACAGCAAAGGCAGCGCTCGGCCGAAGCTCGCGTCGAACTCCGTTGGCAAGGTTAAGAAATGCACGGCGGCGCCGGATCCCAAGGTGAGAAAACCACCCAGCAGTGTGAGTAGCCCGACCATTGGGGCCCGCGTGAGTGCTACTGTAAATGGGGCAACCATAAGGAGGCCGGCACCGACCTTCTCAACCGGCCCAACCCAAGTCACCAGTCGCGTTCTCCACTTTAGGGGCTTGAAGCCTTTGGCATCCTGGATTGCATGGCCGACTTCATGCGCTGCAATCGTAACTGCCGCGAGCGAACGACCCTCAAAATTTGCCGTCGAGAGGCGAACCGCCTTCTTGAGGGGGTCATAGTGATCTCCCATGTCCGTCATCTCGGTCGTTACGTGCGTTAGGCCGAGATGATCGAGCAGTTGTCGCGCGAACTGGCCGCCGTTCAGCGAGTAGCGATCAGCAGGGCGGCTGTAGCGCGCGATCACCGCCTTGACCCATAGCCCGGGCCCGACGATGAGGGCGAGCATGCCCACTGCGAGAATGACGATGTGCATTAGTCGGATGTGTCCGATCGCGGTCGCTTGCCAGATACTGATCCTACACGGATCTCCCCGTATCGGGGCGCTCTACATCGCGTGTTACCCTGGCAGCGCAGTTCGAAATCCGAATCAGCGATGTGAGCTGCGTAATCTGGATTCTCGAAAATCGAGATTGAATGACACATTCCACCGTAGCAACCGGACACCGGACGGCGATGTTCATCGCCTTTCTGGGGGCCTTGACTGCACTGGCGCCGCTATCTAACGATCTACTTGTACCGTCACTGCCCCTCGTGGCGGCTGGTCTAGGTTCTAGTCAGGGCGATATCCAGCTCACCATGACCGCTGTTCTGATGGGGTTCGCAATGGGGCAGCTCTTCTACGGCCCCTTATCGGATCGATTCGGACGGCGAGCCCTGCTGCTTCCGGGTCTAACGCTCTACGTGCTCGCCAGTCTTCTCTGTGGGAGTTCTACTGACCTCCCAAGTCTAGTAGTGGGCCGTTTTCTCCAGGGGCTAGGGGGCGCAGCGGGTATGGTCCTAGCGCGAGCCATCATCCTCGACCACTGGACCGGGACTGAAGCCTCCAGAGTGCTTTCATGGGTCGCCGTGATCGCTTTCATGACTCCAGTCTGTGCGCCCCTGATAGGTGGGTATGTGGCATCGCTTACGCACTGGTCGCTTGTTTTCTGGCTGCAGGCGGGTGTTGGCGCCCTGTGTCTCCTCGGCGGGGTCGGTTTGCTTCGCAGAGTGCGCGGACCGGACCGAAACGTGAGCATCAACCGACGCTTTCTCGCTTATCTCGATGTGCTGAGGGATCGTGAGGCGTTGATCTATATGGCTTGTATGGGGTGTGGTCATGCTGGGGTGATGGCATTTGTTACCAACTCGGCCTTTGTGTTCGTGAGACATCTTGGTCTGGAGGCGTACCAATATGGATTCTGCTTCTCGATCGTTATGCTTGGGGGCGCTGTGGGATCGTTTATCAACGGGCGTTTGGTAATGAGGCTCGGGATTACGAAACTATTGTCCGTGGGTACCGTCATTGTGGCTCTGGCTGGCATCATCGGGCTGTTCGCAAACATTTTTCTCGGCGGTCTATTGGCGATACTGATTCCCTCGATGTTTTACACGTTTGGGATGGCATTTATCTTCTCGAATGTTATTGCTCACGTTCTCACTCGGTTCAGAGGTCACGCAGGTGCCGCGGCGGCCGTTGTGGGCGTCAACCAGTTCCTGGCCGGAGCGCTGGCGTCATCGGTCCTGAGTCTCAACGATGTTCCAAGCCCCATTCCCCTGGCGAGTGCGCTCGCAGCAGGCGGGATCGCATCGGCTGGGCTGTGGTGGGGTTGGTTGAAACGTGGTCCTGGCGCAAGGGCGACCCCGAGGGAATCCGGGGTTGGCTAGTGACTTGGGTTTCCCTCCTACGATTTGCGGCGGTCGGTGGGCTACGAAGCCTTTTTCGGTAGCAGCTGTTTAAAAAGGCTGGATTCACGCTTGAAAAAGCCCTCGGTATGGAACGAGTCATCTAGCTTCAGCAGCTCGTAATCCAGATGATGGCAGAGCTCGTGAAGCAGCGTTCGTAAGAAGGTTCTGAAGGCTATTACTCGTTTGTGGTGTGCAGTGCGCATCCAGACGGTAATTCGAGCTTTTCGTCTTCCCTCGCCGGGTTCGTATAGCCCATGTAGTTCGCCCCAGTCGTGACTCGGTCGAGCGGCGAGTAGCTTGAGCGTTACCGGAGTCAGGCCCAGATCGTTAAGAATAGCGTTCGCTAAGTCCTTGAGAATGCGTTCCGTCTTCTCGCGATCCTCGGTGCCTAAAGTCTTCTCCAGTTTCTCGACTAGCGGATGGAGGCTAAAAGCGCCTTGGAGATCGATCTTCTCGATCTCGTCGCTACGGCGATAGATTGCCTTGTCTTTGGCCTTTAGCTTCGCGTAGTAGGCGTATGGCATCCCCTCGCCTAAGGCAGAGACGCTACAGCGGATTCCCTCACCGGCAAACGGACCGTCATTTCGGATTCTAGAGCTGACACCTGTTGCCAGATCTCCAACGGATCCTCCGCAAAAACTATATCGGATCTCGCCGGAATGACGAGCCAGTGGCCGGCAGTGATTTCACGGTCGAGTTGTCCCGTTTCCCAGCTGGCATGTCCCGCATACAATCGCAGGCGCTGATCGGTATCTGCTGTCGCGGCGACGTCACGGAGAAACTCAGCGTCGGCACTGAAATAAATATCTTCGAAAATCGGCTCGGTATCCGAAATATCGATGTCGGGTCCTTTTGCCAGTAATAGCAAGTTGGCTCGAGCTACGGGGCCGCCGACGAAAATGTTCCCACGATAGTCTTGCAGAAAGTCCATTTCGGGGAAGGCTGCCGAGGGATCGACCCAAGTTGGACGGTTGATCGCTACCCCGAGTGCGCCTTCGGACTCGTAGTGAAGGAGCAGGATCACGGTCTCCGAAAACCGAGAATCACGGATTTCGGGTGTCGCCACCAGGAGCATACCCTTTTCAGGGCCCTGAGCTAGCAAGGGGTTAGCACCGAGTGTGGCGACAAACAGCGCGTAGACGAGCTTCATAATTCGATCATACCTGGTTCAGTCTAGGACTGCCGTCGGATCAGATTCCGCTAGGCAGCGCCGTACCAGCTATGATCGTTTTTTCCGCAGGAGCTCATCATTGGGAGTTGACTACGACAGTTGGCCGGCGAGCCTCGGCTACCTAATGCCCGCTGAGTGGGAAACACACTCCGCGACTTGGTTATCGTGGCCGCATAACGCAAAAACCTGGCCTGGTGCCCTTCCCGCCGCGGAGACTGCGATGGCATCGATCGTAGAGGCGCTGTCGGAGAGCGAGACTGTTCGGATTAACGTTATCGATGAGTCCCACGAGCGTCATGTTGCCGGGTTGCTTCGCGGCCGAGCGTCGCCAGATGCGATCATATTTCACCGATTCCCGACGAACGATGCTTGGTGCCGTGATTATGGTGCCATCTTCTTGACTCGAGATCATCGGGGCGCATCGCTGATGGCGCTCTCCTTTGAATACAACGCCTGGGGTGAGAAGTACCCACCCTTCGACTTGGATCGCGCGATTCCCAGGGCCATGGCCAAAGAACTTTCGGTTCCTCGATTCGCACCCGGGATGGTGTTGGAGGGTGGGGCTATAGACGTTAACGGAGCCGGCGCCCTTTTGACGACCGAACGATGTCTCTTGAATCCGAACCGCAATCCGACCTTGGATCGCACGGCTATTGAGGGCAGGCTCAAGAATGCATTTGGCGTGGAGCAACTCATCTGGCTCGATGGAGGCATCGAAGGTGACGATACCGATGGTCACATTGATCAGTTCGCTCGCTTCGTGAGTGTGAATCGAGTTGTTGTGGCGATGGAGAGTGATGCCACTGATCCTAATTATCTGCCCTTGAACGAGAACCGACGTCGACTGAGGGAGGTGGCGCTTGCCGACGGCCGTTCGTTGGAGGTCACGGACCTCCCGATGCCGGATGCTATCTATCATCAAGGCCGGCGTCTGCCAGCCAGTTACGCTAATTTCTACGTTGCCAACGAGATCGTGATCTTGCCGGCTTTTGGGGGTAGACACGACGACCTTGCTCGAGAGATTCTTGGTGACTGTTTTGCCGGCCGAGAGATGGTGGCGATCGACTGTCGCGAGCTGCTTATTGGCTTAGGAGGCGTGCACTGCCTAACGCAACAGGTACCCCTCTTCGGCTAAACTCCTCCATGCGCCCGGCACAAGGAAAACAATAGATGGGGCCCATCAGCGACTTCATCAAACACCACTATCGACATTTCAACAGTGCCGCGTTGCTGGATGCTGCGCAGGGTTATGCGTCGTTTCTAGGTAACGGCGGTTCGATGTTGGTGACGCTTGCTGGTGCAATGAGCACAGCCGAGTTGGGCCTATCCCTCGCTGAAATGATTCGTCGTGGAAAGGTTCACGCCATCTGCTGCACTGGGGCCAATCTAGAGGAAGACCTGTTCAATCTCGTCGCGCACGATCACTACCTGCGAATTCCGCAATACCGCCACCTCAATCCCGAGCAGGAGGAGGCGCTTCGCAGACGTAAACTCAATCGAGTTACGGATACCTGCATCCCAGAAGAAGAAGTGATGCGAAGAGTGGAGGCGATCCTCCTCAAGGAGTGGATCGCCGCAGATCGCGCCGGGGACCGACGGTTTCCTCACGAGTTTCTCTACGTAGCGCTGCGCAACGGGCAGTTCGAGGGCGCCTACGAGATAGATCCGGCCGACAGCTGGCTGGTTGCGGCAAGCGAGCGAGATCTACCCCTGTTCGTTCCAGGCTGGGAGGATTCTACGCTAGGTAATGTTTATGCGGCTCGGTGCATCGATGGAGACATCGAGAACGTCGGAACTGTTCGCTCTGGAATCGAGTACATGATGTTGCTCGCCGATTGGTATGAGCGCACCAGTGAAAGATCTCCTGTCGGTTTTTTTCAGATTGGTGGAGGCGTAGCGGGCGACTTCCCGATCTGCGTGGTTCCGATGTTGGAGAAGGACTTGCGTAAAGAGGGCGTTCGAAGATGGGGATATTTCTGTCAGATCACTGACTCTACTACCAGTTACGGGTCTTATTCGGGTGCTGCGCCTTCCGAGAAGATCACCTGGGGCAAGCTGGAGGTAGATACACCCAGTTACGTCATCGAATCCGATGCGACGATTGTGGCGCCCTTGATATTCGCGTTCGTTATGGAGCAGTGAAGTGCCTCGGGTTTTGACGATACCGGTCCAGAGGCCTGAGTGGTCGATATCGCAGTCAGAGGAGCTGTACCGGGTTCCGTATTGGGGTGAGGGCTATTTCTTTATCAATGCGAACGGACATGTGGCGGTGCGAACAGGACGAGGGTCTTCCGGCTCCATCGATGTCGTTTCCGTAGTTGAGGAAGCGCGCAGACGAGGCGTCGATTTCCCTCTATTGATTCGCTTTCAGGACGTGCTCTGCGCTCAGGTCGAGCGTCTCAACCGGGCCTTCGAAACGGCGATTGAGGCGGTGGGTTATGACGGCGTCTATCAGGGCGTCTATCCCATGAAGGTGAACCAGCTGCACGAAGTCGTGGAGGCAATTCTGTATTCAGGCCGTAAGTACGGAATGGGGCTTGAGTGTGGCTCAAAGGCTGAACTCGTGGCGGCGCTGCCTCATCTTCAGGATGACCAGAGGTTGTTGATCTGCAACGGAGTCAAAGATCAAACGATGATTGGATTGATGGTCTCGGCTCAACGTCTAGGAAAGAACGTGATTCCGGTGGTCGAAAAGCTAAAGGAGTTCGAAGATCTCAAGTCTTTTGCGTGGGGAAAGGGGTTTATTCCCATGATCGGTGCGCGCGTCCGCCTTGCAACGCAGGGGTCGGGGCGCTGGGCGGATTGTTGCGGTCTGAGATCAAAATTCGGTTTGTCAGTGCCGGAGCTAGTCGAACTCGTGGATGAATTAGAGGCCATCGGAAACCTTGATCGTCTGCAGTTACTGCATTGCCATCCGGGTAGTCAGGTGGCGGATATCCGCACGTTGAAACGGGCGATTCGCGAGGTGGCTCAGGTTTATGCCTCTCTCATCAAGCGTGGTGTGGGCCTAAGGTATTTGGATGTCGGCGGCGGGTTGGGCGTTAACTATGACGAAGACGGCTGCGATAACGATGGCGGAGTGAATTACTCAATGCAAGAGTACGCGAACGCAATCGTTGAGACGGTGAAGGAAGTGTGTGATGGGCAGGGTGTGCGGCTGCCGGTGTTGATCACGGAAAGCGGCCGGGCGATCACCGCCCACCACTCGATTCTGATCGTACCTGTCCTGGGCTCTCAGGAGCGGAATGAGCTGAGCTCAAAGATGGATTTACCCCATGATGCTCACGAGGCGTGCCGAAGTCTTTATCAACTCGTTGAACGAAGCGTGGACATTAGGTCTTCGGACAGAGCGATCGAAATATTTCATGAAGCATCCGAGAAGTATGATGAAACGAGCACGCTGTTCACGATGGGCAATTTGTCTCTTGAAGAGCATGCGTTCGCTGACCGAGCCTATTGGACTGTATGTCGGTTGTTGTTGAGTCGGTTAGAGGACGTCGGGCCGCGGCCACCGGAGCTTGGAGAACTCGAAGGATTGCTCGCGGATCAATTCCTGTGCGATTTCTCGGTGTTCCAGTCCATGTTGGATCACTGGGCGATAGGGCAGCCGTTCCCGGTCATGCCGATCGACCGGCTGGATGAACGCCCCTCCCGCCGGGGTGTTCTAGTGGATCTCACCTGCGACTCCGATGGGAGGGTGAGTCATTATGTATCTTCCTGTGCGAATAAATCCTTTCTCCCCGTGCACCCTTTTCAGCCGAGTAATCCCACCTTTATGGGGTTCTTTCTCATGGGGGCATACGAGGACATCATGGGTGACGCACACAACCTCTTCGGCAGAGTTTCGGAGGTTCATGTCTATGCTGACGAGGAGGAAGAAGATGAGTTTCGGTTTGAGAAGATCATTCCGGGAACATCCGTCCAGGAGATGTTGGCCCAGGTTCAGTACTTCCCGAACGATCTTCACAGACGTATGAGCGAGCTGGTTCGCGCCAAGATTCAGGCGGGCGTTGTGCGTCCAAAGATCGGCATGGCCATTCTCGAACAATACATGGCGTGCCTGCAGCAAAGTACTTACTGCGACCCCGGCACACTCGGCCAGGATCTGGGTTCGTGATCGGAGTCCCACCAGAGCGTCTGAAGGTCGGAGTCGTGCAGATGAGCATGTCCACCGATCCGGCAGTGAATCTGGATCGCGCATCGAAGCTGGTGTCAAAGGCGGCGGAAGAAGGGGCTAAACTAGTCTGCCTCCCTGAGCTTTTCTCCTGGCGCTACTTCTGCCAGACGGAGGATCCGGCGCATTTCGCGCTAGCGGAGTCCGTTCCCGGCTTCACGACTAAGGCCCTTGAGGCGTTGGCTTTGGAACTTGAGGTGACTGTCGTAACAAGCGTATTCGAGCGTCGAGCTCCGGGCATTTACCACAACACAGCCATCGTCATTGATGGAAAAGGCGGTTACCTCGGCAAATACCGGAAGATGCACATTCCGGATGACCCTGGGTACTGCGAAAAGTTCTACTTCGCGCCCGGCGATCTCGGCTTCAAGTCTTTCAGCACTCAGGTGGGAGAATGCGGCGTGATGGTTTGCTGGGACCAGTGGTATCCGGAAGCGGCACGACTGACTGCGCTGGATGGTGCGCATATCCTGATCTATCCGACGGCTATCGGGTGGCACCCCGAAGAGATGGCGACACTTGGTGCTCGCCAACACGAGGCGTGGGAACTCATACAGAGGAGCCACGCGATCGCCAACGGTTGTTTCGTCGTTGCCGCCAATCGCGTGGGGTTCGAAGCGCACCCTAACGAGCCTACAGGCATCGAGTTCTGGGGTCAGAGTTTCGTATGTGCGCCGGATGGCCGTGTGCTGGATAGGGCATCATCAGGCGAAGAGGTTGTACTCACCGTGGATCTAGATTTGGTGGAGATTGAAGAGTTCCGCGTGGGTTGGCCGTTTCTCCGAGATCGGCGTATCGACGCCTATAGCGACCTTACTAAGCGGTTCCTCGACCGGGAGGGCGACAACGCTGGTGACTAACAGGTGGAACCAAGGCCTGGGAACGAAAAAGATTTATCTATGACAACAGACTGTATCCGCATACGCGGGGCTCGGCAGAATAATCTCAAGGGTTTGGATCTGGACCTGCCGCTCAATGAACTCATCGTAATTACCGGTGTCAGCGGTTCCGGCAAGTCCTCCCTAGCCTTTGATACGATTTATTCGGAGGGACAGCGTCGCTATGTTGAGACGTTCTCTCCCTATGCTAGGCAGTTCCTTGACCGGATGGATAAGCCCCGCACCGATAGTATCGAAGGTATCCCGCCGGCTATCGCGATTGATCAGACCAACCCCGTGAGAACGTCTCGATCCACTGTTGGGACGATGACTGAGATCAATGACCATCTCAAGCTGTTGTTCGCGCGAGCTGCAACACTCTTTTGCCGTGAGTGTGGCGAGGAAGTTCGCCGCGATACGCCTGACGCTATCTATCGGAGTCTACAGAGGCGTATCCCCGAAGAGGAAGGACAACGCCCCCGCGTCGCTCTCACGTTTACCGTAGTCATACCCGAGAACTTCACTGGGGAGGAAATAGAAGGCTATCTGGCCGGCCAGGGCTACACGCGCATCCATTCTAGGACGTCCCAGGGCCTTGAAGTGGTTCAGGATCGGCTGCGATTTGAGGGCTCGAATCGTGCTCGGATTCTCGAGGATCTTGAAGCCGCCCTGGAGCACGGCCGTGGGCACGTGACGGTGCGTTTCCTGGAGGGGGACAAGGCTGTCTTTAGATTCTCTTCACATTTGCACTGTGCCGAATGCGATATTTACTACGGTCAGCCAAGCTCCAACAGTTTTTCCTTTAACTCTCCGCTCGGTGCCTGTGAGCCATGTCGCGGATTCGGACGCACGATGGGCATTGATCACCGTTTGGTGATTCCGGATGAACGCATGACGCTGGCTGAGGGCGCCATAAAACCGCTGCAGAGCAAGAGCTATCTGAAGCGGCAAAGTGCGCTCCTCGAACTCGCGCAGGCGAGAGGGGTTCCCGTTGATGTTCCGTGGTCGGATCTAGAGCCGGAGCACCGCGAGTGGATCTGGAGAGGCGAAGGTCCTAGGCGCAAAGGCGTCTGGTATGGGCTCGATCGTTTCTTCGCGTGGCTTGAAAGGAAGAGTTACCGAATGCACATTCGGGTGCTTCTAGCGAAGTACCGGTCTTACGATATATGCGCCGAATGTGACGGATCGCGTTTGAAACCAGAGTCGTTGCTTTGGCGGTTAGGCAGCCTAGGGGACGTCAAAAAGCTCATTCGGGTGACCGACAGGTACAAACATCCGATCCTGGGTTTTGATGATTGCATATTTTCTAGACTGCCCGGCCTGACGATACACGATGTCATGCTTCTCCCTATCACTGACGCATGTGCTTTTTTCGAGGGGTTGCGTTTGCCCGGTGTGATGGATGAGGCAACCTCGCTGCTCCTTGAGGAGATCCTGGGCCGTTTACGCTTCCTGCGGGAAGTCGGTCTTGGCTATCTCACGTTGGATCGACAGTCGAGGACCCTGTCTGGTGGTGAAGTGCAGAGAATAAACCTCACCACCGCCCTCGGGACATCTTTAGTCAATGCGCTTTTCGTTCTGGATGAGCCCAGTATCGGGCTGCATCCCAGGGACATGAGTCGGGTGATAGACGTGCTTCACCGACTGCGGAACGCGGGGAACACGCTTATTGTCGTAGAGCATGATGCGCAGGTCATGCTATCGGCGGACCGCATCCTGGATCTTGGCCCCGGTCCGGGCGCTGCTGGCGGTGAGATTGTATTCTCTGGCACCCCACGCGCTCTCTTGAGGAGCAAGCGTTCGGTCACTGCGCAGTTCTTGCGAAACGAGCGACGGTTAGCGAGAGCGTCTCCCAGGGGAATCGACGAACACTGCCAGTGGATAGAGGTTCGGGGGGCGACACAGCACAACCTGCAAGACATTGACGTTCGAGTGCCTTTGAGGCGATTGGTCTGTGTCACCGGTGTCAGCGGCTCCGGAAAATCGACACTCATCCAAGACGTATTGTTCAATGCTCTGACCAAGCTCAAGGGCAACCCAAAGGCCCCTCCCGGCGAGCACCGCGAGATCCTCGGGGTCGAGCACATCGATGATGTTGTCTCGGTAGATCAAGCGCCGATCGGAAGGACGACACGGTCGAATCCGGCTAGCTTTGTTGGTGCCTTAGACGGCATACGTAAGCTGTTTGCCGCCGAGCCTGCGGCTCGTGAACGCGGTTATACGCCTGGAACCTTCAGCTTTAATTCGGGTAACGGCCGATGCCCAACCTGCTCTGGAAATGGATTTGAGCATGTCGAGATGCAGTTTCTAAGCGACGTCTATATCCGCTGCGGCGACTGTAACGGGGATCGTTTCCGGCCGGATATTTTGGAGGTAGGTCTGCATAGAGACGAGGTAGGTGGTTTCAAATCCATTGCTGACGTGCTGAGGATGACCGTCGCCGAGGCTATGGACTATTTCGCGAACGACACTGCCGTCATTAGGGGGCTCCGGCCGTTGAAGGCCGTAGGATTGGACTATCTGACTCTAGGCCAGCCAGTTCCGACACTCTCTGGTGGAGAGGCTCAGCGACTAAAGCTGGCGGGTCATTTGGCGAAGGCGGGAAAACGGAATCAAGGGCGCACGCTTTTCCTCTTCGATGAACCTACGACGGGTTTGCATTTCTCCGACGTCGATAAATTGCTTCTGGCATTTTCGGAGCTTATCGATCGCGGCCATTCCGTGGTGGTGATAGAGCACAACCTGGATGTGGTCGGTTGCGCTGATTGGATAGTCGATTTGGGCCCCGAGGGGGGCTCCGATGGCGGGCGGGTCATAGCTGTGGGCACGCCGGTGGAGCTTGCCTGCATCCAAGAGAGTTACACAGGACGGGCGTTGGCATCGCACCTGGTAGAGATAAGCGGCACTCCAACGATACAACCGGTTGTAGCCTCTAAAAGGAGGAAGCGCTTGAACGGAGGAATTGAGATCGTTCAAGCGCGAGAGCACAACCTCAAGAATGTCGACATATTGGTACCGCGCGATCGATTCACCGTTATCACCGGTGTCAGTGGTAGCGGAAAGAGTACGGTCGCATTCGATATTCTATTTTCCGAAGGACAGCGTCGATATCTGGAGTCGCTGAATGCGTACGTTCGCCAGTTTGTCCAGCCGGCGAGTCGCGCGGACGTAGATGCGGTATTCGGGATTCCCCCAACCGTCGCGATCGAGCAGCGCATGAGCAGGGGGGGGCGTAAGAGCACTGTCGCTACGCTGACCGAGATCTACCACTTCCTGCGTTTGGTCTTTGTAAAGCTCGGTGTCCAATACTGTTCGGACTGTGAGGTTCCCATCAACGCCCAGAGCCGCGAGGCGATACTCGGCCAACTAATGTCGCGCTTTCGGGGCCGGCGGGTGGTCCTACTGAGCCCATTGGTGGTAGGTAGAAAGGGTTACTACAAGGAGCTGGCCGAATGGGCCGCGAAAAAGGGATTTGACGCTTTACTGGTTGACGGCGAGTTTGTTCAGACCCGGGACTGGCCAAAGCTCGATCGCTTCCGGGAACATGATATTGAGCTTCCCTTGGGAGAAGTTCGCGTTTCGCCCGAAGCTGAGAAAACCATAGGTAGCCTGCTGAGGCGCGCTCTGGAACATGGGACTGGCAGGGTTCGAGTGCTTCCGCTTGAGGGTCGAAAGACGGGAGGACGGCTATTCTCTGTCAAACGGGCCTGTCCGAGCTGCCATCGTAGCTTCCAAGACTTGGACCCTCGGCTCTTTTCCTACAATTCGAAGCATGGCTGGTGCAGTCGTTGCTGTGGCACAGGGCTAGAGTTGGAGGATTTTGATGGTGAGCAGACCGGGGAGGAGACTCGGTGGCTGGAGGCTTGGGATGGTGATCCGAAAGTCTGCCGGGCTTGTGCGGGGGAGCGTCTTCGACCAGAGGCGCTGGCTGTGCGATTCAAGGGCAGGAGCGTGGCTCAGTACGCAGCCCTTTCTGTGACGAGTGCATTGAAGCGTTTCGAAAGAATCAAACTCAACGACCGTGAGCGGCAGATCGCGAAAGACGTGTTCGAGGAGTTGCAAAGTCGTTTGAAGTTTCTCGAGCGCGTTGGTCTAGGATACATAACTCTGGATCGAGCGGCTCCCACGCTGAGCGGCGGTGAAGCGCAGCGCATCCGGCTCGCCGCCCAGCTAGGCTCGAATCTGCGGGGAGTGTGTTACATCCTCGATGAGCCAACCATTGGTTTGCATCCGCGGGACAATGACCTGTTGCTGGAGACCGTGGAGCGGCTCACGGCGAAAGGCAACACCGTCGTTGTCGTTGAGCATGACGAAGAGACCATACGTCGAGCGGACCACGTCATCGATCTGGGGCCGGGTGCCGGCGTCGAGGGCGGGGAGGTCGTCGTGACGGGCGAGTTGTCCGACATTCTGAAATCGCCGCGTTCGATTACCGGTCGAATGCTGGCAGCCCCGTTAACCCATCCCCTCGAGGGTGTACGACGACCAACTCGGGGCGATGGGTTACGTCGACTGCGTGTGGTTGGCGCCGAGCGTTACAACCTGCGTGGAATCGATTTGGAGTTACCACTTAACACACTTACATGCGTGACCGGTGTGAGCGGCAGTGGAAAAAGCACGCTAATCCGGGAGGTGCTATTCGAGAATCTCAAGGCGACACTGGCTCGAACTCGCGGCCGAAAGAGGCTCGTTGGCTGCCGAGGTCTCGAAGGTTGGCAAGTTATTGATCGGGCTCTTGAAGTTGACCAGACACCTATCGGAAAGACTCCCCGCTCGTGTCCTGCAACGTATATCGGAGTTTGGGACGAGGTGCGAAGGTTATTCTCGAAAACGCCGGAAGCCCGATTGAGAGGGTATGGGGCGGGACGGTTTTCATTCAACGTAACCGGTGGTCGTTGTGACTATTGCGAAGGTCAGGGCGTGAAGAAAATAGCGATGAACTTTCTTCCCGATGTCCGGGTTCGCTGCGACCGCTGCGACGGGGGTCGGTTCAATGGTGAGACACTCGAAGTCAAGTACGGGGACAAGAATATTGCGGAGACCCTTGCGATGAGCGTCGATGCAGCCGCGGAGTTTTTCGAGGCCCATCCGAAGTTAGCGTATACCATGCAGCTTCTGCAGGATGTCGGGCTCGGTTACCTTACGCTGGGGCAGCAGAGCCCCACGCTTTCTGGTGGCGAGGCGCAGAGAATCAAGTTGGTAGCGGAACTGTCAAAGGCACGGCCGCGTTTGGAGCGCTTGCACCTCACAGCCCGCCACACGCTGTACGTGCTGGATGAGCCGACCATCGGGTTGCACATGGCCGATGTAGAGAAACTGATTAGGGTCCTGCATCGGCTGGTGGACGCGGGCAACACGGTCATCGTCATTGAGCACAATCTCGATATCATCGCGGAGGCGGACTGGGTCGTAGACATGGGTCCGGAGGGCGGGGACGGTGGTGGCAAGATTGTCGCCAAGGGCCCGCCGGAACAGGTCATGCGCCGAAAGCGAGGCTCGCATACCGCGAAGGCACTCGCCGCTTTCATCGGTTCGCGTGGTTCGGGAGGGCTAGTCCAGGACGTGGCTCAGTAGGCCATCTGCCAGCTTCGGCTCAAACCATGTGGATTTTGGTGGCATGAGTTCACCAGCGTCGGCAACTGCCATCAGCTGATCCATACCAGTGGGAAAGAGAGAGAACGCGACCGCTTGCTCCCCACTCTGGACGCGGTGTTCAAGCTCTCCGAGTCCGCGAACGCCGCCTACGAAGTCGATTCGTGGATCCGTTCTCGGGTCGCCGACGCCAAGTATTGGGGTGAGAATCCGATCCTGCAGCAGACTTACGTCGAGTCGTGCGACCGGGTCCCTCGTGGGAATGAGCTCTTCACGGAGCTCTAGACGGTACCATTGGTTTTCAACGAACATTCCGAAAGTTGAGGGTCCGGGTGGTGCTACAGAATCCTCGCAGGAAGTCACGTCGAAGTCTTCGGCAAGACGTTGCAGCAGATCCGAAACTGACAGACCATTCAAGTCTCTCACAACACGGTTGTAGTCGAAAATCCGTACCTCGTCGTCTGGGAAAACAACGGTCAAGAAGTAGTCGTGGCTCTCCGTTGTAGGACGCTGGGGACTACGCCGCTCGTCTGCTACGCGGGCTGCGGCCGCTGAGCGATGGTGCCCGTCCGCGATATAGATGGCTTGCAAGCGTTCGAAGGCGGCGGAGATGGCTGCGATGGAGTTGGCCTCATCCACTCGCCAGATTGTGTGTAGAACGTCATGTTGACCGCTTACCTCGAACAACGCTGGCTCAGTCTTGAGTCGAGTCAACAATTCTTTTACCGACTCATCTGCACGATGGACGCTGAGAACGGGTCCAGTTTGAGCGTTCAGACTGAGCATATTGCGGACTCGGTCGTCTTCCTTCGTGGGACGCGTGAGTTCGTGCTTTCGTACTCGGTTGGCCTGGTATGCATCGACCGAGACCGTCAATGCGACGCCGGTCTGCTCGTGTTTCCCCATCTTAAGTTCATAAATGTAGTAAGCCGGTGCTTTGTCTCTTACCAGGAGCCCGAGTGTCTTGAGTCGTTTTAGATTCTTCCCCGCCCTCTCGCAGACCTCATTAGAGTAAGGGTCCGTTTCTGGGGTGAACTCTATTTCCGGTCGTGATATGTGGAGGAAGCTATTCGGGCGGTCAACCACAAGCTCACGAGCTTCGTCCGCGCTGACCACGTCGTAGGGAGGCGCGACAACGGCGGCAGCGTGCTCGGCCTCGGGGCGTAGTGCTGCAAAGGGTTTTACAAAGACGTTCATAGGCGAATTATAGGCTGCACGTGGCCCAGAGATCATAGGGCCCAGCACTTTCGACGCGCGCGCGGACGATATCGCCGACTAGGAACTTTCCGTCGCTCAGGAGGACTTTCCCGTCGATCTCTGGTGAGTCACCCTCTGATCGACCGATGGCGTCATTTTCATTTGCCTGGTCGATGATTACGTGAATCTCTCGGCCAACTTTCTGCCGAAGTCGGTCCGCGCTGATTTCTTGTTGCAACGTCATCAGTCGATGCCAGCGCTCCTCTTTCACTTCTTCGGGCACGGCATCAGGTAAATGATTGGCAGCCGCGCCGTCAACAGGTTCATATCGAAAGCAACCGACACGGTCGAGTTGTGCCTCGGTAAGCCAGTCTAACAGGCGATTGAAGTCGTCTTCTGTTTCACCGGGGAAGCCGACGATGAATGTTGAGCGGATCGTGAGGTCAGGGACCTCTTTGCGCCAGTTGCGGATGCGTTCCAGCGTGCGAGCTTCAGCGGCTGGGCGTTTCATTGCCCTCAAGATACGGTCGCTTGCATGCTGAAAAGGAACGTCCAAATAGGGAAGAATTTGTTTTTCCGCCATCAAGGGTAGGAGCTCGTCGACGTGCGGGTAGGGGTAGACGTAGTGAAGCCTTACCCATACACCCAACTCGCCTAAGGCTTCGCAGAGTTCTGTCGTACGCGTCGGGACTATCCGGTCCTTCCACTGTGATTCGGCGTAACGGGTGTCCACACCGTACGCGCTGGTGTCCTGAGAGATGACTAAGAGTTCCCGTACGCCGGCGTTCACGAGCGCTTCCGCCTCGCTCAGTACGTCGCCGGCCGGCCGGCTGACCAAACCTCCTCGCAGTCGGGGGATGATGCAAAAGCTGCAGCGGTGGTTACAGCCCTCGGAGATCTTCAAATAGGCGTAGTGAGTCGGCGTGAGCTTGATGCCCTGTGGAGGAATAAGGTCCAGGAACGGATCATGCGGTGGTGGGAGCACCTCGTGGACCGCCGCAACGACTTCGTCATACTGGTGGGGTCCGGTAATGGCAAGGACTCCGGGGTGGGTCTGCTGAATGAGCTCTGCCTCCGTGCCCAGACACCCTGTCACCACTACCCGACCATTCTGTGCCAACGCTTCTCCGATCGCTTCCAGCGACTCCTCTCTCGCCGAATCCAGAAAGCCGCATGTGTTGACGACGACTAAATCTGCTTTCTCATAACTTGCGCTGGTCGAATAACCCTCGGCGCGAAGCCGGCTCAAGATGCGTTCGGAATCGACCAATGCCTTCGGGCAGCCTAGGCTTACGAAGCCGATGCGAGGATCATCATTCATGAATACGACTTAGCGGCTCGCGTATGAACCTTCGGTCCGATATGCTGACACCCCTTCAATTGCGCATCTCGGGCGGGCCATCTGGCTTGTTTGAGACATGGATTTTCTATCACGTGCCCATTGCGCCACGGCGTCAGCGTAAAAGCAACCGAGTGCGATCAGAGAAGGGGCTCGCGGTAAACCACGCCGGTCAAAACGGAGATAAGAATGTCTGACACAATGACGAGGGAAGAGTTGTTCGGGCTGGTAGGCCAGGACTTGGGGACATCTGACTGGTTTCAGCTAGGTCAAGATCGCATCAATCAGTTTGCCGATGTGACGGAAGACCGCCAGTTCATTCATATAGATCCCGTGCGCGCCGCCGATTCCCCATTCGGTGGCACGATTGCACACGGTATGTTGACCTTATCCATGATCGTCCACCTCTGTGATAATTTCGCCCCCTCGGTGGAAGGCGTGCGCATGGTCATTAACTATGGATTCGATCGCGTTCGGTTTGCCGCTCCCGTGAAGGTCGATGGCCGAATTCGAGCGGTCGCTACCTTGATTGATGTCAAGGAGCGTTCGGGTCAGATGCTGGTAAAGGCCAAAGTGACTATCGAGATAGAAGGCGAATCTAAACCTGCACTCGTTGCGGAATGGCTTACGATGCACTTTTCCTGAGTCGCGGGCTTCGGAGGCCTGCATGAGTAGCGCACCCTCGAGTCTCTCTTTTTTAGTTTCGGGATCGATGCTGATCGGCGCATGTACGTGGGAGCAGGCTGGGGTGTCACCAGAATCCGCCTCCGTTTTCGACGATCCGAGTTATGTGGCGGCGGCTAACAGCTTGACGGCCGAGTTGATCCGGGGCCCGATTGTCGAGATTGCAGACGACCGTTACGAAGGCCGGTTGCCAGGTACCAGGAGCGATTTTCTCACGCAGGCCTACCTTGGCGAATTGCTGGACGAAGCGGGCTTTGCCCCGGCTGGCCCCGGGGGGGATTGGATACAACCCTTTGATCTGGTAGGAATAAATACGGCTCAGCCCGAGACCTGGTCGTTTACTGACGGCGAAACCTTTCTAGAACTGATACAGAGCGAAGAATTCATATTGGCCAGTGGGCTTCAGGAATCGCAAGCCTCGATCTTTGGTGCGGAGGTGGTCTTTGTTGGATATGGGATTCAGGCGCCGGAGCACGATTGGGATGACTTTAAGGGAGCAGATCTGCGCGGCAAGGTCCTACTGATGCTGAACAACGATCCGGACTGGGATCCGACTCTGTTCGCGGGTGAGACGCGACTCTACTATGGACGCTGGAGCTACAAATACGAAAGTGCGGCACGTCAAGGTGCAGTCGGAGCAATCGTTATACACACCATCCCGTCGGCTGGTTACCCGTGGCAAGTTGTGCAGACCTCGTGGACGGGGGAGCAGTTCCAGTTGCCGGCAGGCGATGAACCGCGCCTTCAGGTAGAAGCATGGGTGACGGAAGATGCGGCTCGCAGGCTGCTTACGGGTGCGAACCTGGTGTTCGAGGAGCTTGAGGCGACCGCTAGATCCAGGGATTTCGAACCTATCCCGTTGGGTCTGACGACGTCGATTGATTTAACCGCTGAGATTTCCGGGACCCGTTCCGGGAATGTTCTTGGAGTTCTGGAGGGCAGTGATCCGGAGCTATCGCAGGAAGTCGTGATCTACATCGCTCATCACGATCATCTTGGTGTGTCAGATGCCGTTGAGACGGCGGATCGGATTTTCAACGGTGCTAGGGATAATGCAGCCGGTGTCGGTGTGGTCAGCGCCATCGCTCGTGTTTTCGGCTCGCTTCCGCGGCGGCCCCGACGATCAATCCTCATCGCCTTCGTCGGCGCAGAGGAGCAGGGCTTGTTGGGCTCAGAGTACTTTGCCACTAACCCGATCATTCAGCCGGGTAGGATCGCCGGCGCCGTAAATTACGATAGTCCGAATATCTGGGGGGCCACCGAAGACATCACGTTTGTAGGGTTGGGTAAGTCCACCCTCGATAACGTCGCGCAGGCGGTAGCCGACTATCAGGGTCGCGTGGTCAGGCCGGATCAATTTCCCGATCGGGGATACTTCTATCGGTCCGATCAGTTCAGTCTTGCCCGTATCGGTGTCCCAGCACTCTATCTCAATGGGGGTACTGAGTTCATCGGACGTCCCGCTGGTTGGGGAGAGCAGCAGGTCAACGCATACACCTCCGTGAATTACCACCAACCCTCGGATGAGCTTACCGCGGACTGGAATTTTGACGGTATGGTGCAGGACGCTCGATTCGGATTTTGGGCGGGACTGATCATCGCAAATGCTGACGACTTGCCCGCTTGGGTGCCTGGTGACGAGTTTGAAGCCGATCGTCTCGAGGCGCTTGCAGTGCTGGAGTAGATGAACCCTGCCCAGGGCGTGTGCTCGGGAGCATAATTCTCCGTTGGAGGTTCTAGACGAGAGACAGCCAAACAAGCCCCCTTTCGGAACCGCGGGAGTCGCTGCGAAAGTGCTTGCCGAGGGGGCTGTTGTCTTGATTCAATAACGGCCCTGTCTCAATGCACGAAGCCCCTCGCATGGCGCGTCTTCGCCTGTACCAGATTGATGCCTTTACGTCGGAGCTCTTTTCGGGAAATCCGGCGGCAGTGGTGCCTCTCGAGGAATGGCTAGATGACCCCACGATGCGGGCGATTGCCGCTGAGAACAACTTGTCCGAAACTGCCTTCTTCGTTCCGTTGGGAGATAGCTTCGGACTCCGTTGGTTTACGCCCGAGTCGGAAGTCAAGCTATGCGGTCATGCGACGTTGGCGACGGCTTTTGTGTTGTTTAACGAACTCGATCCGGGGCGAGCTGAGGTTCAGTTTGAGTCCTTGAGTGGTGAATTGAGGGTAAGGCAATCCGGTGACCTTCTCGTATTGGATTTCCCGAGATGGGAGCTTCATAGCGTGCCGGATATCCCGGAGCCTTTACTTGAAGGCCTGGGTCATGAACCTCGAGAATTGCTGAGAACGGACTCACGTGACAATTATTTCGCGGTATTTGATCGAGAGTCCATCGTCCGAGGTCTCGCGCCCGATTTCGGGATGCTCGCAACCCTCCATCCAGCAGGCGTGGTCATCACGGCCCCGGGAGATCAGAGCGATTGCGTATCCCGCTACTTTGCTCCCAGCTGGGGGGTTCCTGAAGATCCGGCAACGGGTTCTATTCATTGTGGGCTGGCGCCTTATTGGGGTGAGCGTCTCGGTAAGCAGGAGATTCTTGCCCGGCAGGCCTCAAAACGGGGCGCGGAGCTCTACTGTGAGGTTCGAGAAGATCGTGTGCTGATCGGGGGACATGCCACGAAGTATCTAGAGGGGTGGATCGAGATCTAGAGCTGACTTGGCAGCAGCGCCGACCTTCGTCCACTCCGCCGTCACGCTCCACTAGAAACTTCAAGAGAGTTCGACAACCGTTCGGAAATGCGACTCACGGTTAGAGGCTAACTTGCGATCTTTGGAGGTTGACTCACCCCGCGCCTAAGCTGAAATACCTATAAGATACCGTCGACTCAACCGTTCCTTTTGCCGGGGTGCTGGTTCGCAATGGGTGTCTTGTTGAATCTTGGTTACCTGGTAGCTGCTGTGCTCACGCTGCCATGGTTTATCTATCGCATCGCGGCCCGCGGGGATGGACGCAGCATGTTGTTGCGTTTCGGGTTTGGGTTGCCACCCCCGGCGGCGGGTTCCATCTGGTTACACGGCTCTTCTGCGGGAGAGATTGCCCTGTTGCATGGGCTTGTGCGGCGTTTGGAGACTGATTTTCCAGAAACGCCACTTGTCATTACTGCCTATTCCTCGACGGGCTTCTCGGCTGCCAGGAAGGCGTATCCCGAGCACCGAGTTTTGTTCTTTCCCGCGGATTTTAGTTTCATTGTGCGTCGGTTTTTACGACGATTTGACCCTCGGCTAGTGGTTATTGTTGAATCGGATTTCTGGCCGAATTTTTTGCTGGCCACTCAAAACCGAAAGATCCCCGTCGCCGTGCTTAACGGCAAGATGTCCAACAAGTCGTACCGTATTCACGCCAGGACTCGCCTCGTTCCCAAGCTGCTACGTAGCCTGCCGGTTCTTGCAGTGCAGAATGAAGAGTATGCATCCCGCCTCTTGAAACTTGGGGTTTCACCCCAGCGCGTGAACGTAACGGGGGACATGAAATACGATCTGACGGACCCCGCTGGACGTACGGAGACCTCTCGTGATTTGCGCGCTAGCCTCGGTTTTTCTTTGGGCGATGTGGTCATCATCGGTGGGAGTCTCCATGACCGTGAGAATGAGGTCCTGATAGAGAGCTATCAACGGCTTATCGCTAAACACGCGAACGTCTCCTTGATTATCGTGCCTCGCTATCCAACGGACGTCTCGCGGATCGAAGAAGTGTTGGAAGAGAGGGCTCTGAACCCGGTTCGAAAGACCCAAGTTGATGTTGCGAAGAAGCAGCCTCCGGGACGAAAAAGTGTCCTGCTTGTCGATACTATGGGGGAACTGAGTGCGCTCTACGGAGTCGCCGATATCGCGTTTGTAGGCGGCAGCCTGTTCTACAGAGGCAGCAATAAAGGCGGGCACAATCTCATCGAACCTGCAGTCTTCGGTGTGCCGATTCTTTTCGGGCCCTACAACTTCAGTTTCAGAGGTACCGTCCAGGAACTTCTCCGGGCCGACGCGGGTATTCAGGTATCGGATGCAGCTGATTTGAGCACGGCGCTTGAGTCTCTATTGGGTAATGAGCACAAACGATTAGAGATGGGTAGACGTGCCAGAGAAGTGGTTCTTCGAAGCCAGGGAGTTACCGACCGAAACTATGAGTTGCTGGCACCTCTACTGGAGAAGATGAGGGAACGTCCATCGCCCCCACGGTTCACTGTCTGGTCAATTGCTGTCTATTTCCTATTGCCTTATGCATTGTTCATGCTGTTATGGAAGGGGATGAGCTATCCGGCGTACTGGCGTCGGTGGCCAGAGCGGTTCGGTTATGTGCCCTCCATGGGAGATGAGAAGACTATTTGGGTACACGCAGTTTCAGTAGGCGAGGTTCGCTCTTCATCAGAGCTTGTAAAGGCACTAGAGCAACGCTACCCCGATCATCGAATCCTGGTGACGACGACGACCCCGACGGGATCGGTTCAGGTAAAGGAGCTTTTTGGGGATCGAGTGAGTCACTCGTACGTGCCCTACGACCTGCCCGCTGCGGTACGCCGCTTCATGGATAGCGTGGATCCCGAGTTCGCGGTGGTTGCTGAGACGGAATTCTGGCCAAATCTCTTCGGCGAATGTCGCAGGAGGCATATCCCGTTGTTGCTCGTGAACGTGCGCGTTTCGCAGGCTTCGGTGCGGGGCTACAAACGCGTGCCGAGAACGACACACGCCATGCTGTCTAACGCGGACGTTTTATGTGCGCAGACCGAGCGGGACGCGCGGCAGTTGTCGGCACTTGGCGTGTCCAGGCACCTGATCTATGTAACCGGTAATCTGAAATTCGATGTGCCGGTGCCGGAATCGCTGATTAGATCGGGCAAGAGCTTGCGAGAGGAGTGGGGTCTCGATCGCTTCGTAATGATCGCGGCAAGCACGCATCGTGGCGAGGAACAAGGTGTATTGGATGCGTTCGGGGAACTTCGGAAAGCACATCCGGAGACACTGCTGGTTCTAGTGCCTCGCCATCCTGAGCGATTCAATAGTGTTGCGAGACTGTGCAGGAGGGCGGGCTATAAAGTAATTCGTCGTAGCCAGTACCAAGGGGTTTTAGAGCCCGGCGTTGCGGTGCTGGTAGGTGACACGATGGGCGAGCTTCAGAAGCTCTACGTTGCTTCGGAGGTCGCATTTGTCGGTGGGAGCCTCGTGCCGATCGGTGGCCACAATCTTTTGGAGGCGTGCGCTGTCGGGGTTCCTGTTATTTTCGGTCCACACATGTTTAATGTGGAGGAGATCAGCGAGATGGCAATAACGAGAGGTGCTGGCCGCCAGGTCGAGGGTGCGCTGAGTCTGACTCGAGCGGCCGCTGATTATCTTGAACAGCCCGCGCTTCGAGAGAAGGCTAGTGAGGCGGCGCTCCGCCTCGTCTCCGAGAATCGCGGAGCACTGGAAAGGACTCTGAGTTTGATTGATAGCACGCTGACCAAAGCCCGCTTGGGGTAAGTTGGCGCTGGTGGGTCGCCGTGAGGCATGCCGAAGTCCGTCCGGCAGCGGGGTTTAACCGGTTACTCTATGCCTGACGTTTGGCGGTAACGGTGGGTTGATGGGTCTCGCGGTTAGTGTCGGCCAAGCACGCACACGGTCGGATTTTTGCCCACCGAGAGCCAGTGCACCTCATACTCGAATCCGAGTGCATTCAGGATCCGGCCTATTCTTCGTGCATGGG